>NZ_JADPUN010000137.1 GCF_015690345.1 Plantactinospora alkalitolerans | reverse complement strand
CGGCCGGGACGTGGGACCACCCTCGGCCGGCGGCTCCCGCCGGACCGTGTCGCTGCGCTGCTGCCGAGCGGCCTGGGCGGCCTTGACCGCCGCCTCCTGCTCGGCCTTCAGCGCCGTGGCCCGAGCCTCGGCCGCGGCCAGCTCGATGTCGTGGGCGCTCGCCGGCTTGGCGACCGGAGCCGCCGGCTGCGGCGGACCCGGAACCGGACCCTTGGGCTTCGCCGCTGGTGGCGTCACCCGACGGGGCGGTCCCGGCTTGGCGGAGACTCTTGGCTCCCCGGGACCCGGGGTCGGGGTCGCCTTGGGGGCCGGAGGCGCTGACGGAGCGGCGGATGCCGCCGGCTCCGAAGACGCCACGAAGGCGCCACGCAGCCGCCGGGCCACCGGGGCCTCGACGGTGCTTGACGCGGACTTGACGAACTCGCCCATCTCTTTCAACTTGGCGAGAACGGTCTTGCTTTCGACCCCGAGCTCTTTAGCCAGCTCGTGTACGCGGGCCTTGCCTGCCACTGCACTCCTCACTCCGAGGTCGTGCGGGCAGCACCCGCAGCAACCTCACTCGTGCACTTGAAGCCTGGTCATTTCTGGGACTTCATCGTGTGCTCATGTCGGTCGTCCTACCTTGCTTGGGTTCCGTTGCGTCGATTCCGCCCGGCCGGGTGACCGGTCGTGTTTGTCGACGCCTTGGAGGTGCTCGGCCAACTCACTCGCGTCTGGGACGCCAGCGATACGCAACGCCCGCCCAAAAGCTCGACGTCGCAGCGCCAGCGTGAAGCAGGCCGGGTCGGGATGCAGGTTCGCCCCCCGTCCCGGCAGCCTACGGGTCGGATCGGGTCGGAGGCTGTGACCAGTCTCATCGCCGACCGCGACAATCCGCAGCAGCTGGCCAGACGGCGCCCGTTGCCGACAGCCCACACAGGTGCGCTCCGGCCACACGCGTCGTACCACTGAGAAAGTCTACCCCTACCCGCTCGAGATCGCTCCGTCCGCCTCGGCTGCGTGATCAGCACCGCCCTGCCGGCCGGCCGGAGCCGGGCTCGGAACCTGCTCGGTATCGGCATGGATGTCGATCCGCCAGCCGGTGAGGCGGGCGGCAAGACGGGCATTCTGTCCTTCTCGCCCGATAGCCAACGAAAGCTGGAAATCAGGTACGGTCACCCGCGCCGTCCGGGTCGCAGCGTCCACGACCTCGACCCGGAGCGCCCTGGCCGGCGACAGGGCGTTACCCACGAACGTCGCCGGGTCGTCCGACCAGTCGATAATGTCGATCTTCTCACCGTGCAGCTCGCTCATCACCGCACGGACCCGCTGACCCATCGGGCCGATGCAGGCGCCCTTCGCGTTGACCCCGGACACGGTGGACCGAACCGCGATCTTGGTGCGGTGACCGGCCTCCCGGGCGATCGCCGCGATGTCCACCGTTCCGTCGGCGATCTCCGGCACCTCCAGGGCGAACAGCTTCTTCACCAGGTTCGGATGCGTACGGGACAGAGTGATCTGCGGGCCTCGGAAGCCCTTCACCACGTGCACCACCACGCACCGCAGCCGCTGCCCGTGCTCGTACAGCTCGCCGGGAACCTGCTCCGCCTGGGGCAGTACCGCCTCCACCTTGCCGAGGTCGACCGAGACGATGCCCTTCTCGCTGCGCGCCTCGTGCGCCTGCACCACTCCGGTGACCAGGTCACCGTCCCGGCCCGCGTACTCGCCGAAGTGCACCTCGTCGGTGGCCTCCCGAAGCCGTTGCAGGATGACCTGCTTCGCGGTCATCGCAGCGATCCGACCGAAATCGTGTGGAGTGTCGTCGAATTCCCGGAGCACCGCACCCTCGGCGTCCTGCTCCTGGGCGTACACCAGGGCCGCGCCGGTCTTACGGTCGATCTCGACCCGGGCAAGCGCCTGGGCCCCCTCTGTGTGCCGGTACGCCGTCAGCAACGCGGTCTCGATCGCCGCGAGAATCGTGTCGAACGGGATCTCCCGTTCGCGCTCAAGGGCCCGCAACGCCGCGAGGTCGATGTTCACCGCTCCTCGCCCTCCACATCTTCGTCGTCGCCGTCTTCGACGTCGTCGTCATAGTCATCATCGCCAGCGTCGGTCAGATCGTCTTCCGCGATCTCGTCCAACCGGTTGAACTCCACCTGGACCCGTCCGGGCCCCAGGTCGTCGTACGCCCATCCGGTCGGTCCGGCGTCAGTGTCCAGCACCACCCGGTGCTCGTCGGCGGCGACCACCCGAACGGTCACCTGCCGGTCGGTCGTCGGTCGTCCGGTCGACCCGGTCGCCGTCCCCGGGCTGCCCGGGGCCGCCGCCACCGGCTCGCCGGCACCGCGCACGGTCACCTTCACCAGGCGGCCGACATTGCGCCGCCAGTGCCGGGGCAGGGTCAACGGCCGGTCCACACCGGGCGAACTCACCTCGAGCTGGTACTCACCGGCGACCAGATCGCCACCGGTCTCCTCCGCCTGGTCGAGCGCCTTGGACAGCGCCCGGGAGACGTCCGCCACCGCGTCCAGGCTGACGCCCGCGTCACCGTCGACGATCACCCGGACCACGTACCGACGACCGGCCCGGGACACCGAAAGGTCCTCGAGGTCGTAGCCGGCGGCGTTCACCACGGGTTCGATAACGGCACGGAGCCGGAGCCGGCGCGCGGACGAGTCGTCACGGGGGCGCCCCGGAGCGCGGGGACCCGCCTTCGGTCGGCCGGTGGCACGGCCACGCTGCGTCATCTCCGCCCCCTCTCGCGATCATCGGCCCCGTCCCGGCAGCCACACCAGCGTGCCACCGGACCGATACGCCCGGCGGCTGCGCAGAGCGTAACGCGCTGGCCCGCCGGGAGCCCGATCGGCGCACCGACGAGGCGGCCACGACGCCGTGCTAACGCCGTCCCGACGACCGATGGTGTTGACTTGATCGGTGCGGACCGGAGACACGAACCAGAAGTACGGGACGGCGGGGCGGTCCCGGCGCGACGTGGTACGAGCAGCCGCCCTGGTGGCGCTGGTCGGCACCACCGGCTCGCTGACCGGATGCGGTCTCTTCGACGGCGAACCCGACCCGCCGCCCGCACCGGACCCACTCGCGCCACTGATCGGCGGGGCGCTCGACCTCGCCGCCCGGTACGAGGCGACGATCGCGGCGTTCCCGGAGCTGGCGGACCGGCTCCGCCCGCTCGCCGAAGCCCATCGGGCACACGCCGCCGAACTGGCCCGGGTCACCAGGACGACGCTGCCCTCCGCCACCGTCGCGCCCTCGACGTCCGCCGGAGATTCCGGCGCCGTCACCGCCGCCGCGACCCTGAAGCAGCTACGGGAGGCCGAGCAGCAGGGCCGGGATGCCGCCGCGAAGGTGTGCACCGAGGCCCCGGCCGACCGGGCCGCGCTGGTCGGGTCGATCACCGCGGCCCGAGCCAGCCACCTGGAGGTGCTCCGATGACCGGCTACCAGACGACGACCGGCTACCAGACGACGACCGGCTACCGAACGACGACCGGCTACCGAACGACGACCGCCGCCGGGCGGACGGGACGGGTGGCCTGATGTCCGAGGCACTGGCTGCGGCGCTGGCCGCCGAGCACGCGGCGATCTACGCGTACGGGCCGATCGGGGTGCACCTGGACGGCGACGCGGCCGACCAGGCCCGGTCCGCCGAGGCCGCACACCGCAGCCGCCGGGACAGCCTGATCCTGCTGCTGACCGGCAAGGGCGGCACGGTTCCGGTCGCCGCCCCGGCGTACGCCCTGCCGTTTCCGGTCACCGACGAGGCCAGTGCGCTCCGGCTGGCGGTCGAGGTCGAGGAGCGGACCGGCGCGGTGTGGCGAGCCGCCCTGCCGGCCACCGAGGGAGCGCAACGCGGCAGTGCGCTGAACGGGCTCACCGACGCGGCGGTACGCGCGACCAGGTGGCGGCGGGCGGCCGGGGTCACCCCGGCCACGGTGCCGTTCCCCGGCCGACCGGCCTGATCCGGCAACCGGCCGACCGGCCCGATCCGGCAACCCGCCGACCGGCCCGATCCGGCAACCCGCCGACCGGCCCGATCCGGCAACCGGCCGACCGGCCTGATCCGGCACACTGTGTCGGTGTCCACTCTGGGAAGGCCGGCGTCCGCGCTGGGCAGACTCGTCCGCCGACTCGGCCACCGGCGCTGGTTCGCCGCCTGCACTCCGCTGCTGGTCCCCGCCGACCGCCTGGTCGCACGCCTGACCCGGGGTCGGGTGGTCGCGCTGGGACTGATCCCGTCGTTGCTGATCACCACCACCGGGCGCCGGTCCGGCCAACCGCGGACCAACCCGTTGCTCTACGTGAAGGACGGCGACGGCTACGTGGTGATCGGGTCGAACTGGGGTCGGACGGAGCACCCGGCCTGGGCCCTCAACCTGATCGCCGAACCGTCCGCCACGGTGACCGTCGCCGGCACCCGGGTACCGGTCCGGGCCCACCTGGTCGACGGCGCGGAACGGGACCGGTTGTGGCAGCTCCTGGTGGCCGAGTGGCCGGCGTACCAGACCTATGTGCGCCGGGCCGGTGGTCGCCACATCCGGATCTTCCGGCTCGCACCGACCGGGCCCCCGCTCAGCTGACGCCGACCCCGATCAGGCGGCCGACCAGGTACGTCGCGGCGGTGGCCGCCGCGCCGAGCAGAAGCTGCCGGCCACCGCTCACCCACCACTTCCGGTTGGTGAACCGGGCGACCAGCGCACCGGCGACGAACAGGCCGAGACCGCCCACCGCCAACGCCAGCCACAGGCTGGAGAACCCCAGCAGGTACGTCACCAGCGGCACGAGTGCGCCCGCCGAGAAGCACAGGAACGAGGAGAAGGCAGCGGTCCACGGGCTGGGCCGCTCGTTCACGTCGACGCCGAGCTCCTCCTGGACGTGCACCCGGAGCGCCTCCTTCGGGTTGCCCCGCAGCGCGTCCGCCACCTGCTCGGCCAGATCGCGGGGCAGCCCGCGCTCCACCCAGGCGTCGGCCAGTTCCCGGGCCTCGCCGGCCGGATTCCGCTCCAGCTCGCGGCGTTCCTTGGCGACCTCGGCGGCGACCTGCTCGTTCTGGGACTGCACGCTGGTGTACTCGCCCAGGCCCATCGAGATCGCCCCGGCGACGAGGCCGGCGAATCCGGTCAGCACGATGTTCCGGGGCTCGGCGCCACCGCCGCCGACGCCGGCGATCAGCGCGATGTTGGTGACCAGACCGTCCATCGCCCCGAACACGGCGGGACGCAGCCAGCCGCCGGAGACGTCCGCGTGATGGTGTTCGCTGACCGGGGTGGAGGCGTCGGTCACGGCAGGGTGAGGATCTCGTGGCCGTCGTCGGTGACCACGATGGTGTGCTCGAACTGTGCCGTCCAGCGGCGGTCCTTGGTGACCACGGTCCAGCCGTCGTCCCACATGTCGTACTCGTAGGTGCCGAGGGTGATCATCGGCTCGATGGTGAAGGTCATCCCCGGTTCCATGATGTCGGTGGGCCGGGGGCTGTCGTAGTGCGGCACGTAGAGGCCGCTGTGGAAGGCCTCGCCGATGCCGTGCCCGGTGAAGTCCCGGACGACGCCGTAGCCGAACCGCTTGGCGTACGACTCGATGACCCGGCCGATCACGTTGATCTGCCGACCCGGTACGACCGAGCGGATGCCGCGCATCATCGCCTCGTGGGTCCGCTCCACCAGCAGCCGCGCCGGCTCCGCCACCTCGCCGACGCAGAACGTGGCGTCGGTGTCGCCGTGCACCCCGTCGAGGTACGCGGTGACGTCGACGTTGATGATGTCGCCGTCCATCAGCAGGGTGGAGTCGGGGATGCCGTGGCAGATCACCTCGTTCAGGCTCGTGCAGCAGGACTTCGGGAAGCCCTTGTAGCCGAGCGTGGACGGGTAGGCGTCGTGGTCGATCAGGAACTCGTGCACCACCCGGTCGATCTCGTCGGTGGTGACGCCCGGCTTGCAGTGCTCCCCCGCCAGTTGGGTGGCCTGGGCCGCGATCCGGCCGGCAACCCGCATCTTCTCGATCGTCTCGGCGGACTGGACGTGCGACCCGCGCCACTCCTTCGGCCGCTTCTTGCCGACGTACTCGGGGCGGACGATCTGCGGCGGCACCTGGCGCCACGGGGACTGCGTGCCGGGGGTCAACGGCGCACGGACGGTCATGGCCTCCAGCCTAACCTCGGCCCCCGGAAGTGCTCACGCTTCGGTGACCCGCACGACATCCGGACTTCACGGACAACCTCACAGCGGGGTGACGTACGCACCGGTGATCCCCCCGTCGACCACGAACTGGGCGGCGGTCATGAAGGAGGCGTCGTCGCTGGCCAGGAAGGCCACCGCGGCGGCGATCTCCGCCGGCTCGCCGAACCGCCCCATCGGGACGTGTACCAGGCGGCGGGCCGCCCGTTCCGGATCGGCGGCGAAGAGTTCCCGGAGCAGCGGGGTGCCGATCGGCCCCGGACAGAGCGCGTTGACCCGGATCCCCTGCCGGGCGAACTGGACGCCGAGTTCCCGGGTCAGTGCCAGCACCCCGCCCTTGCTCGCGGTGTAGGCGATCTGTGAGGTCGCCGCCCCCATCAGCGCGACGAACGACGCGGTGTTGATGATCGACCCCTTGCCCTGGCGCAGCATGTGCGGGATCACGTACTTGCAGCACAGGTAGACACTTGTGGTGTTGACCCGGAGCACCCGTTCCCAGGCGTCCAGGCCGGTGTCGAGGATCGAGTCGTCGTCCGGCGGCGAGATGCCGGCGTTGTTGAACGCGATGTCGACCCGTCCGTGCCGGGCCGCGACCCGATCGAAGAGATCGCGTACGGCCGCCTCGTCGGCCACGTCGCACTCGACGAACTCGCCGTCCACCTCTTCGGCAGCGGCCCGCCCGGCGTCGGCCGCGATGTCGACGCAGACCACCCGGGCCCCCTCGCTGGCCAGCCGGCGTACGGTGGCCAGCCCGATCCCGCTGCCGGCGCCGGTCACCACGGCCACCCGTCCGGCCAGTCGATCACTTGTCATCGCCGTACTCCCCTTCCGGATCAGCACCGTCCCCGGCATCCTCGCCGACCTGTCGGCAGCGGTCGAGGACCAGATCGGCAGGTCTGGATCCGGGTGTCCTCGGCTACGCTCCGACCAGCGGGGGCCGACAGCGGAGGAGCGCCATGACCGAGGACCGGGAAGGCGTCGTCGTCTACTGGCGGCACGGATGCCCGTACTGCATGAACTTGATGTTCCTGTTGCTCTTCAGCCGGCTGCGGTACACGAAGGTCAACATCTGGAAGGACCCGGCTGCGGCGGCGTTCGTCCGCTCCGTGGCGGACGGCAACGAGACCGTGCCGACGGTGACCGTCGCGGGCCGACCGATGGTGAACCCGTCGGCCCGTAAACTGCTGGCGGCCGTCCGCGAGCACGCCCCGCACCTGCTGTCCCGCCGCGACTGAGCCCGCTGACGCCCCCGACGCCGCACCCGGCCGCCACACCAAGCGCTCGGGACGGCGGAGGTCACGCCGGCACCGGCTCGGGCGCGGGAACCTGATCCCGGCGGCGCAGCCGAGGTGCGAGATAGAGCGTCGCCAGCAACGACAGTGCGCCCATCACCGCCATCGCCAGACCGACCGGCAGCCAGCCTGCGACGGCGCCCGCGATCGACGCCGCCACCGCCTGGAAGGTCAGCAGCCCGGCCGAATGCAGGCCGAGTGCCTGCCCGCGCAGCTCCGCCGGGGTCAGGGCGATCAGCCGTTCCTGAAGCAGCAGCCCGCCGCCGAACCCGAACGAGGCGGCGGCGACCGCGACCGCCGCGACGGGCAGCGGCAGCGAGAGGGCGAAGAGCAGGTACGGCACCCCGAGCAGCAGTTGTAGCGGCGTGACCGTCCGGGTCCGCCACCGGACCGGCAGGAAGCGGCCCATCAGCACGTCGCCGGCGAGCATCCCCGCCGCTCCCGCCACGAAGAGCACGCCCGCCGCGCCCGGCGCGTACGGGATGAAGATCGCCTCGCACCCGACGACGAGGCCGTTCGGCACCCACATCGCCAGGTACGCGTGCCGGCGGGCCGGCATCGACCAGAGCTCGGCGTTCACCCGCCAGGTCTGCCCCACCGAGGGCCGGCCGGTGGCCCGGGGCGGGCGCCGGGACAGCCCCAGCCCGGCGGTGAGCGCACCGCCCAGGGAGAGCGCGGCGGCGAGAACCAGCACCTGACGGGGCGAGGTGACCGCGACCAGCAGCCCGCCGGCCGCGAACCCGGTGATCTGGGTGACCCCGAGCGACATGTTGAAGACCGATCGACCGAGGACGTAACCGCTTCCGGGCAGGATCTCCCCGAGCAGTCCCCAGCGGACGCCGCCGGCGACCGAACCGACCAGCCCCTGGAGACCGATCACGCAGAAGATCCCCCAGACCGGCATGCCCGGCAGGGCCAACGCCAGGGTGCTCAGCCCGCCGAACGCCGCGAGCGCGACCATGGCGGCCCGGGGCGGCACCCGGTCCGCCACGCTGAGCAGGGTCGCCGCGCCGAGCACCTGGGCGAAGTACGACCCGAAGAGGCTGAGCGCGGCGAGCAGCGGCGACCCGGTGGCCGCGTACACCAGGGTCCCGAGCGCCAGCCCCATCACGGTACGCGCGGCGGTCTGCAACGAGACCGCCGCGAAGAGCGGCCCGAACTCGGGGACCCGGAACAAGTCGCGATACGTGTGCATGCGCAGGAGTCTGGGGAGCCCGGCGTCGGCGAGATACCTTTTCGCGTGGAGACGAGAGGTCGTCGGCACGCGGAACCGGGGGCATGCGGTGGGCATCTGGCGAATCGGTACGGACTCGCTGGCGCGGAGCCGGTTCACCGTATCCGCGCTCGCCGAGACCGTCGCGGCGCTCAAGTCGCTGCACACCGGGATCGCCGCTCCCGGGCAGCGGGACTGGCTGGCCGCGCACACCCCCGGCTACCGGGAGCGGGTCGCCGCCGACCCGTTCGCCCGGGCACTGGTCCGGGCCGCGTTCCGGCCGAGATGGATGGCCGACCTCCTGACCCGACCGCCGGCCGGCCCCGACGAGACGATCGCCGACGAGCTGGCCCGGATCCGGGCCACCCCGCCCGGTACGGCCCGAGCCGACCTCGCCGGCGGGCCGGACGCACCGCTACCGGCGGAACTGGCGGCGCCGGACCTGCCGGAGCGGACCGTGGAACTGCTCGGCTGGATCTGGACCCGGACGGTGGAACCGGACTGGTCGCGGCGCCGCCGCATCCTGGAGGCCGACATCGTGTCCCGGACTCAGCAGCTCAGCTCGGGTGGCTGGGCCGCCACCCTCGACCGGATGCGGCCGGGGATGCGGTGGCTCGGCGACGGCCGGTTGCAGGTCAACCCGTACGACCTTCCCGCGGAGGACCTGACCGGGGCGGAACTGCTGTTCATCCCGAGTACCACCCACCGGGGCTGGCTGGGCTCGGCCGGGCCGGACCGGCACGCGGTCTTCTATCCCTGCACCGGAAGCCTGGCCGACCCGGCCGACCGTCAGCCGACCCGGGCATTGAGCCGGCTGCTCGGGCCGGTCCGGGCAGGCATCCTCACCCTGCTGGAGACGCCGAAGAGTCCCACCCAACTCGTCGCACTGACCGGCCACGGGTACGGCTCGGTCGGCGGTCATCTCCAGGTCCTGCTGGACGCCCAGCTCGTCCGGCGCCGCCGGTCCGGCCGTTCCGTGCTCTACTTCCGCACCCCCGGTGGGGACCTGCTGGTCGGCGCCCAGCACCGAGACGCCGCCCCGCCCGATCCCGACGAGTGACCCGGACGGCGCGCGTTCAGTCCTTCATCCGCACCGTGACGGTAGCGGTGTCGCTCCGGCCGTGCTGGCTCAGCCGGTAGACGAAGCTGTCCGGCAGTGCATGACTGGCGGTGCGCTCGTACACCACCTCGTAGCGCGGATCGGTCCTGGTCAGCCGGCCGTAGCGGGGTGGTGTGGGGATGCTGAGCGTCGCGTTGGTGCTGGCGTGGTCGTTGTCCCGCACCTTGATCACCTTGGGCGTGACCCGATAGGCGTACGCCAGGTCGTCGTTGGCCACCGGGGGCAGGACGAAGCTGCGGTTGCCCAGGTTGAGGAAGGTCTCCCGGACGCCGGTACCCGACACGGTCCGGATGTCCGGCCGGCCGTCACCACTGACGTCGCCGACGACCGCCGACCAGGCGGTCTCGTCGCCGCCCTGCAGTTGCCGGCGGGTGCCGTCGTCGAAGACGACGATCACGCCGTTCTCGGGCGTGCCCTGGGTGTAGGCGACCACGAGGTCCAGTCGACGGTTGCCGTCCAGGTCCACAAGTGACGGCAACCTGTCCGGGTTGATGCTCATGTCACCGATGCGCAACGGCCCGGGAACCAGGCGCCCGTCCCGGGTGTTGAGCCAGCTCTGGAAGCCGTCCGAGTCGTCCGTCATCTCCCACACGTCGGTCAGCCCGTCGGCGTTGAGGTCGGTGGTGTAGATCACGCTCGGCCGGCTGATCGCGGACAGGCCGCCGACCGGGCGGTAGTCGCGCAGAATCACCAGGTCGGGACTCCAGGACGCGCCATGGAAGTAGCCGAGCACCAACTCCGGGGTTCCGTCACCGCCGAGGTCCAGGTACACCCCCATGTCCGGGCAGTAGCTGATCGGTACCACCTCGTTCGGCGGCAGGTACGAATGCCGGATGACCGGACCGTAGCCACCTGCTGCCCTGCCGAGGCGTACGAAGACGCCGCAACTGTCGTCCGAGCCGCCCAGGGTCATCCGGTCGGTCAGTCCGTCGCCGTTCATGTCGCCGTGGATGGGCTCGTTCATCCGGCCCGCCTGGGCCGCCGGCACGGCCAGCGTCAGCGCGCACAGCACTCCGACCACCGCGCCGACAAGCGTTCTCCTGCCGTTCATTCCCACCGATCCCTTCCGTACGCCGAGGTCAGGGGCACTGTCCACGGCTGATGCCGCTGTTTGCACAGCAGGCTAGGAGTGGGCGGGGCGGAGCGGCAGACGACTACCCGCATTCCGACAGCTGCGGATGGTCACCGAGAGCGTGCGGTGACATCTACCCGTCAGTGCCGATGAAGACGTTCTTGACGTCGGTGAACGCGTGCAGGGCGTCCGGGCCGAGTTCGCGGCCGAGGCCGGACCGCTTCATCCCACCGAACGGCGTCCAGTAGCGCACCGACGAGTGCGAGTTGACGCTCAGGTTTCCCGACTCCACGCCCCGGGCCACCCGGATCGCCCGGCCGACGTCCCGGGTCCAGATCGAGCCGGAGAGGCCGTACTCGGTGTCGTTGGCCAGCGCCAGCGCCTCGGCCTCGTCGTCGAACGGCAGCACCGACACGACGGGCCCGAAGATCTCCTGCCGCCAGTGCCGCTCGGCGGGCGACCGGGCCAGCAGGACCGTCGGGGCGTACCAGAAGCCGGGGCCCTCGGGGCAGGATCCGGTGAAGGCGACCTCGGCACCATCCACGAAGGACGAGACCGACGTCCGATGACCGGCCGAGATCAGTGGACCCATCTCGGCCGTCTCCAGCGCCGGGTCCTCCACCCGGAAGGCGCGGACGGCCGGCTCCAGCAGTTCGAGGAAGCGGTCGTACACCGGGCGCTGGACCAGGATCCGGGACCGTGCGCAGCAGTCCTGGCCGGCGTTGTCGAAGACCGCGTACGGCGCGGTCGCCGCCGCCCGCTCCAGGGCGGCGTCGGCGAAGACGAGGTTGGCGCTCTTGCCGCCGAGTTCCAGGGTCAGCCGTTTCACCTGCGCGGCGCAGCCGGCCATGATCCGGGTGCCGACCTCGGTCGAGCCGGTGAAGCAGATCTTCCGGACCGCC
This sequence comes from Plantactinospora alkalitolerans, assembly GCF_015690345.1. Classification (GTDB taxonomy): domain Bacteria; phylum Actinomycetota; class Actinomycetes; order Mycobacteriales; family Micromonosporaceae; genus Plantactinospora; species Plantactinospora alkalitolerans. The sequence goes on along the minus strand of NZ_JADPUN010000137.1, from coordinate 26,954 downwards.
GGGTGCGCGACGATCGCCTCGCCCACCACACTGCCCCGGCCGGGCAGCACGGTGAGGACGTCCGGCGGCAGCCCGGCGTCGAGCGCCAGTTCGGCCAGGCGGATCGCGGTCAGCGGGGTCAGTTCGGCCGGTTTGAGCACCACCGTGTTGCCGGCGGCCAGCGCCGGGGCGAACCCCCAGGCGGCGATCGGCATCGGGAAGTTCCACGGGACGATCACCCCGACCACGCCGAGCGGCTCGTGGAAGGTGACGTCCAGCCCGCCGGCCACCGGGATCTGCCGGCCAACCAGCCGCTCCGGCGCCCCGGCGTAGTAGTCGAGGACGTCCCGGACGTTGCCCGCCTCCCACCGGGCGTTGCCGATGGTGTGCCCGGAGTTGCGTACCTCCAGTTCGGCCAGTTCCTCCAGGTGCGCGTCGACCTGCGCGGCGAACCGGCGCAGCAGCCGGGCCCGGTCCCCCGGCGCGACCTGCCGCCACGACCCGTACGCCCGCGCCGCCCGGTCGATCGCCGCGTCGGTCTGCGCGGCGCTGGTCGCCGGCACCGTCGCCACCACCAGCCCGGTCGCCGGATTGACCAGGTCGGTGGCCGGTGCCGACCGGCCGTACGCGCCGGTGGCCGGATCAGAGCCGTTCGAAGCCACGGCGTCAGAGCCGTTCGAAGCCACGGCGTCAGAGCCGTTCGAAGCCACGTCGCAGCTCCCAGTCGGTCACCGCGGCGTCGAAGGCGGCCAGTTCGACGCGCGCGTGGTTGGCGTAGTGCGCGACCACCTCGGGACCGAACGCCGACCCCGCGGTCACGGAATTCTCCCAGTGGACGAGCGCGTCCCGCAGCGTCGCCGGCATCCGGGCGGCGGAGGCGTCGGCGTAGGCGTTGCCCGTGAACTCCGGCTCTAGGTCCAGCTCGGCCTCGATCCCATGCACGGCACCCGCCACCAGCGCCGCGATCGCCAGGTACGGGTTCACGTCCGCCCCGGGTACCCGGTTCTCCACCCGCATCCCCTGGCCGTGCCCGACCAGCCGGAGCGCGCAGGTCCGGTTGTCGGTTCCCCAGCGCAGCGCCGTCGGCGCGAACGATCCGGGCTGATAACGCTTGTAGGAGTTCACGTTCGGGGCGAAGAGCAGGCTGAAGTCGCACATCGTCGCCAACAGCCCGGCCAGCACCCGCCGCCCGGTGCCGGAGAGCCGGGCAGCGCCGTCGCCGTCGCCGTCGCCGTCGCCGAGCATCGCCGAGGAGCCGTCGGTCGCGCGGAGCGAGAAGTGGATGTGGCAGGAGTTGCCCTCCCGCTCGTTCGGCTTGGCCATGAAGGTGATCGCCATGCCCTCCTGGGCGGCGATCTCCTTCGCCCCGTTCTTGTAGACCACGTGGTTGTCGGCACAGGTCAACGCGTCGGTGTAGCGGAAGGCGATCTCGTGCTGGCCGAGGTTGCACTCGCCCTTGGCACTCTCCGGGGTCAGGCCCGCACCGGCCATCTCGGTCCGGATCCGTCGCAGCAGCGGCTCGACCCGGGCGGTGCCCAGCAGCGAGTAGTCCACGTTGTACAGGTTCGCCGGGGTCAGTTCGCGGTAGCCCCGGCGCCAGGCGTCCTCGTACGAGTCGCGGTACAGCACGAACTCCAGCTCGGTCCCGGCGTACGCGGTCAGCCCGTGCCCGCGGAGCCGGTCGAGCTGGCGGCGGAGGATCTGCCGGGGCGAGGCGACCACCTCCCCGCTGCCGTCCAGCCAGGCCAGGTCGGCCAGCAGCATCGCGGTTCCGGGCTGCCAGGGGACCCGGCGCAACGTGGCCAGGTCGGGGACCATCGCGAAGTCCCCGTAGCCGCGTTCCCAGCTCGACATCTCGTACCCGCCGACGGTGTTCATCTCGACGTCCACCGCCAGCAGGTAGTTGCAGCCCTCGCTACCGTGCTGGAGTACCTCGGCGAGGAAGTACGGCGCGTGGAACCGCTTGCCCTGGAGGCGGCCCTGCATGTCGACCAGGGCCAGCACCACGGTGTCGATCTCACCGCCGTCGACCGCCACCCGAAGTTCCTCGACCCGCATCGCGGGGCTCCGGCCCGTCAACGCCCCTCCTCCGAACCGCTCGCCGGGATGCTCTCCGAGCCGCTCGAGGCGATGCTCCCCGAGCTGGTCTCCGGGATGCTCTCCGGGATGTCCGGCGCGATGCTCTCCGGGATGTCCGGCGCGATGCTCTTCGGGATGTCCGGCGCGATGTTCTGCCGAGGGCCGGTGAACCAGTGCCGGGCGCTGAGCACCCACCACAACCAGGCCGCGCCGAGCACCACAACCACGGCGACGATCGTGTAGTTGAAGGTCTCCGCCGTGACCGGACCCGAGGTGGGCAGCACGAAGAGGACGCAGATCACGCCCACCCAGCCGATCGCCAGCCAGCCGACCAGCGCACTCCACCGGCCCAGGTTCCACGGGCCCGGCACGAAGTCGGGGCTGCGGCGGCGGAGGAACACCGGTCCGACGTACGCGATGTAGAGGCCGATCACCGCGATCGAGGTGGCGGCCAGGTACGCGGTGGTGTTCCACAGCGACGGCAGCACCAGCAGGGTCGAACAGGCCACGCAGAGCCAGATCGAGTTGGTCGGCGTACCGGTCCGGGGGTTGACCCGGCGCCAGATCCGCGAACCGGGCAGCGCACCGTCCCGGCTGAAGGCGTACGTCATCCGGGAGTTCGCGGTGACCGAGGCCATTCCGCAGAAGAACTGCGCCACCACGCAGATGAAGAGCAGGAAGATTCCCGTCTCCTCGCCGGTCGCGTCGATGAAGATCTGTGCCGGTGGCAGTCCGAGTACGGTCTGCCGCTGCGCGTCGTAGTCCCCGATCGACCAGGTGATGGCGAAGAGCAGGAAGAATCCGGCGATCACCGAGACCACCACCGACATCACGATGCCCCGGGGTGCGGCGCGGCTGGCGTCGTGGGTCTCCTCGGCGACGTGCGCGCTCGCGTCGTAGCCGGTGTAGGTGTACTGGGCCATCAGCAGCCCGATCAGTACGGCGTAGACGGCCGCCCCGCCGAAGTCGAAGCCGGTGGCGTTGCGGACCTCGAAGAAGACCTCCGAGATCGGCTTGTGCTGGTCGGGCACCAGCGCCAGCACGCCGACGATCGTCGCGACACCGACCAGGTGCCACCAGGCGCTCACGTCGGAGAGCACCCGGACCAGGTTGACCCCGAAGGTGTTCAGCAGCCCGTGCGCGATGATGATCACGAGGAAGACCACGAAGGTACGCTCCGGCGTCACCTCGAGGCCGAAGGTCAGGCTGAGGAACGCCGAGGTGGTGATCGCCGCGCCGAAGTCGATGGCCGCGGTGACCGCCACCTCGCCGAGGAAGTTGAACCAGCCGATGAACCACGCCCAGGCGGCCTTGTTCCGCTTGGCCAACGCCGCCGCCCACCAGTACAGCGCCCCGGCGGTGGGGTAGACCGAGCAGATCTCCGCCATCGCGAGCGCCACCAGGGTGACCATGCCGCCGACGAAGAGCCAGCCCAGGGTGATCGCCATCGGGCCGCCGGCCGTCATCGCGATGCCGTACGAGGTGATCGCACCGGCCAGGATCGAGATGATCGAGAACGAGACGGCGAAGTTGGAGAAGCCGGAGAGCTTCCGCCGCAATTCCTGCTGGTAGCCGAGCTGGGCCAGGCGTTCCTCGTCGAGACCGATGGCCGGCGCCGCTGGCGTACCGGTCGGCTGGGTGGGTGCGCTCATCGGCGTCTCCTTCAACCGCGCGGATGGGAACTGTGACCGTCGCCACGCCTCTGCGGAGATCGTGCTCCGCCTGGAGATCCGCGTCAATGGATGCCGCAAGGGTGACCGAGATCACTGATCTCGACCCGACTGACAATGGTCAACTTGAAGAAGTCTTCAATTGCTCACATGCAGGTTCCGTTGTACCAGGCCAAGGCCGAGTTCTTCCGGATGCTGGGCCATCCGGTCCGGATCCGCGTGCTCGAACTGCTCGGCGAGGGCCCCGTACCCGTACGCGACCTGCTGGCCGAGACCGGGGTGGAGGCGTCCAACCTGTCCCAGCAGCTCGCCGTGCTGCGTCGGGCCGGGATCGTGGTCTCCACCCGGGACGGCGCCAACGTGGTCTACGCGCTCGCCGGCCCCGACGTGGCCGACCTGATGCGGGCCGCCCGCCGCATCCTCACCGAGATGTTGCAGGGCCAGGCCGAACTGCTGGCGTCGCTGGCGGTGGAAGGCGAGTGAGGTTCGCAGACCTGCTGCCCGGCCGGGCCGACCTGGCCGGCGTACGGCGCAATCCCCGGGCCGACCTGTTGGCCGGGCTCACCGTGGCGGTCGTCGCGCTGCCGCTGGCGCTCGGCTTCGGCGTCGCCTCCGGCCTCGGGGCGGCGGCCGGGCTGGCGACCGCCATCGTGGCCGGCGCGCTGGCAGCCGTCTTCGGCGGCTCGAACCTCCAGGTGTCCGGGCCGACCGGAGCGATGACGGTCGTACTGGTCCCGATCGTGGCGCAGTACGGCCCCGGCGGCGTGCTCACGGTTGGCCTCCTCGCCGGCCTGATCCTCATCGGGCTCGCGATCGCCCGGGCCGGACGGTACGCGAGGTTCGTGCCCGCCCCGGTGGTCGAGGGATTCACCGCCGGCATCGCGGTCATCATCTTTCTCCAGCAGGTCCCGTCAGCCCTCGGCACGCAGGCACACGGCGAGAAGGTGCTGCCGGTCGCCTGGCAGGCGATGGTCGAGTTCGTCGGCCGTCCACACTGGCTCTCGGCGGCGTTCTCGCTCGGCGTCGCGGCCGTGGTGCTGGCCGTCGTGAGGTGGCGACCACAGGTGCCCGCGTCACTGCTCGCGGTCGGCGCGGCGACCGTTTGCGCCCACGTGTGGAGCGTCGACATCGCGCGCATCGGCGCGCTACCGGCGACCTTGCCCCAACCGTCGCTCACTTTCCTCCGGCTGGACGCCATCTCCACCCTGCTCACCTCGGCGGTCGCCGTCGCGGCACTGGCGGCGCTGGAATCGCTGCTCTCCGCCACCGTTGCCGACGGGATGCGGCGCGGCGAGCGGCACCACCCCGACCGTGAACTGTTCGGCCAGGGCATCGCCAACATCGTCACGCCCCTCTTCGGCGGCGTACCCGCCACCGCCGCCATCGCCCGCACCGCCGTCAACGTACGTGCCGGGGCCGTGTCCCGGCTCGCCGCGCTGTCGCACGCCCTCATCCTCGCGGTGATCATGTTCGCCGCGGCCCCACTGGTGGCCGGCGTCCCGATCGCCGCCCTCGCCGGAGTGCTACTGGCGACCGCCGTCCGGATGGTGCACCTGAAAACGCTGCGCGCGATGGCCGGGGCCAGCCGGTCCGACGCGCTCGTGCTGGTACTCACCGCCGGCGCCACGGTCCTGCTGGACCTCGTGGCCGCCGTCCTGCTCGGCCTGATCGTCGCCGGGGGCCTGGCGCTGCGTACGGTCGCGCGCTCCATGCGCGTCGACGAGGTACCCCACGACGAGCCGATGCCGCACCTCGTCGTGTACCGGCCGAGCGGCCCGCTCTTCTTCGCCGCCGCGGACCAGCTTCGACAGGGTCTCTCCACCGTCGAGGGAGTCGAGGTGGTGCTGCTCCGGCTGTCCCGGGTCACCGCCATCGACGCCTCCGGAGCGCTGGCGCTACGGGAGGCGGTCGAGGACCTGCACGACCGGAACATCGCGGTGCACCTGTCCGGGATCCGGCCCGAGCACCGCCGGGCCCTCGCGGCGCTGGGCGTGCTGGCGCTGCTGCGGGAACGGGTGCACACCGATGCCCCGACCGCGATCGCCGCCCTGAGATCGGGATAGCCCGGATGGCACAGTGATGGCATGCGCATCGGGGTACTGGGCCCGCTGGAGGTGCTGGCGGACGGAACGCCGGTCCCCGTCGGCGGCGTACGGCTGCGCGCGCTGCTGATCCGGCTCGCCCTCGACCCCGGCCGGGTGGTCAGCGCTCCGGCCCTGATCGAGGCACTGTGGCCGGACGGCGGGCCACGGCGGCCGAGCCACGCCCTGCACTCGCTCACCTCCCGGCTGCGGCAGGTCCTCCCCGACGGCTCGGTGCTGCGCTCGGCACCGACCGGCTACCGTCTCGACCTCCCCAGCACGGCGGTGGACGCCTTCCGGTTCGAGCAGTTGGCCCGGGCGGGCCGTCGGGCGCTGGAGGACGGCGACGCGTCCCGTGCCACGGCACATCTACGGGAGGCGCTGGAGCTGTGGCGGGGCGATCCGCTGGCGGACGTGGCGCAGGCCCGGTACGCCGGGGCGGTGATCGCGAGGCCCCAGGAACTGCGGCTGGTGGCCATCGAGGACCGACTCGCGGCGGAACTGGCGACCGACGCCGTACGGCCGGCGATAGCCGAACTGGAGCAGCTCACCACGGCGCACCCGCTGCGGGAACGGCTGCGCTGGCTGCTGGTCCGGGCACTGCACACCGACGGCAGGCAGGCCGAGGCGCTGGCCGCCTACGCGGCGTACCGGCAGATACTCGCCGACGAGTTGGGCAACGATCCCGGCCCGGAGCTCGCCGAGCATCTCCACCAGATCAGTGGAGGTCCGGGGTACCCCGTCGAGACCGATGGCGCCCTCCGAAATGCCGAGCACCAGCACCAGCACGGCGGGTCCACGCCCCGGCTCCGCCCCGTCGTCGTCGGCACCCAGTTCCGACAGCACCTTCGTCACGTGTGCGATGAGCGGCTGGCTCAGGTCCTTGCGCCACGGCGCCGGCACGTACGCCCGGACGACGTACCGGGGCGGATCCGCCGGCGCGACGGGTTCCTCGCCGACCGCCCACGCCTCCGGCTCGTGGATCACCACCTGGAACATCGACCGGAATACCTCCGCCGTGCCGGGCTGGACCTCGGCACCACCGCTCAGTTCGTGCATCGACCCGAGCCGCTGGGCCACCCGCAGACGCTGCTCCGGATCCAGGTTGCCCTTGGCAGTGGTGAGTTCGACAAAAATCATGTCCCGAATACCTCCTTGCCGGCAGCCTGCCGATCGGGTCTGCCAGATCGCCCACAACCGGCTGTCACGGCCGCACCGGGTCCCGGGCGTGTCGGCACTTGATTTCGGCAATATCATCCGGTGGATCGGCTAGGTTTTCCCGCATGGGACTGCTGGACGACGCGGTGACGGTGCTGAACGAGCGAGGCGTCCTGGACCGGTTGGGCCGGCTGATCCAGCAGGTGTACCGCCGGGCGGCGGACCGGCACGAGCCGGAACTCGGTGACGACGCGATGAGCTTCGGCACCACCGTCTGGCGCAACCTCGTGCACCTGGGCCAGGCCGAGTTCACCGGGGTGGACGGGGTCCGGGTCCGGGTCGAGGACAACTCGCTGGAGATCCTCTGCGCCGGGTACGTGGTACGGCTCTACTCGCTCCAGGGCGGGGTCGAGTCGATCCGCTGGGAGGGCAGCGAGGCCCGGCTCGGCGGCGCGGTGGAGAACAGCCGCGACCGGCAGTTGGCCTTCGACGACGAGGGGCAGTTTCCCGAGGTGTTCGCCGGGGTGGTGCCGCCGAAAAGACACGTGCGGATCGCGCACACCGGGGACATCGTCACCGGGGAGGCGGTCGCCTACGTCGGGCTGCCCCGGGACAACCGGGACGGCGGCTCGCCCTGGTTCGAGGTGCTGCTCTGGTTCGGTGAGCCGACCACGTCGGGTCAGCCGCTGCCGGTGGTCGAGGGCACGGTGCCGCAACCCCGGCACGACGAGTTCCCGATTCCCGAGTTGGAGCTTCGGACCCTGCCCGTCGGCGGACAGCACGATCTCGCACCGCGGTCCGGCCGTACGCCCCGACGGTCCGCGTGACGGGCCGGCTCCGACCGCCCGTACCCGCTGCCGCGGCCGCCGCCGCGTTCGCCCCGCACACCCTGGCGCTGGCCCGCCGGTGGCGGCGGATGCGGAAGAACGAACTCGCCCGCCAGATCGGGGTCACGGCGGCGGCGGTCAGCCAGTACGAGCTGGGCCAGGCACGCCCGTCGGCGGCGGTACTGGCCCGGCTGGCGCTGGCGCTGTCGATGCCGGTCGACTTCTTCGCCGCCGGTTTCCCGCCGCCGGTCACCCCGGGACAGGCGCACTTCCGCAGCCTGCGGACGACGAGTCAGGCCGAACGGGACCAGGCGGAGGCGTTCGGCGAGATCGCCTGGCGGGTGGTCGAGGTGATCGAACGTCACCTGCGGCTGCCCCCACTGCGGCTGCCGCAACTGGACCTGGCCGAGCCCGCCGGTGCCGACGACGTACGGGTGGCCGCCGCGACCGCCCGGAAGTCGTTCGGCCTCGCGGCGGCTCCGGTGCCGCACATGGTCCGGCTGCTGGAGGCGTCCGGGGTGATCGTCCTCGCCCTGCCCGACGTCTCGGAACGGGTGGACGCGTTCTCGCACTGGTACGGCCAGCGCCCGTTCGTCTTCCTCAACCCGGCGAAGGACGACAAGGCCCGGTCCCGGATGGACGCCGCGCACGAGCTCGGCCACCTGCTGATGCACCACGACGCCGAACCCGGCAGCCAGCTCCTGGAGCGCCAGGCCACCGCGTTCGCCTCCGAGTTCCTGGCCCCGAGTGCCGTACTGCGCGACGAGTTGCCCGCCCGGCTCGACTTCGACCGGCTGCACGAGCTCAAGCGCCGCTGGGGAATCAGTCTGAAGGCGCTGGTCTACCGGGGGCACGACCTGGGCGTCTACCGGGAGCACACGTACCGGCGCGGGATGGGCCTGCTCGCCCAGTGGGGCTATCCCGAGCCCGGCGACCTCGGGCCCCGGGAGACGCCGTCCCTGCTCGGCAAGGCCGTGGACCTGCTCGACCAGCAGCAGGTTCCGATCGAGAGCCTGGCCACCTGGGCCGCACTGCCGCAGGGGCTCGCGCGGACCGTCGTGGCCGCCGCCACCGAGCGCCTCCCCGAGCTGGACCTCACGGCCGACTGACGCCACCGCACGGTCCCACCCGGCGCCCCCGTTGCCCGGCCAGCGGGTAATTGCCTTGCCGGACACCCCCGGTGACGCGCATCCTTCTGGGCGTGACATGGCAGGAGTTCTACACCGCGTGCCGCTACCGACTGCGGCGCGTCAGCTTCCTGGCCTGATCGGACCACTTCGCGCGCGATTTCGGCGCGCCGGTCCGGCTGGCCGGACCTGGGCCCCGACGCGGGGTCCGGAGCCGGGTCCTCGGACGACCCGGTCACTGCGACGGCGCGGGGCGCGGTCACCTCTCTCACCGGGCACGGCGGCAACCGTGCCAACGCCCGCCCCGCGCCGCCGCACCACTGCCGTCCGGTCCCGTCCGGGAATGGACAGTCCCCCTCCGGAAGTGGAGGGTCCCCTCCGGAAGTGGACGGGCGGCGCTCAGGTGAGGACGAGGCCGACCAGCCAGACGCCGGTGATGCTGAGCGCCGCGGCCAGCTCGACCAGCAGGGCGAGCCCGACCGCCTGGAGCGCGTGTTTCGTCGACGGCCAGGCGAGGCGGGCTTCGCCGAGCCGGGCCAGTTCGGCGAGCCACAGTCCGAGAACGAACCCGAGGACCAGCCCTACCACCGGTACGACGAAGAACCCGACGATGCCGAGCACGCCACCGGCGAGCAGGGAGAGGGTGGGTACGCCACTGCGTTTGAGGTTGCGGCCCGGCCAGAGGTACTTGACCACGGTCCCGAGCAGCGTGATCACGGTGGCCAGGCCGAGCACCACCCACCGGCCCACGCCCGCGCCGTCGCCGAAGAACGCCCAGACCAGCACGCCCAGCCAGCACAGGATCAGTCCGGGCACCATCGGCACGATCACCCCGCAGACGCCGACCACGATCGTCACGCCACACAGGAGGGTCACCACGCCGTCGGTGTCGGTCATGTCCACGCCCTACAGGGTGCCCTACCGACGCCCGTCGAACCGCACCGAACCACCGGTTCCGCTCAGGCCACCGGTTTCCGCCGGTCGTCGGCCCGGGTGGTCAGGTACCGGGTGATCTCACTCTCCGGGGCCGGTGCGCCGAAGTACCGTCCCTGGGCGGCGTCGCAGCCCAGCGCCCGGAGCTGGTCGGCCTGCCCGACCGTCTCCACCGCCTCCGCCGTCACCGACAAGCCCAGCGCGTGTGCGAGCCGCACCAACGCGTCGACGATCCGGCCGTCCACCAGCCCCTGTCGGTCGCTCGACCGGATGCCGTCGACGAACGGACCGGCGAGCTTCAGGCCGTGTATCGGCAGCCGGCGCAGGTACGCCAGGTTGGAGTACCCGGTGCCGAAGTCGTCGATCGCCAGCCGTACGCCCAGCGCGGCGAGCCGGCGCAGCGCGGGCAGCGGCTCTCCGCCGATGGCCATCACCGCGCTCTCGGTCAGTTCGAGTTGCAGCAGCTCCGCCGGCAGTCCGGTCCGGCGCAGCACCTCGGACACCGTGGCGACGATGCTCGGATCGCCGGCCTGCCGGGCCGCCAGGTTGACGCTTACCACCAGCCGGGCGTCGGGGAAGTCCCGGAGCCAGCGACTGGCCGCCTCGCAGGCCCGCGTCAGCACCCACCGACCGAGTTCGACGATCAGCCCGGTCTCCTCGGACAGGCCGATGAACTCGTCGGGGCCGAGCAGTCCCCGCTCGGGATGCTGCCAGCGGACCAGGGCCTCGGCCGCGCAGATCTGCCCGTCGGCCAGGGTGACGATCGGCTGGTAGTCGACGGTGAACTCGTCGCGCTCCAGCGCCCCGGACAGCGCGACGACCATGGCCGACCTGGCCTGCTCCCGGGCCCGGCGCTCCGGGTCGTACGTCGCCCACCGGCCCCGGCCCTCCGCCTTGGCCCAGTAGAGGGTGACGTCGGCGGCCTTGATCAGCTCGGACGCGGCGGTGGCCGCGATCGGGCCCGCCACGATGCCGATGCTCGCCGTCACCGACAGTTCGTGTTCACCGATCCGTACCGGCTCGGCGACCACCGCCAGCGCCGCCTCCGCCACCGCCCGGACGGCCCGGCATCCAGCGTTCCGAGTGATCAGGATCACGAACTCGTCGCCGCCCATCCGGGCGAGCAGATGTCCCTGCCCGGCCACACAGTCGGCGAGGCGACGGGCGACGGCGACCAGCAGGCGGTCACCGAGGTCGTGGCCGAGGCTGTCGTTGATCGCCTTGAAGCCGTCGAGGTCGAGGAAGCAGAGCCCGACCCTGTCGTCGGGCTGCGCACCGGCGAAGACCTCGGCGAGCCGGTCGAAGAAGAGGGCCCGGTTCGGCAGCCCGGTCAACGGATCATGGGACGCCTGGTGGCGCAGCCGCTGCTGCAACTCGCGCCGCTCGGTGATGTCCTCCACCACCGCCACCGTGAACCGGGGTCGTCCGTCGTCGTGCCGGACCAGCGAGACCGCGAGATCCGTCCAGACCGCGCTTCCGTCCTTGCGCCGGTAGCGCTTCTCGACCCGTACCGCGTCCTTCCGGCCCGCGATGAGGTCCTGGTACAGCTCCCACATCCCCGTCGCGTCGTCGGAGTAGAACAGCGAGGAGACGTTGAGTTCGCGCAGTTCCGGCACCCGGTAGCCGAGCAGTTCCGCGAAGGACCGGTTCACGTCGATGATCTGTCCGTCGATGCCGGCGATCCCGATCCCGATCGCGACGTCGACGAAGACCGCCCGGAACCGTGTCTCGCTCTCCCGCAGCGCCAGCTCGACCCGGTCCCGCGCCGTCCACGCGGCCTGGGCGACCCGCTCCTGCTCGTCGAATGTCCGCTGCCGCAGTGCCTGGGCGAACCCGGCCGCCAGGGCACCCTGCAGGGCCGGGATCCGCGACGTCAGCATCGACTCCGGCGGTGCCGGCTCCAGTACCAGCGCCGGGAACTCGTCGGCGAGGCTGCGCACCGACCAGTCGACGGCGCCCGGATCGACGAGGTCGCCGTCGACCATGGCCTGGCCCACCGCGTACGCCGGCTCGGCGACGAACGGCTCGGCGACCGCCGCCCGAGCCAGCCGGACGGTGAGCACCAGCAGCAGCCGCTGCCGCTCGGCCGCACTCGCCGGAGCGCACCCGGGCCGGGCCACCGCCTGCGCCCAGCGTGCCGCGTACCGGTGCACGCCGGAGTCGCTGAACCGCTCCCCAGGGCACCGCCGCAACTCCTCGGCGGCACCGCCACCGGCCGGGGCGGAGGTCGACACGGCTAACCTCCGTCGCGGTCCGGCTCGGCCAGGTCCGCGTGGACGACCCTGGTGTACTCGTGGTCATGGGCCCGGGCGGCGCTGGGCCGGGTCAGGTCGACGTCCGCGGGTAGCCCGTCCGGCAGTTGCATGTCGGCCTCAGCTCGTCGCTCCGGCCCGCGCAGGGCTGCTCGGCCACGACCTCTGCGCGCGGGCAGACGGTGCCGGCAGCCCCGGGGAAGGGTCGTGGTGATCGACCAACACTTTAGGGCCTGCGCACCCGATGTTCCACCGGCCGCTGACCCGCGGGATAGGTTTGGCCGCATGTCGTGGGCCCAGTTCAACCGGGAGACCGGTGTCGATGACCGGTCGTCCCGACCGGCGCACCGATCGACCGGGTGGCCGGACGGCGCGGCCGAACCGCGACGTGGCACGGCCGAACCGCGACGTGGCACGGCCGCGCTCGCCGCCGGGGTCTGCACGCTGGCGGGCGGGGTGGCGGTGATCCTCGCCGTGGACGCCGGACCGAGTCCGGGCTTCGCCGGCTACGTCAGCGAGGCCGGCGCCTCGACCAGCCCGAGCGTGTGGACGTACCGGCTGGGTCTGTTGGGGATCGCCGCCGGCCTGTTGCTGCTCGCCGTGGCGCTGCCCCCGGCGCTCCGACTCGCGGCCGGGCTGCTGGTCCCGAGCGGCCTGGCCACCGTGATGTCCGCCGGGGTGAGCTGCCGCAGCGGATGCCCGCTGCCCCCCTTCGACCGGACCACCCTCGCGGACCTGGTGCACGGCGGCGCGAGCATCGCGGCGGTCGCCGGAACCGTCTTCGCCGTCCTGGCGGTGGCCCTGACCCCCGGGGCGGCTCCGGCGCTGCGCCGGCTCGCCACGGTCGCCGCCGTGTTCGCCGTGCCGCTGTCGCTGGCCGCCGGGGTCGCGCTGCTCGCGGTCGGCCGGGGCCTCCTGACGGGTACGGTCGAACGCCTGCTCCTGCTCGACCTGGCCGCCTGGGGAGTGGCCACCGCGATCGCGCTCGGACTCCTCCGCCCCTCCGCCACCAGCGGCCCGGGTGATCCACTTCGCCCCGACCGTGCCGACGACCCGCCGACCGGTCCGGAAATGTGACGCCGGTCGCTTGTAAGGTGCCTCACGCACTCCTGTCCTTTCACTAACCTCTCCGTCGCCGTATCGTGATCCCGCGATGACCAACGTCTGGTTCCTGACTGTCCGCCTGTATGTCGATCTCCGACTGCAGGCCAGCGGCTGCTGTCCGAGCTGACGCGCCCCTCCGGACCGCAGACCACCCTCCGGCCGCGACCGCGGACCCGCTGACACCGGGACATCCGCCCGCCGGACCCAGACCTTGGATTCCTGATGCCCTCTGCTCTTCGCAAGATCCCATTCTCGGTGCAAATTCTGGCCGGGCTCGTGCTCGGCGTCGCGCTGGGTTACCTGGCCCGGGCCGCCGACATCTCCTGGCTCGGCACCACCCTGGACACCGTCGGCGGTCTCTTCGTCCAACTCCTCAGGCTCGCGGTACCCCCGCTGGTCTTCACCGCCCTGGTGGTCAGCGTGGTCAGCCTGCGCGGCGTGGCCAACGCCGCCCGGCTCGCGCTCAAGACCCTGCTCTGGTTCGGAGTCACCGCCCTGATCTCGGTCGCCGTCGGCATCGGGCTCGGCCTGCTGACCAACCCGGGCCGAGGCGTCAACCTCGACGTCGGCACGGCCAAGGCGCCCGAGCGGACCGGTTCCTGGACCGACTTCCTGACCGGCATCGTGCCGGAGAACCCGGTCGGCGCGTTCGTCGAGAACAACGTGCTCCAGATCGTCTTCCTGGCCGTGGTCGCCGGAATCGCCTCGCTGCTGGTCGGCGCCGCCGCCGAGCCGTTCGTCAACTTCAACAAGGCGCTGCTGGCGATCACCCAGAAGGCGCTGTGGTGGCTGATCCGGCTCGCCCCGATCGGCACCCTCGGCCTGATCGGCCACGCCGTCGAGGCGTACGGATGGGACCTGCTGGCACCGCTGGCCAAGTTCACCACCGCGGTGTACGTCGGCTGCGCGATCGTCCTGCTCGTGGTCTACCCGCTGGTGCTCATCCTCGCCGGCCGGCTCAACCCACTGCGCTTCTACGCCGGCACCTGGCCCGCCATCGAGTTGGCCTTCGTCTCCCGCTCGTCCGTCGGCACGATGCCGGTGACCCAGAAGTCCGTGGAACGCCTCGGCGTCCCGCGTGAGTACGCCTCGTTCGCCGTACCGTTCGGTGCGACCACCAAGATGGACGGTTGCGCCGCGATCTACCCCGCGCTGGCCGCGATCTTCGTCGCCCAGGTGTTCGGGCTGAGCCTCAGCCCGCTGGACTACCTGCTGATCGCCTTCGTCTCGGTGGTCGGCTCCGCCGCGACCGCCGGGCTGACCGGCGCGCTGGTGATGCTCACCCTGACCCTGAGCACCCTGGGGTTGCCGCTGGCCGGCGCCGGCCTGCTGCTCGCGATCGACCCGATCCTGGACATGATCCGGACCGCGACCAACGTCGCCGGCCAGGCGCTGGTGCCCACCATCGTCGCCGCCCGCGAAGGTGTCCTGGACCGCACCGCGTACGACAACGCCGGTCGGCGCGAGCTGATCGACGCCGACCCGCCGACCGACAGCTCCGAATCCCCGACCACCCGGGACCGCACCCCGGCCCCGCAACCAGCCTGAGGTGTAAGGAAGGGCCCCTTCTTATCGCTTATTGCATAAGAAGGGGCCCTTCCTAACACACACCCCCGATCCGCAGGGAGCACGATGAGCGTTCTGTTCAGTCCGTTGAAGGTGCGGGGCGTGACGCTGCCGAACCGGGTGGTGATGGCGCCGATGTGCCAGTACTCGGCCGGTCCTGACGGGCTGCCGACCGACTGGCACCGGGTGCACCTCGGCTCCCGGGCGGTCGGCGGGACCGCGCTGGTGATCAGCGAGGCCACCGCCGTCGTACCGGAGGGGCGGATCAGTCCGCGGGACACCGGCCTCTGGTCGGACGCCCATGTCGACGCCTGGCGCCCGATCACCGCGTTCGTCGCCTCGGCCGGCGCGGTGCCCGCCGTCCAGCTCGCGCACGCCGGTCGGAAGGGGTCGACGTACTGGCCCTGGTCGCAGTTGTCGGGCGGGGTGCCGGACGACGAGGGCGGCTGGACGCCGGTCGGGCCGGAGACCGAGGCGTTCCAGCCGTCGTACCGGGTGCCGGCGGCGCTGGACCAGACCGGCATCGCCCGGGTGGTCGACGCCTTCGCCGAGGGCGCGGCGCGGGCGCTGGCAGCGGGTTTCCAGGCGGTCGAGGTCCACGCCGCGCACGGCTACCTGATGCACGAGTTCCTCTCCCCGCTGACGAACCACCGCACCGACGGTTACGGCGGGGACCTGGCCGGGCGGAGTCGGCTGACCCTGGAGGTCACCCGGGCGGTACGGGCCGCGGTCGGCGACGACGTACCGGTGCTGGTCCGGATCTCGGCGACCGACTGGGTCGACGGTGGCTGGACGGTGGCGGACAGCGTGCAGTTGGCCGGTGCGCTCGCCACCGCCGGAGCCGATCTGATCGACTGCTCGTCCGGCGGGGCCGTGCCGGATGCCACCGTTCCGGTCGGCCCCGGTTATCAGGTGCCGCTGGCGGCCCGGGTCCGGCGGGAGAGCGGTGTGCCCACCGGCGCCGTGGGGCTGATCACCGAGCCGGAGCAGGCCGAGGCGATCGTCGCGAGCGGCGATGCCGATCTGGTGCTGCTCGGCCGGGAGCTGCTGCGGGACCCGTACTGGCCGCGCCGGGCGGCGACCCGCCTCGGCGCCGCCCCCAACCTGCCGGACCAGTACCTCCGGGCGGACTGAGTTGTTAGGAGGGGACCCTTCTTCTACTAAAAGCGATAAGAAGGGGCCCTTCCTTACACCCTCAGCAGGTTCAGAAGAGGACGGTGGCGAAGGTGCCGACGGAGCGGAAGCCGCACCGTTCGTAGACCCGGCGGGCCGGGGTGTTGTAGTCGTTGACGTAGAGGCTGACCGTGGGTGCGACCCGGGCGAGCGCGTCGCGTACCACGGCGGCCATCGCGGCGGCGCCGATGCCCCGGCCGCGCCAGGCCGGGTCGACCCAGACTCCCTGGATCTGCGCGGTGCGCCGGGTGACGACCGCCAGTTCGGCCTTGAAGATCACTTTCCCGTCGACGAACCTGGCGTACGCCCGGCGGGCCCGGACCAGCTCGGCGACCCGCTGCCGGTACGCCCGTCCGCCGTCCTCGGCCAGCGGCGAGACGCCCACCTCCTCGGTGTACATCGCCACCGCCGCCGGAAAGAGCCGCTCGATCTCGCCGGCCCGGACCGGATGTACGTCCGGGTCCGGTTTCACCTCCGGCACCATGCCGGTCGCCAGCAGCGGTTGGTTGGGGCGTACGTCCCGCGCCGGGCCCCACCGGGCGGAGAGCCGTTCCCAGAGCCCGAGCACCCCGTCGGCCCGCCCGACGATCGACGAGCAGCCCCGTTCCTCCGCGCCGAGCGCGTCGGCGAAGGCCGCGATCGCCGGTTGGCTGGTACAGACGGGGGTGAGTTGGCCGCCCAGCCAGCAGAGCGACTCGATGTGGTTCCGGGAGCCGTAGCCCAGCACCCGGCCGTCCGCCCGCCACCAGGACAGGCCGTTCGCGGCGACCCGTTCGGCCACCTGCGCGGCGGCGAAGGGGTCGAGTTCGAGGATCCGCTCCACCGCGCCACGCTCGGCCTCGCCGAGCTGGCGTACCGGAACCATCAGCACAGTTACCAGCCTGCCAGATCATCGGCCGTGCGGCGGGGCGGATCACCGGCCCTCGTCCGGGTCGGGCCGGACGGCGTGCCGCAGCCGGGTCAGGTTCCGTCAGGTTGCCGGGTCAGGTTCCGGGTCAGGCAGCCGGGTCAGGCGGCCGGGTCGGGGTCCGGGTCAGGTTGCGGCGGCCGGGTCCGGCACCTGCTGCGTTACGGAGTCCGTTACCGGGTCCATTGTCCGGGTCCGGGCCGCCCAGCGCACCACCGGCGGCACCAGCGCGCCGAGTACGACGAACAGCGCGCCGAGCACCAGCCAGCCCGGTACTCCCCAGCCGACCGCGAGGGTGGTCACCACCACCGGGGCGACCATGCCGCCCAGTTGCAGGCCCATCCCGTAGACGCCCTGGTACTGCCCTTGCGCGTGGGCCGGAGCCAGCCCGAACGAGATTCCCCAGCCGGCCGCCGAGTGCCACAGTTCGCCGATCACGTGCACCAGTGCGCCGGCCACCAGCAGCGCGACCGCGGCGGCGGTCGGTACGGCTCCGCTGGCGGCGAAGAGCAGGCACGCCGCCGCGATCGCCACTCCGGCCCGGCGGGAGGCCCGGGCCGCACCCGCCACCCCGTCGGTACCCCGGGAGGCCCGGACCTGGAAGAGCACCACCGCCGTGGTGTTGACGAGGAACAGCGCCGAGATGAGCCACCGGGGCGCCGAGGTGTGTCCGGCGACCCAGAGCGGCAGCGCGATGTTGAGCAGGCCGAAGTGCATCGACATCAGGCCGTCCAGCGCGGTGAAGACGAGGAACGGTCGGTCCCGCAGCCCGATGAGCCGGGGACCGTGTGCCGGTGCCGGCGTCGGCGGCAGCGGCACCAGTCGGGTGGTGATCGCCGCCGCCGCGAGGTAGGTGGCCGCGTCGGTCAGGATGAGCGTGACGTATCCCGTGCGGCTGTCGGCGGCGATGGCGAACCCGGCGAGCACCGTGCCGACCGAGATCCCGACGTTGGTGGTGGCCCGGAGGTAGGCGCGGGTGCGGACCCGCTGGTCGGGCGGGACGGCCCCGGCGATCAGGGCACCCCGGGAACTCCGGGCCGCCGCGTCGGCGACCGCGGTTCCGGCTCCGACGAGCAGGAACTCGGGGAACGATCGGACGCCGATCAGCGCCACGCTGCAGCCGGCGGAGGCGACCAGCGCGGCGAGTTGGATGCCGCGCGGGCCGTACCGGTCGGCGAGGTAGCCCATCGGTGTGCTGGCGAGCAGGCCGATCGCGGCGGTGCTGGTGAGCCCGATGCCGACCTGCGCCACCGACAGCCCGACCGAGCGGGTCAGGAACAGGGCGGTGGCGGTCAGCCAGACGCCCCGGCCGATGGTGTTCACCAGGGCGGCGAGCGTGAGGATCCGGGCCGCGCCCGGTGTGGGAAGGAGCTGCACGCCACTCAGTCAACAATACGTACGTACGGTTTGTTAACTCGTTGTCGTCCAGGTCATAGCCGCCGTCGTCTCGCGACCACCCCCGGTTACCGGGTCAGGCGGATTCGCGGACCACCAACTCGGTGGGGAGGATGACCGCCGCGTACGAGTCGCCGGCCAGGTGATTGAGGAGCAGCCGGACCATCTCGGCACTGATCCGGCCCCACGGCTGCGCGATGGTGGTCAACCGGGGCACGGAGGTGGTGGCGACCTTGGAGTCGTCGAAGCCGCCGACCGCGACGTCGTCCGGCACCCGCCGGCCCGCGCGGTGCAGCGCGGCGATCGCTCCGGTGGCCATCAGGTCCGAACCGACGAAGACCGCGTCCAGGTCGGGTACCTGGCGCAGCAACTGCTCCATCGCCGCCTCGCCCGCCGCGTGCGTGTAGTCGCCGGTCACCACCAGACGCGGATCGGACGTCCCGAGTACGTCGTGGTAGCCGGCGAGCCGGTCCACCCCGCCGGAGGTGTCGAGCGGACCGGTGATGGTGGCGATCGTCCGGTGTCCCCGGGACCGCAGGTAGCTGACCATCTGCCGGGCGCCGCCCCGGTCGTCGGCGGCCACGTAGCTGACGTCCCGCTCCCGCCCGAGTGGCCGACCGCAGGCCACGAAGGGCAGGCCGCGCTCCTCCAACTCGTCCAGCAGCGGGCTGCCGGCGTGGGTGGAGATCACCAGCGCCCCGTCCACATGGCCGGCGGTGACGTACCGGCCGACCCGCTTGCGGTCCTCCTGGGTGCCGGCGATGGTCAGCAGCAGCGTGATGTCGTGCTCGGCGAGTTCCTGGGTGCAGCCGCGGAGCAGGATGTTGAAGTTCGGATCCTCGAAGAGCCGGTCCTGCGGCTCGGACAGGATGAACGCCACCGAGTCCGAGCGCTGGGTCACCAGGCTCCGGGCGTGCTGGTTGACCACGTACCCGGTCTTGCGGATCGCCCGGTGGACCGCGTCCAGCGCCGGGCCGCTGACGTTGTGTCCCCCGTTGAGCACCCGGGACACGGTTCCCCGGGAGACCCCGGCCACCGCCGCCACGTCGTCCATGGTCGGGCGGGGCCGGAGACGGCGGATGCGGCTTCGATCAGGCGCGGTCACGCTGCCATTGTCCCCGGGTCGGCCGGTGGCAGCGGTACCGGCGGTTGTGACACACCTCGCCTACGCCTTGACCGATCCGGAGATCAGGTCCACCCGCCAGTACCGCTGGAGCGACAGGAAGAGTGCCACCAGCGGAATGATCGACAGCAGCGCACCGGTGATCACCAGCCGGTACAGCGCCGGTTGGGCCGAACCCTGGTTGAGCAGCGTGAAGAGCCCGACCGTGACCGGGAACCGGTCGTCGTCGGCGAGCATGATGAACGGCAGCAGGAAGTTGTTCCAGATGGCGACGAACTGGAACAGGAAGACGGTGATCAGTCCGGGCACCATCATCGGCGCCGCCACCCGGCGGAAGATCCCGAACTCGCTCGCCCCGTCGACCCGGGCGGCCTCGATCACCGAGTCCGGAACCGCCGCGGCGGCGTAGATCCGGGCCAGGTAGATGCCGTACGGGCTGACGATGCTGGGCAGCAGCACCGACCAGTACGTGTCGGTGAGCCCGACCTTGGCCAGCAGCAGGTACTGCGGCACGGCCAGGACGATCCCCGGCACCAGCACCCCGGCGAGGAGCACGTTGAACAACACCGACCGGCCCGCGAACCGGTACTTGGCCAGGGTGTAACCGCTGAGCCCGGAAACCGCCGCGGAGAGCACCGCGCCGACCCCCGCGTACAGGGCGGTGTTGAGCATCCACCGCCAGAAGATCCCGTCGCCGTACGTCGACAGGTCGGTCAGGTTGCCCACCAGCGAGGTGCTCGGGGCGAAGGTGAAGCTGGTGAACAGCGTCGACCCGCTCTTGGTCGACGCGACCAGCACCCAGGCGACCGGCAGCAGGCAGTACAGCGCGCCGATCAGCAGTACGGCGGTGGGCACCAACTGGGCCCGACCCGGCCGATCCGGCCGACCCCGCCGATCCGGCCGATCCGGCCGCTCGTTCGCGGTGGCTCGGGTGGTCGGCACCGACCCCGTGGCGGTGCTCCCGGCGCTTCCGGTCGCCATCTCAGCGCTCCTGTCCGAAGGCCCGGTTCTGCACCAGTCGCAGGAAGCCGAAGGAGAGCACCAGGGTGACGGCCGCGATCAGCACGGAGGTGGCGGCGGCCGCGTACCGGTCGTCGGTGGCGAAGGCGTCGCGGTAGACCTTCATCAGCGGCGTCCAGGTCGACGAGATCGAGTTCGTCAGTGGCCTCAGCGCCATCGGCTCGACGAACACCTGCAAGGTGGCGATCATGCTGAAGACCGTGGTCATCACGAGCGCCGGCGCCAACAGCGGAATCTTGATCCGGAACGCGATCTGCACCTCGGAACAGCCGTCCAGCCGGGCCGACTCGTACAGCTCGGCCGGGATCGCCCGCAGCGCGGTGTAGAGCACGATCATGTTGAACCCGACGCCGCCCCAGAGTGCGATGTTGACCACCGCGAAGAAGACCGCTCCTCCGCCCAGCAGGTCCGGTTCCGGCAGGCCGAACCGGGCCAGCAGATAGTTGAGCGGGCTGGTCGCGGGCAGGTAGAGGAATCCCCAGAGCAGGCTGGCGATGATCGCCGGCACCGCGTACGGGAGGAAGATCGAGGTCCGGGCGAACCGGCCGAGCCGGGCCCGGGGCCGGTCCAGCAGCAGCGCGAAGAGCAGGGCCAGGCCAAGCATGATCGGGACCAGCAGCGCCCCGTAGCCGAGCACCCGCAGCCCGCCGGACCAGAGTTCGGAGTCGGTGACCGCCGCGCGGTAGTTCTCCAGCCCGGCGAAGACCTCGGTCCGGGCGCCCCGGCCGAGCCCCAGCCCGGACACCCGGACCTTCCGCAGGCTCAGGTACGCCGCGTAGCCGATCGGCACGAGAACGAACAGGACGAACAGGATCACCGCCGGGGCGAGGAAGGCGTACGGGGCTGCCGTACGCCTTCCCCGGCGGCCGGCCCGGGTGGTGGCCGTTGACATCGACTCTCCGTTCGGTCAGCCGGTACCCGGCACTCAGCGGCTCCCGGCGCTCGGCCGGTTCGCGGCACTCAGCCGGCGATGGTGAAGCCGTTCTTCTTCATGTCGGCCACGGTCGCCGACTGCATCGCCTCGATCGCACCGCTGAACGGCGTACGGGCCGTGATCGCCTTGGCGAACTCGTCCTGGTAGGCCTGGTAGGTGACGTTGACGTTGGGTCCCCAGGTGACCCCGGCCGCAGTCTCGGCGATCTGCTTGACCATCGGGTAGAAGTCGGCCTGGTTGGCGAAGAAGTCCGGCGGCTGGGCCAGGCCCGGACCGGCCTGGGCGTCCCGGGCCGCCGGGTAGACGGCGCACTCGCGGACCAGCATCGCCGTGGCGGTCGCGTCGGTGTTCAGCCAGCTGGCGAACTTGACCGCCGCCGTCCTGTGCTTCGACGCGGCGGTGACCCCGGTGGAGGATCCACCCCAGTTGCCGGTCCGGTTCTCCCCGGCACTCCACTGTGGAAGCGGAGCCATCGCCCACCTGCCCTTGGTGTCGGGGGCGTTGCCGGTCAGTACGCCGGGCGCCCAGACGGCGCTCGGCCAGGCCAACAGGCTTCCGTCGTTGAGCGCCTTGTTCCACTCCGGGGTGTACATCGGTTTTCCGTCGACCACGCCCTCGGTGACCAGGCCACCCCAGTAGTCCGCGACCTTCCGGGTGGCCGCGTCGTCGACGCTCACCCGCCAGGACTCGCCGTCGATTCCCCACCAGTTCGCCCCGGCCTGCTGGGCCAGCCCCGCGAACCATCCGGGGTCGGCGGCGGAGAACGTGGTCAGGTGGTGCTTCCGGCTCTTGCCCCGCAGGGTCCGGGCGGTCTGGGCGAACTCCTCCCAGGTCTTCGGCACCGTCAGCCCGAACTGCTGGAACAGGTCGGTGCGGTAGTAGAGCATCATCGGGGCCGCGTCCTGTGGAAGGGCGTAGACCGCCTCGGTGCCCAGGGTCACCTGCTGCCAGGTGCCCTCGGCGAACCTGTCCTTGAGCGGCTTGGCCTGCTCGGCGATGTCGGCGAGGACGTCGTTGCTGACCAGCGTGGGCAGTGACTGGTACTCCACCTGCGCCAGGTCCGGCGGGTTGCCCGCCTTGGCCGCGGTGAGCAGTTTGGTGACGATGTCCGCGCCGCCGGCCTGCTTGCTCAGCGTCACCTTCGTACCGGGGTTGTCGGCGTTCCACCGGTCGACGAGTTTCTCCATGTTGGGCGCCCAGGACCAGAAGGTCAGCTCGACCGGCCCGGTGGGCTCCTCCGGTTCGTCGTCCGAGTTCGAGGTGCAGGCGGCGACGAGACTGGCGCCGACTACCAACGCCAGGACCTTCGCGCCGAGCGAACGGCTCATCTCAACCTCTCAGTTTCCACTGTGTCATCTGCGGTAGATCGGACAGAAACAACTGGGAGCGCTCACAGTCTTGGACTCCCGGTCGATCATGTCAAGGGAGGATCTCGTGCTTGCTCTCCTTGTAGATCGGTGTGCAATCATGCGCACTACCGTTGGGAGCGCGCACAGTTCGGAGATCCCGCATGAGTAGCCAGACCCCGCATCTCGTGGCAGCCGCAGCGGACGCACCGGGCCGGGCCGGGCCACTGCCCCGGCTGGACCGCCTGGCGTACGGCGGCGACTACAACCCCGAACAGTGGCCGGAGCACGTCTGGATCGAGGACGTCGAGTTGATGCGTACCGCCGGGGTGAACCTGGTCAGCGTCGGCATCTTCTCCTGGGCCCTGCTGGAGCCGACGGAGGGCAACTTCGAGTTCGGCTGGCTGGACCGGCTGCTCGACCTGATGCACGACGGCGGGATCGCGGTCGACCTGGCCACCCCGACCGCCGCCCCACCGGCCTGGTTCCGACGGCTCCACCCCGAGGCCCGGCTGGTCGACCGGCACGGGAACATCCTCGGCGGCGGCGCCCGGCAGTCGTTCTGCCCCTCCTCGCCCGGGTACGCGCGGGCGAGCGCCCGGATCACCGGGCAACTGGCCCGGCGCTACGCCGACCATCCGGCCCTGGTGCTGTGGCACTCACACAACGAGTACGGCGGGGTCAACGCGCTCTGCTACTGCGAGACCTCGGCGGCGGCGTTCCGCGACTGGCTCCGCGACCGCTACGGCGAACTGGCCCGACTCAACGACGCCTGGGGCACCACCTTCTGGGGCCAGCGGTACGGCGACTGGGCCGAGATCGAAGCGCCGCTCGCCGCACCGACCGCGGTCAACCCGGCCCAGCAACTCGACTTCCTGCGTTTCTCCTCCGACGCGCACCTGACCAACTTCCGGCGCGAGCGGGACATCCTGCACCGCCTCTCCCCCGGCGTACCGGTGACCACCAACTTCATGCTCGCCAACTGCAAGACGATCGACTACTGGCGGTGGGCCGCCGAGGTGGACGTGGTCTCGAACGACCACTACCTGCGGGCCGAGGAGCCGGAGAACCACATCGAGCTGGCCATGTGCGCCGACCTCACCCGGGCGGTCGCCGGAGGCCGGCCCTGGCTGCTGATGGAACACTCGACCTCGGCGGTCAACTGGCAGCCGCGCAACATCGCCAAGCGGCCGGGGGAACTGCGCCGCAACAGCCTGGGGCACCTGGCCCGGGGCGCCGAGGCGGTGCTGTTCTTCCAGTGGCGGGCCGCCCGGTTCGGGGCGGAGAAGTTCCACTCCGCGATGCTGCCGCACGGTGGGACCGGGACCCGGGTCTGGCGCGAGGTGGTGGATCTCGGCGCCGACCTGCCCGCGCTCGAACCGCTGCGCGGCACCCGGGTCCTGGCCGACGTCGCGATGCTCTGGGACTGGGAGTCCTGGTGGGCCCTGGAACTCGACTGGCGCCCGTCGGTCGACCTCGACTACCGCGAGCGGATCGCGGCGTACTACGAGCGGGCCTGGCGGGACCGGCTCACCGTCGACTTCGTCCATCCGGAACGGGCGTTGGGCGACTACCGGCTGGTGGTCGTACCGAGCCTCTACCTGACCACACCGGCGGCCGCCGAGAACCTCCGCCGGTACGTCGCCGGTGGCGGCACCCTGCTGGTCTCGTACTTCTCGGGGATCGTGGACGCGGACGACGCCGTACATCCGGGGGGTTATCCGGGTGCGTTGCGGGACCTGCTCGGACTGACGGTCGAGGAGTTCCTGCCGCTGCGGGCCGGCGAGACGGTACGACTCGGCCGGCCGGGCGGCGTCGTCGCCGCTGCCCCGGTACCCGACGGATGGCCGGCGGATCCGGCCGATCCCACGGCGGGAACGCTGACCGGGCAGGTCTGGACCGAGGCGGTGCTGCCGCACGGGGCCGAGCCGGTACTGAGCTATCTGGACGGTCCGGCCGCCGGTGGTCCGGCCGTCACCCGGCACCGCCTCGGCGCCGGACACGCGTGGTACGTCTCCACCCGGTTGGCCGCCGACGGGCTCGCCCGGGTGCTCCGGGCCGCGTACCGGGACGCGGGCCTGGTACCGCCGGGCGGCGTTCCGGACGGCGTCGAGCTGATTCGCCGGGCGGGCACCGACGGCCGCCGGTTCCTGATCGCGATCAACCACGGCGAGCGGGACGCGGAGCTGCCGGCGTCCGGCACCGACCTGATCGACGGCACGTTCCACGACGGCGTGCTCCGGATTCCGGCCGGCGGGGTACGGGCCCTGCGCACCTGATCGACGGCGCACCCTCTTGACATCGTTGGACACCAATGGTTCTGTGAGCGCTCACAGCATCAATCGCTCACCATGCGCTCGAAACTAGCGCCTTTGCAGCTAATAATGGCACTTTTTGATGTGTGAGCGCTCCCAATTCCGGCGCTGGTGGGCGGGGTTGGCGGCTCGGCAGAGCCGCCTACGCACCTGTTCGCGTCCACCGAGGAGCGTTGTCGATGCCGCAGAGAAGACTCAGGTCCGGAGCCGTAGCACTGGTCGCCGCCCTCATCGTGGCCCAGGCGGCCCAGGCGGCCCAGGCGGCGCCAGCGGCGGCCGGGACCGGCGCCGAAGTTCCCGTACCGACGGGCACCCTGCGAAACCCCGGTTTCGAGGAGACCGGTGCGGACGGGTCACCCGTCGGCTGGTCGGAGCACGGCCAGCGATCCGCCAGCTACGTCGAGCCGGGTGGCCGCTCCGGCGAGAACCGACTAGCCCACTGGGCCGACCAGCCGTACCGGGTGGCGACCTCACAGCGGCTCACCGGGCTCCGACCGGGCTACCACACGCTGCGGGTGTCGGTCCGGGCCAGCGGCGGACAGCGGGACGCGCACGTCGCCCTCAACGGCTGCGGCGGAGCACCGGAGCGCGTGGACCTGCCCCGCACCGGAGCAGAATGGTGGGTCCAGGTCGCCCTCACCACCCGGGTCAGCTCCGGCCGGTGCACGATCGACCTCGTCTCCGACGGCAACGCCGGGGACTGGGCCAACTTCGACGACCTGAGCTTCATCCCCACAGACGGCCCGGCCGGCGGCCCGGCACTGCGGATCGCCGGGGCCGACGTGTCACACCTGACCAAGAACGAGCACCACGGCGCGGTGTACCGGGACCGTACCGGCCCGCCCCGGGACGCGTTGCGGATCCTGCGGGCCAACGGTGTCAACTACGCCCGGCTGAAGGTCTGGGTCAACCCGGCCGACGGGTTCAGCGACAGGGACGACGTACTCGTCAAGGCCCGGCGGGCGCACGCGCTCGGCATGGGGTTGCTGATCGACTTCCACTACTCGGACACCTGGGCCGACCCCGGCAAGCAGTTCAAGCCGGCCGCCTGGGCGGACCTGCCGTTCGACCAGCTCCGGCAGGCGGTCTACGACCACACCTACGACGTGATCGGCAGCCTGCGCCGGCAGGGCACCCCGGCCGACATGGTCCAGATCGGCAACGAGATCAACGGCGGGATGCTCTGGCCGGACGGGCGCTGGGACAACTGGGACGGGCTGGCCGCGCTGCTCACCACCGCCAGTACGGCGGTCACCGATGCCTCACCCCGGAGCAGGGTGGCCCTGCACCTGGCCGAGGGCGGCAACAACGGCGGCCACCGCTGGTGGTTCGACAACGCGGTCAGCCGGGGCGTCCCGTTCGACGTCATCGCCGTCTCGCACTACACCTACTGGCACGGCCCGCTCGGCTACCTCCAGGCCAACCTCTTCGACCTGACGAGCGCGTACGGCAAGCCGGTGATGGTGGTGGAGACCGGGTACGGCTTCACGCTGGCCGAGAACGACCACGAGGCGAACATCTTCACCGCCTCGTTGCAACAGACCGGTGGCTACCCGGCGACCCCGGACGGCCAGGCCGACGCGATCCGGGACATGGTCACCACGGTGGCCGCCGTGCCGGGCGCGCTCGGCGTCTTCTACTGGGAACCGACCTGGACCGCCGTCGACGGCGCCGGCTGGGATCCGGCCGACCCGGCCTCGGGTGACGGCTGGGAGAACCAGGCCCTGTTCGACTACTCCGGCCGGGCCCTGCCCGCGCTGCGGGTGCTCGGCGACTCGGTGAGCCCGAACCGGTAGGCCGGCGACCACTCCGGGAGCCGGCGACCGATCCCTCCGACGGAAGGAAGGAAATCATGAGCGGACCGTCCCCGCTCCGCACGCTCGCCGCTGTCAGCGGTCTCGTGCTGCTCGTCGCCGGCATGGTCGCCGGACCCACCGCCCCCGCCTCCGCCGCCGCCACCATCAC
>NZ_JADPUN010000130.1 GCF_015690345.1 Plantactinospora alkalitolerans | reverse complement strand
TGTCCGCACTGCAGAAGACCGAGCTCGGGCCCGACCACCCCGACACGCTGCTCACCCGCTGCAACGCAGCCCGCTGGCACGGTCACGCCCGCGCCCCAGCCGTCGCCGTTCGCTGTTCTGGTTCCTCGGCGGGCTGGGCGCGATCGTCCTGGTCGCCACGATCGCGGGCGGCTCCTGGTACGCGGCGACCCGTGGACTGCCGGCCCCGTCGCAGAGCGGCAGCCGTGGCACCACCGCACCGGCCACCACCTCCGCCACCCGGATCTTTCCCGGTGGCGGCGCGCTGCGCGGTTGCCTGGTGGCGCTGCCCGGTGGCGCCCGGTGTCCGGTCGAGCTGGAGTGTTTCGGCCCGGTCCGGGTCAGGAAGACCCAGGCGGAGGCCCAGCGACTCTCCTGTTCCGGCCGGCACACCTGGGAGTCGTACGCCGAAGGCGACCTGCCACTCGACGTCGACGCGACCGATCACGGGGCGGTGAAACAGGACGCCACGGTGCGCGGGATCTGCAACACGAACGTCTTCCGGCTGACCACGACATTGATCGATACCGACGACTGGCGGTTCGAGGTGTTGCCGCCGTCGCCGAGCACCGGTGCGGCCGGTCCGGCCAACCGGACGTTCCGCTGCCTGGCCGGCAAGGGCGTCGACCAGCTCACCGGGCCCACCCTTCCCGCCAACTGACCGCGACGAGGCGCCCGACCGCCGCGGCCACGGGTGGGCGGGGTCCGTGGAAGGCCTCCGCCGCGGTGGAGCATCCCGATCGCCCAATCACCAGAATGGACTCCGCCGGCTACCCTGGGCTTCCGCATCTCGCCCTTCAGACCGGTGGCCGCCGATGATCAACGCATCGCTCCGAGGACGTGTCCGATTGCTCGCCACGACCACGGCGGTCGTGCTCACCCTGCTGCTCGCGGCCGGCGCCGGCTGCGACAGCCAGCGGGAGCCGGATCTCCCATCGGTCCAGGAGAAACTCGAGCAGACGCACATCTTCGGCCAGAGCAAGCTGCGGATCGGGGTGGCCACCTACGAGCCGCTGATGGGAGTGCTGGAGAACAACAAACTGGTCGGCTTCGACATCGACATCGCCCGGTACATCGCGGCATCCCTCGGGTACGAGGGTGAGAGCGCCATCCAGTTCGTCCACCTCGCCACCGAGGACCGGATCCCCGCGCTCCAGAGTGGTCAGGTCGACATCGTCGTGTCCAGCTTCTCCATCACCGAGGAGCGGCAGAAGCTGGTCAGCTTCGCCGGCCCGTACTTCGTCACCACCCAGGAGGTGATGGTCCCGGTCGCCCTGAAGAGCAAGATCCGGACCATCGAGGACCTGCGCAACCCGAACTACCGGGTCTGTGTCGGCGGCGGCTCGACCACCGAGGCGGAACTCGAGAAGCACGGGATCAAGACGCTGGTGGTGAAGAATGTCCGGGACTGCGTCGACGGCATGCGGAACAGGAAGAACCTGTACGACGCCGTGAGTTCGGACGAGACGATCCTGGCCGGGTTCCGCTCGATGTACCCGACCGAGTTCGAGATCGTCGACCTGCCGTTCGGCACCAGCGAACAACTCGGAGTGGGAGTACCGATCAGCGACCCCGCCCTTCGGGACCTGATCGCGTACTTCCTGCACCAGAGTTATCTGGCCGGGCGCAGCGGCAAGACCAGCCCGTGGCTGACCGCGTACCACCAGAACCTGGGTCCCTGGCTCGACGGCGAGCGGGAGCAGCCGCCGCCGCTCAACGTTCCGGAGTTGGTGGACTTCGACGACAAGGCACCGGTATGACCCTGCCCGGCCGGGAGTCGACGACTTTCCGGGCCGGGGACCGGGTGCCGGACCTCACCGAGCGGAGGTCCCGGGCCAGCCAGTCCTTCTGGACGCTGGTGGTCGGGGTGCCGGCGATCTTCTCGGTCCTCCGGCTGGGCGTGGAGGCGGGCGGTGAGCTGCAGACGACGCTGCTGCTCGTCGCGAACGTGAACCCGGTCAACCTGGCCGCGGCGCTGGTCACCACGGCGGCCCGGCTGGCCTCTGCCGGCCTCGTGGCGATCTTCGCCATCGGGGCGGTGCTGGCGGCCAGTTCCACGGCCGCGCCGACATCCTGGATCGGACGGCACCCGCCGCTCTTCGCACGTTGGCGGGTGATCGCCCCGAACTGGCTGGTCGCCGCCGGCTTCGCCGTGGCGCTCGCCACCTGGCCGATCCTCTACCTGCCGTTGCTGCTGCCGGCGCTCGCCGCCGCGTTCCAGTTCAGCCCGGACCGGCTGGACGAGCGACGCGTTCCCCGGCTGCTGGTGCTCGGCGGGCTGCTGGCGGGCTACGCGTACCTGATGTTGCCGACCCTCTGGGACGCGTGGCAACAGCGGGAGACGTTCGCGGTGCTGGTGATCGCGGCTCCGCCGGTGCTGGCGCTCCTCGTTCCCGGACCGATCCCCCCGATCGTCGCGCGTCCGCTGGCCATGACGGTCCAGCTGGCCGTGCTGGCGATGCTGTGCTGGGCATCCCTACCGGTGATCACCACCCCGGTACTGCCGCTGACCGTCACCACGGTCCGGGCCGATTCCGACGCCGGCGCCGACGGTACCGAGGACATCCGGGGTCACGTGATCACGGTGGACGACGTCAGCACCGTGATCCTCGAGGAGCGCGGCGGGGTGCGGTACGTGCCGGCCGACCAGGTCGAGGCGCAGGTGCTCTGCCCGACCGAGGGCGAGCTGCCCCGCTACCGGCTCCGGGTCCGGGACTTCCACGTGGAGGATTCGCTGCTGGAGGGGATGGGCCGGCGGGTACGCCCGGTCACCCGGGTCGACGCGGCGTGCCGGGCGACGTCGTCCGCCGCGCGCTGACCCGTACACCGGCCGCCGTCAGTAGGCCGCCGTCAGTAGGCCTTCGGCTGGCGCAGGACGTGCTGGGCGACGAAGTTGAGGATCATCTCCCGACTGACCGGTGCGATCCGGCCGGCCCGTACCGCGCCGAGCAGGGTGGCGACGCCGTACTCCGTCGTCATGCCGTTGCCGCCGTGCACCTGGATGGCGGTGTCCACGGCCAACGCCGCCGCCTCGGCCGAGGCGTACTTGGCCAGGTTGGCGGCCACCCCGGCCTCCGCGTCCCGGCCGGCGTCGTACAGGGTGGCGGCCTTGGCGATCATCAGCCGGGCGAGTTCCACCTGTACGGCGGCGTGCGCCAGCGGATGCGACACGCCCTGGTGGGCGCCGATCGGGCGGCCCCAGACCTGCCGGCTCGCGGTGTAGGTGGAGGCGCGCTCGATGGCGTACCGGGCGGTGCCGGCGGCCATCGCCGCAACGGTGATCCGCTCCGGGTTCAGCCCGGCGAAGAGCGCGGGTAGCCCGGCGGCCAGCCCGCTCCGGTAGTCCGCCCCGGTGTCGCTGCCGAGCAGCGCGTCGGCGGGCAGCCGGACGTCGTCGAGGTAGAGCAGCCACTGGTTCTCCGGAGACACGATCTCCATGTCCAGTTTCGACCGGGTCAGCCCGGGTGCGTCCGTCGGAACGATGAACAACGCCGGCTTGAGCCGGTCGGCGGCGTCGGACCTGTCCGTGCCGCCGGAGCTGCCGGACCTGCCCGACCTGCCGGAGCTGCCGGAGGCGTTCGGCTCGTCGTCGGCGACCCGGGCGACCACCAGGACGTACGGTGCCTCGTCCACCCCGGAGATGAAGCACTTGCGGCCGGAGAGGATCCAACCGTCCCCGTCCCGGCGGGCGACTGTGCCGAGGCGGTGGAAGTTCGAGCCCGCCTCGGGTTCGGTGATCGCGAAGACCATCTTCATCGACCCGTCGGCGAAGCCCGGCAGGAAGCGGTGGCGCTGCGCCTCGGTGCCGTGCCGGCCGATCACCGTCGCCGCGATCGCCGGCGAGACCACGAGCAGCAGCAGCGGGCAGCCGGCCGCTGCCAGTTCCTCGCAGACGATGGCGAGTTCGGTGATTCCGCCGCCGCCACCGCCGTACCCGGCCGGGATGTTGACGCCGAGGTAGCCGAGCCGGCCGGCCTCGTCCCACAGCTCGGTGGTGTGTCCGCCGGACTTCGCCTTGGCGACGAAGTATCCGTGGCCGTAACGCCGCCCCAGGGACGCGACGGCGTCCCGGAGCTGCTGCTGCTCGGGGGTGAGGTCGAAGTCCATGAGGGCGCCTTCCACGGGGAGATGGGTGTCCGGGGAGTGCTTCGTGGCTCGGAACCGGGCTACCCGGGCGTGAGGACGGCCAGTACGGCGCCGGTATCCACCTGGGTTCCGTCGGTGATCGGCAGCTCCGCGACCACGCCCGCCACCGGAGCGTGGACGGCGTGTTCGAGCTTCATCGCCTCCAGCGTGAGCAGCAGCTCGCCGGCACCGACCCGTTGACCGGCGACGACGTGCACCCGGTTGACCGTGCCGGGCAGCGGCGCCAGCAACGAACCCTCGGCCACCTCCGGTACGGGCTCCGGGAACTGGGGAAGCTCGGTGAGCGGAACGGCACCCTCGGGCCCGTCCACGAAGGAGGTTCCGCCGACCTGGTGGACGGCGAAGTCGAGTCGTACGCCGTCGACCTCCAGCACCGTGCGGGACGGCTCCGCCCGGACGATCGTCACCGACGGCAGGTCGACCGGGTCGGGCTCGACGGACTGCGCCTCCCCGGCCGGTCGGGGCCGGACCCACCAGGTGACCAGTTCGCCGGAGCGGCCGAGCCGGTAGCCGATCTCGACCGGGCCGGACGGGCAGTCGTACCCGATGGTCTGTGGCCCGGTCGGCACGTTGCGCCAGCCGGACGGCAGCGAGGCCAGCACCGGCGCGGCGGTCCGGCGGGCGGCGGCGCCGGCCAGCGCGGCGGCCAGGCAGGACAGCCGGACCCCGTCGGGGGAGACGAGGGGAGCGAAGACCTCCGGATGCCGGTCGAGGAATCCGGTGTCGATCTCGCCGGCCCGGTACGCCGGATGGCGCAGCACCCGGACCAGCAGATCCCGGTTGGTCGTCACGCCGTGCAGCCGGGCCCTGCCGAGGGCGGTCCCGAGCAACCGGCCGGCCTCGGCCCGGGTCGGCGCCCAGGCGATCAGTTTGGCGACCATGGAGTCGTAGTGCACCCCGACGACGGACCCGTCCCGCACCCCGGCGTCCAGCCGCAGCCCGGAACCGTCACCGGTGCCGGGGCGGAACTCGGTGCTCACCCCCGGTACGGCGAACCGGTGCAGCGTGCCGGTGGCCGGCAGCCAGTCGGCGGCCGGGTCCTCGGCACAGAGCCGTACCTCGATCGCGTGCCCGGACACCGGCGGGGCCGTCGCCGGAAGCGCGCCGCCCTCGGCGACCAGCAGTTGCAGCCCGACCAGGTCGGTGCCGGTGACGCACTCGGTGACGGCGTGCTCGACCTGGAGCCGGGTGTTCATCTCCAGGAAGTAGAACTCGCCGGACGGGGTGACCACGAACTCGACCGTGCCCGCCCCCAGGTAGCCGACGGCCCGGGTCGCGGCCACCGCCGCAGAGGTCAGCGCGGCCCGCAGTTCCGGGGTGACCGCCGCCGACGGAGCCTCCTCGATGATCTTCTGGTGCCGACGCTGGATCGAACACTCGCGCTCGCCGAAGGAGAGCACCGTGCCGTGCGCGTCGGCGAGGACCTGCACCTCGATGTGCCGGGCCCGCTCGACGTACCGCTCGACGAAGACCGTGCCGTCGCCGAACGCCGCCGCGGCCTCCCGCCGGGCCGATGCCATCGCCTCGGCCAGTTCGTCCGGGGCCCGGACGATCCGCATCCCGCGTCCGCCGCCACCCGCCGCCGCCTTGACCAGTACCGGAAACGCGTCGACCCGGTCCGGATCGGTGTACGTCGGCAGCATCGGCACCCCGGCGTCGGCGAGTAGCGCCTTCGCCGCGATCTTGTCGCCCATCGCCGCGATCGCCTTGGCGGGCGGGCCGACCCAGGTGAGTCCGGCGTCGACGACGGCCTCGGCGAATCCGGCGTGTTCGGCGAGGAAGCCGTAGCCGGGGTGCACCGCGTCGGCCCCGGCCCGGACGGCCGCCGCGACGAGCAGGTCGACCCGGAGGTACGTGTCGGCCGGCGCGGCGCCCGGCAGGCGTACCGCCACATCGGCCTCGGCCACGTACGGGGATCCGGCGTCCGGATCGGCGTAGACGGCGACGGTCTCGATGCCGTACGCCCGGCAGGTGGCGATGACCCGGCGGGCGATCTCGCCCCGGTTCGCCACCAGCAGTCTGCGGATCATCCGTCCCTCCATCCTTGAGGTGTTAGGAGGGGGCCCTTCTTCTACAGAAAACGATAAGAAGGGGCCCTTCCTTACCTGTCACATTCGGAAGACGCCGAAGCCGGCGGTGCCGGCGACGGGTGCATTGTGGACCGCGGAGAGGCAGAGCCCGAGGACGGTACGGGTGTCCCGGGGGTCGATGACACCGTCGTCGAAGAGGCGTCCGGAGAGGAAGAGCGCGCCCGACTCCGACTCGACCTGCTGCTCCACCATCATCCGCATTGCCGTGTCGGAGTCGGCGTCGTACGGGCGTCCCTTCGCCTCGGCGGCCTGCCGGGCGACGATCGACAGCACTCCGGCGAGCTGTGCCGGCCCCATCACGGCGGATTTGGCGTTCGGCCAGGTGAAGAGGAACCGTGGGTCGTACGCCCGCCCGCACATGCCGTAGTTGCCGGCCCCGTACGACGCGCCGAGGTTGACGGTCAGGTGCGGCACCGTCGAGTTCGAGACGGCGTTGATCATCAGGGCGCCGTGCTTGATGATGCCGCGTTGCTCGTAGTCGGTGCCGACCATGTAGCCGGTGGTGTTCTGGAGGAAGAGGAGCGGCGTGCCGGCGTTGTTGGCGAGTTGGATGAACTGGGCCGCCTTCTGGGCCTCCTCGGAGAAGAGCACTCCCCGGGCGTTCGCCAGTACGCCGACCGGATAGCCGTGCAGTTCCGCCCAGCCGGTCACCAGGGCGGTTCCGTAGCCGGGCTTGAACTCGTCGAACTCGGAGCCGTCCAGGATTCGGGCCAGCACCTCGCGGGGGTCGAACGGCACCCGCAGGTCGGTGCCGGGGATCCCGAGCAGCTCCTCGGGATCGTATTTCGGTGCAGTGGGCAGGGCGGTTCGGGGTGGTGGGCCGTGCTTGTGCCAGTTCAGCCGGCGTACGCACTGCCGGGCCAGCCGCAGGCCGTCGCGCTCGTCGGCGGCGAGGAAGTCGGCCAGTCCGGAGGTGCCGGCGTGCATGGCCGCGCCGCCGAGTGACTCGTCGTCGGCGTCCTCGCCGGTCGCCATCTTGACCAGGGGCGGTCCGGCCAGGAAGACCTTGGCCCGGTCCCGGACCATGATCGTGTAGTCGGACATGCCCGGCACGTACGCCCCACCGGCCGTCGCCGTGCCGAACACCACCGAGACGGTCGGGATCCCGGCCGCGGAGAGCCGGGTCAGGTCCCGGAACACCCGGCCGCCGGGGATGAAGATCTCCGACTGGCTGGCCAGGTCCGCCCCGCCGGACTCGACCAGGTTGATCATCGGCATCCGGTTCGAGTACGCGATCTCGCCGGCCCGCTGGGTCTTCTTCAACGAGTACGGGTTGACCGCGCCGCCGCGTACCGTCGGGTCGTTGGCGACGATCACGCACTCGACGCCCTCGACCACTCCGATTCCGGTGACGACGCTGGCGCCGGTCGGGAAGTCGGTGCCCCAGCCGGCGACCGGGGAGAGTTCCAGGAACGGGGCGTCCCGGTCGAGCAGCAGCTCGATCCGTTCCCGGGGCAGCAGTTTGCCCCGGGCGTGGTGCCGGGCCACGTACTTCTCCCCGCCACCGCCCCGGGCGGCGTCCAACGCCGTCTCGAGGTCGGCGAGCCGGGCCAGCATCGCCGCCCGGTTCTCCTGGTACGCCGGACCGGCCGGATCGACGGCGGTGCGTAGCACGCTCACGATCAGATCCCTCTGCCCTTCGCGATGATGTCGTTCATGTGGCCAGGTCGGCGGGCAGGTCGACGATTCGGGAACGCAGCAGCTCGCCGAGCGCCTTCGCCTGCGGGTCGAACCGGGTCGACGCCGCCACGCCCTGGCCGAGCAGGCCGTGCAGGACGAAGTTGACCGCCCGGAGGTTGGGCAGCTCGTACCGATCGATCGGAAGGTCGGCGGTCTCGGGCAGGAGTACGCGTAGCCGCCCGGTGGTCAACCATTCGCGCAGCCAGTCGTACCCGGCGGCCGAGCGGGCCCAGACGCCGAGGTTGGCGTCGCCGCCCTTGTCGCCCGACCGCGCTCCGACGACCTCGCCGAGTGCCGCTCGCCGGGTCGGCCGGTTGGCACTGGACGAGGTGGCCGTCTGGCCGACGGAATCGGAATCGGAATCGGAATCGGAGCCGGATGCCGGCTGGTGCTGCATGATCCTCGGCGACGGAATGTCGACGCACTCCCCGGAGGGCAGGACGGCAACCTGCCGGACCGCGTCCTGTGGCACCTCGTCGGCGCCGAACACCCCGTACGGGACGGCGTCGCCGGGCGGTGTGGTCAGGGTGCAGCCGGGGTAGGAGGCCAGGGCCAGTTCGACGGCGGCGGCCGAGAACGCCCGTCCGGCCCGCTTCGGGTCACCGTCCCGCAGGTGTACGTGCAGCAGCGCGCTCGCCGCCTCGGTGTCGGCCGCGTCGGCGTGGTCGGTACGGGCGAGGATGAACTCCAGCCCGTCCGCGCCGACCGAGTCGATGAGCTGGGCCCGGACCAGCGCCGCCTTCGCCTCGATGTCCAGTCCACAGAGTACGAACGTCATCGAGTTGCGGAACCCGCCGAGCCGGGTCACGCCGACCTTGAGGGTGGGCGGTGGAGGTGTGCCGGTCACGCCGCTGACGCGTACCCGGTCGGGGCCGTCCGGGGTGAGGGTCACCGAGTCGAGCCGGCTCACCACGTCCGGGCCGAGGTAGCCGGGGCCGCCGACCTCGTACAGCAGTTGTGCGGTGACGGTCTCGGTGCTCACCGCGCCGCCGGTGCCCGGATGCTTCGTCAGTACGGCCGACCCGTCGGCCCGCAACTCGGCGATCGGAAAGCCGGGCCGGCGCCCGCCGTCCGGCAGTTCCGTGAAGAAACTGAAGTTGCCGCCGGTGACCTGGGCGCCGCATTCGAGCAGGTGGCCGACGACCGTTGCCCCGGCGAGCGGGTCGAGGTCGGTGCGCTGCCAGCCGAAGTGGGCGATTCCGGGGCCGACGACCAGCGAGGCGTCGGTGACCCGACCGGTGACGACGATGTCCGCGCCACCGGAGAGGCAGGCGGCGATCCCGTACGCCCCGAGGTAGGCGTTCGCGGTCAACGCGTCCGGACGGGGTAGTGCGTCGCCGTCGACGTACCCGATCCGGACCGGCACCCCGAGTCGGTCGCCGAGCGTACGCAGCGCGGCGGACAGCCCGGCCGGGTTGAGCCCGCCCGCGTTCGTCACGATCTTCACCCGCCGGTCGAGTGCGGTGCCGAGGCAGGACTCCATCTGCCGCAGGAACGTCTTCGCGTAGCCGAGGGACGGGTCGCGGCGCAGGTCCCGGCCGAGGATCAGCATCGTCAACTCGGCCAGGTAGTCGCCGGTCAGCACGTCGAGGTCGCCGCCGTCGAGCATCTCCCGCCAGGCGGTGAACCGGTCGCCGTAGAAGCCGGAGGCGTTGCCGATCCGGAGCATGTCCGGGGTGCTACCGGGGCCTGGTTCGGTCATCGCGGGCCGCCAGGTTCGGCGACGATCCCGCCACCGGGCTCCTGACTGCCCCCGGGTTCGTGGCGTCCGGCGCCGGGCTCGCGGCCGGTGCCGGGCGGGCCGGCGAAGATCTGCGCGATGTCGAGCCACTCGTCGGCGACCGGGCCGACGGCGACGAGGGCCAGGTCGGCGCGGTGTCGCCGCTGGGTGACCAGGAGGCAGAAGTCCAGTGCCGGCCCGGAGACCCGGTTGACCGCGTCGGCCGGGCCGAAGGTCCAGTCGTCGCCGTCGGGCCCGCGCAACTCGATCCGGACCGGTGCGTCGGGGAACGGGCGTCCGTGGGCGGCGAAGCTGTGCCCGACGGTACGGGAGCCGAGGTACGCGATGTGCCGGAGCCGGTCGGTCGGCGTACGGGTGCGGCCGAGCGCGTCGGCGACGTCCTCGCCGTGTGCCCAGGTTTCCATGATCCGCGCGGTGGCCATCGAGGCGGCGGACATCCGGGTGCCGTACCAGGGAAGTTTGATCCCGGCCGGGATGCCGGAGAGCGCGTGGGCCAGGGCGGTCCGTCCGGACCGCCACCGGGTCAGCAGTTCCGGTACGGGGGCCAGGAACTCCGCCGTACCCCGGTCGATGAAGCCGTACGGGTCGGTGGCGGCGTGCTGGATGGATTCGGCGAAGCCGTCGACGTCGGTCGCGGCCAGCAGGGCGACGTGGTCGGTCCAGGCCAGGTGCGCGATCTGGTGCGCGATGGTCCAGCCTTCAGCCGGGGTGGGTCGGGCCCAGTCCGCCTCGGGCAGCTCGGTGACCAGCGCATCCAGGTCGTCCGACTCGGCGGCCAGATCCGTCAGCAGACTGTCGAGGTCGACCATGCGAGGCTCCTTGCGCGGCTGGTGGTGCGGTGGCGGTGGCGCCCGTTCAGTCGGTGCTGGTCGAGGGCGTGGGTACGGCGGCCAGGATCGCGGCGAGCTGCCGTTTCCAGGTACCGAGCAGGACGGTACGCCGGGCGGAGTCGTCGGAGAGCAGGTTGGCGACGCCGAGCCCGCGTAACAGGTCGAGGGTGGCCTGGATGGTTTCGCGTACCCCGGGCCGCCGTTCGTCGGCGTCGAGCAGGTCGACGGTGAGCCGGTGCATCTCGCGGCCGACCCGGGCCTCCAGCGGCACGAGCGCGTTCCGCAGTTCCGGATCGGTACGCCCGGCGACCCACAGTTCCAGCGCGGCGACGAAGAGCGGACCGGTGAACGCCGTGGCCAGCATGTCGATCACCTGGTCGAGCCGTTCGGGACCGGCCGGCAGGGTGGCCGCCTCGGCGCGGATCTCCGCTGCCCGGCGTTCGGCGAGGTGCTCGACCGCCGCCATCACCAGGGCCGACTTGGTCGGGTAGTGGTGCAGTTGGGCGCCCCGGGACACTCCGGCGCGAGCGGCGACGACGGTGGTCGTGGTGCCGGACCAACCCCGTTCCAGCAGGCAGTCCACGGTGGCTTCCAGTACCCGGGCCTGGGTGGCGCGGCTGCGCTCCCGCTGTGGCGTACGGGTCGGTGTGCCGGACACCCGCTCAGCCTGCCCGCCCAGAAACAAACAGTCAAGCCTGCTTGTTTCTTCGAGTCGGTGGGAAAGTTCGAGCCGGTGGGCAAGTTCGAGTCGGCGGGAAAGACCGAGCTGCCCGGGACCTCTCCGGTCCCCGGCAGCTCAGCGATGGGATGCGTACGACCACGACAGCGGTCGGGCGAGGCCGACCTACCTGGCCATGACCACGTCGGTCGGGCGCTCCACCTTCACCTCGACGCCGTAGTCGAACAGCTCCAGGGTCGCGGTGAAGGTTCCGGTGTCGAGCCGGCCCTTCGCCGTCGACTGCCACGTACCGGTGAGGGCCACCTTTCCGATCCGGCCCTCGGCATCCCGGGTGACGTCGCCGGACGTGGTGGTCGAGCCGTCCCTGGACTGCGTGGCGTACTCGAAGTGCAGTCTGCCGTCCGGGGTTTCGCTGATGGTCGCGTTCGCGCTCTTCAGTGCCGCGAACAGCGCCGCCGGGTCGGGTGACGCGGCACCCAGGACGGTGTCCGCATCGCCGTAGAGGGACAACCGGTCGTGCTTGCCCGGGTACTGGCCATAGCGGCCGTACTTCTCACCGGGTCCCTTGTCGGGCGGCAACTCGCCCAGCGGCGGTTCCCCGCCGATGTACCTCGTGCCGTTGATCAGCAGCTCGGTCATCACCGAGTCGTCCTGCGGCGAACGGACGTACCCGGTCCTGGTTCCCGGGTCGAACGCCCCCTCGTAGGTCAGGCCGACCCGCCCCGACTGGTCGCCGGTGGCCAGTCGCATCCGGTAGCTGATGTTCTCGCTGGCCGCTACCGCCGCGACCAGCTTCAACTGTGGCGCCGCGGCGCTGGTGGCCGGTGGCGGCCCCGCCGTCGGCCCCGGCTGTCCGTTCCCGCCGACCGTCAGCACCGCCGCGGTCACCCCGGCCAGGCCCAGCACGCCCATGGCGTACGTCGCCCGCAGCAGAACCGTCCGACGTTGGTGGCGCCGCCTCGCCGCGCCGACGACGTCCGAGGTCAGCGTGACGCCGGCAGTCTCCTGGTGCATACCCGCGATCAACTGCTCTTCGATGTCAGTGGTCATCTTCCTGCTCCATTCCGAACCGGGGTGTCTTCGACCGCCCAGGCAGTCATGACCTCGCGGAGGCGGGACAACCCCCGCGAGGCGGTGGATTTGACGGTGCCGATCGAGCAGCCGAGCATCTCGGCGGCTTCCGCTTCGCTGACCTGCTCCCAGTAGCGCAGTACCAGCACCGCTCGCTGCCGGGGCGGTAGCGTGGCCAGCGCCTGGAGAAGTGCCTGTCGAAGGTCCAGCACGTCCGTACCGTCTGCCGTGCCCGGCGGCTCCACATTGGCCAGGACCTCCGGCCGTCGCCTGCGGCTGCGCCACTGGTCGACCGCGAGGTGGTACATCGCGCGGCGCAGGTACGCCTCCTTGTCGCCGTGCACCCGGTTCCAGTGCCGCATCAGCCGCTCCAACCCCGCCTGTAGCAGGTCCTCGGCGGCGGGACGGGTGCCGGTCAGCAACACAGCCGTAGCGAGCAGGGCGTTGCCCCGTTCGGCCACGAGGGTGTCCAACCCCTCGAAGCTCTTTCTCCAGCGCACGGGCTCTCCTTCCGTCGCCACCAAGGACGACGGATCGGGCGGGAAGGTTGAGCGACAACCTCCGAATACTCGTTCGAAGATCCTGGGTGCGGTAGGTCGGCGCCGGGCTCCGCGCGAGGCTACGACCGGAGTTCCGCCTCGTCGGTCAGCCGGGTTCCGGTGCGTTCCTCCGGGCGAAGGGCGGGGTTCCGCTGCGCCAGGGCCACACCGCCGAGGACCAGTACCATTCCGGCGATCATGGAAACCGTGGTCGGCTCATCCACGACCAGGGCGCCGAGCAGCACCGCCACGATCGGCAGCAGGTAGGTGGTCGTCGAGGTCACCGTGGGGCCCTCGTCGGCGATGAGGCGGTAGTTCAGGACGTACGCGATGGCGGTGCCGAAGATGCTGAGCACCAGCAGGCTCGCCACGGCGTCGCCGCGCCAGGCCAGCGGGGTCAGTCCCCCGCCGAACGGCAGGGCCAGGGCGATCAGTATCGCCCCGACGCCGAGCTGGCACGCCGAGAGCATCAACGGTGGAATGCCCCGGTTGGTCAGATAGCGGCTCATGTAGACGAAGCTGACCGCGTAGCTGGCGGCGGCGCCGAGGACCGCCAGTCCGCCCCAACTGACCATCTCACCGGCCGACTCCCAGGGCGACAGGATGAAGAGCGTGCCGGCGAATCCGAGCGCGATGCCGATCCCGCGCCGGACACTGGTCACCCGGTCGGGGCCGACGAGGAAGGCGACCAGGACCGTCCAGACCGGGGTGGTGGCGTGCAGCACCCCGGCGACGTTCGAGCCGATGGTCTGTTCCCCGATCCCGACCAGGGTGTACGGAATGGTGGTGGCCACCAGCGCGGCCACGCTCAGGTGTGCCCACGTCCGGCGGGCGGTCGGCGGGCGCAGGCCACTGAGCAGTGCGACCAGCATCAGTACGACCGCGCCGAGCGCGAGGCGTACGAACACGAGCTGGACCGGGGTGAAGCCGCGCAACGCCAGCTTGATCCAGAGGAACCCGGACCCCCAGAGCAGGGCGAGCAGGGCCAGCCTGACCAGGCTGCCTCGACGCATTCCGCCTCTTCCCCGAGTCGGTTACCGGCGGGTTGTCCCAGGTGTCGAGTTTGCCGCAGGAGACAGGTGACTTTCTACGTTCACTCGCGGTACTAATCGAAGAGGATCAGTGGAAATTGGTTCGGGCTGCCATGGCGGGCTCCGACCGGAGCGCAGGAACGCGTAACCTCGCCGTTCCGCTGTGTGCGGTTGCTGGCGTGTACCGTCCGAACTGGCGGCTGCGTCGCCCTGCTCCAACCGTCGGTGGCGCACCGCCGCAGCCTCTTCGGGAGTAGCGGATGCCAGCCACGATTGGTGAAGAACTGTTCATCGGCGAGCAGGTCGCGTACTGGCGGAAACGCCGGGGCAAGACACAGCGGGCCCTGGCGGGGCTTGCCGGCCTGAGTCAGCCGTACCTGAGCCAGATCGAACGCGGGGAGCGTCCCGTCGACCGACGCGCCACCCTGGTGGCCCTGGCCGGTGCACTCAGCCTCTCCGTCTCGGAACTGACCGGCCAACCCGGTGACCCGACCGCCCCGGCGAAGGCCACGGCTGCGGCGAGTGTTCCCGCCATCCGCGAGGCGCTGATCAGGCGCGAGGTGGGCGAGATCCGTCCGCCTTCCGGCAGCGTGGAGAGGCTGATGGAGGCCGGCGGCGCGTACGACTTCGCCACCGCCGCTCCCATGCTGCCCGCCCTGCTCGGTGGGCTGAACGGTCCGGACCTTGTCCAGGTGTGCCACGTCGCGGTATTCACGCTCAAACACCTCGGCTATCCGGATCTCGCTCGGGACGCGGCCCGGCTCGCGGTCCTCGGGGCCGAAGCGGTGCAGGATCC
The DNA here is from genome assembly GCF_015690345.1 of Plantactinospora alkalitolerans. Classification (GTDB taxonomy): domain Bacteria; phylum Actinomycetota; class Actinomycetes; order Mycobacteriales; family Micromonosporaceae; genus Plantactinospora; species Plantactinospora alkalitolerans. The sequence goes on along the minus strand of NZ_JADPUN010000130.1, from coordinate 24,329 downwards.
GGCGTGGATCGGCGTGGCGGAGTTCATCCGGATTCTGAGCCTGCCGCCCGAGCTGTCCACCGTCCCCACCACGCGGGCCCAGCGGATGGCCGATGACCTCCAAGCCGGCACGGTTGACCCGCAGGTACGCCAGGTCTACGGAATGCTGCACCTCTACGCCGCGCTGCGGTCGGCCGTCGACCGGCGGCCGGACGACGCGCTGGAACACCTTCGGGAGGCACAGGACGCCGCCGACTCGCTGGGCGAACCGGAGAACCTGGGACTGGCCCGATTCGCGTTCGGTCCGACCAACGTCGGGATCTGGCGCCTGGCGGTGCAGTTGGAACTCGGCGAACCGGCGCTGGCCATCGAAGGGGCGGCGTCGGTCGTGCCGGAGCGGATCCCGCTGGCGATCAGGCAGGCACCCTTCTACCTGGACCTCGGGCAGGCGCTCGTGAGTCAGGGCCGGGACGATGAGGCGGTTGCCGCATTCCTTCGCGCCGAGGCGATAGCGCCACAGTTCATCCGGTTGCGTCCTACGATCCGCGACAGTATTGCCGTGGTCATGCGCAGGACGAGAAAGAATGCGATCGGTAAGCCCATGCGTCGCGCTGCCGCGATCGTCGGACTGGAACACCAGATCGCCTGATTGCGGGACGCAATCATCCTCCGTCACGCCTCCAATACCTTCTGTGGTGGACGCGACGTCACGACCTCTGTCGGCAAACGGTACGGCCGCGCGCTGCGTCCACCCTGCCGGTGCGGGACCCGGTTTCCCCTTCTGGGTCCCGCACCCCCGGAACGGGTGCGGTGGTCGGAGTCCGGTGGACCCGGCCGCCGTGCTCCCAGCAGCCAGGACGAGGTGATCGACGGTGCGCAGGTGGTGGTGGAACCGACGGCCCGATTCCGTTCTCGACGCGGTGGGACCGGCGACGGCGTACGCCGACCAGCGTGGTTGTTATGCCCGAGGCGCGGCCCCGGCCGAGCAGCCGGATGGCGAGCCCGCAGCGGATCCGGCGGGCGCCGAGCCGACGGTGATCGGCGGCAACCCGCTGACCACGTACGGCCAGTTTCGCGGTTACCGCCGGTCTGGTGCTTCCAGATGACCGACGACCGCCGTGTCCAGGACCACCGGGGGCAGGCCGTCGAGCGGCTCGTGATCAGGGTGCACCGCGACGGCGGCCGGTGCTGGGGGTGCGGTCCCGACGGGCCGGACGGCTGCGCCCTGCTTCCCTGGGCGATCCGTCGGACCGTCCAGCACGACCTGGCCAGCGCCGCCAGGCGGATCCTCGCCGAGCACTGGCCAACCGAGGACGGCTGCCGGATCTGCCGAACGCCCGACTGTCCGGCACTGCTCGCCGCCTGCGCGTACCTCGACCTGATCGGCGACGACTACCTCCCCGTCCCGATGCCGCCGCCGGACCGCCTGCTGGTGCCGGGGACGTCCATCGCGATCGCCGTCCGGGCCGCCGACGCGGCGGCGGACGCCCAGGCCCGCGAGGTCGCCGCGCGCCCGGCGGGGCCCGGGTGACCGACACGACCGTCTGCATGCCATGTTTTCTCGCGGTACGGCCACCGGCGAGCGACGCCCCGCACGGTTGCCCCGGTGCCGTGATCACGGGCTGGGGTCCCACCGTACGCACGAAGCGGTGCGCCTGCCCGGTCTGCTCAACGGTTGAACCGGTGCCGTCGCCCGAGTCACCTGCCGTGGCCATCGAATGAGAACCACCGGAGTGGGCTGACGGGTCTTCTCTGTGCAGGTGGCGAACTTGGGCAACGCTCGGCTGGTGGCTCCTACCGCTGACCCGCCTGACGGTCGTGGTCGGGCGGCCCTGGCTGAGCCGGTACGGACACGAGCCCGGACAGCTTGTCCCTGAGCATTGCCATCTCTCGTTGGGCTTGGGCGTTGCTGGGGTCTCTTTCGGCGAGGTGTTGGCGGATGGTGAGGCTGTTGCGGTAGTGGTTGCTGGCGGTCGTGGTGTCGCCGAGCGTCATCGCCAGGTCGCCGAGTCTGTTGTGGGAGATGGACAGGTCTCGTTGGGTTTGGGCGTTGTCGGGGTTGGTTTCGGCGAGGTGTTGGGCGATCGTGAGGTCGGCAAGGTAGTGGTTGCTGGCGGTGGTGGTGTCGCCGAGCGTCATCGCCAGGTCGCCAAGTCTGTTGTGGGAGACGGACAGGTCTCGTTGGGCTTGGGCGTTGCTGGGGTCGGTTTCGGCGAGGTGTTGGCGGATGGTGAGGCTGTTGCGGTAGTGGTTGCTGGCGGCGGTGGTGTCGCCGAGCGTCATCGCCAGGTCGCCGAGCTTGTTGTGGGAGATGGACAGGTCTCGTTGGGCTTGGGCGTTGCTGGGGTCGGGTTCGGCGAGGTGTTGGCGGATGGTGAGGCTGTTGCGGTAGTGGTTGCTGGCGGCGGTGGTGTCGCCGAGCGTCATCGCCAGCTCGCCGAGCTTCTCGTGGGTGACGGACAGGTCTCGTTGGGCTTGGGCGTTGCTGGGGTTGGTTTCGGCGAGGTGTTGGGCGATCGTGAGGTCGGCAAGGTAGTGGTTGCTGGCGGTGGTGGTGTCGCCGAGCGTCATCGCCAGGTCGCCGAGCTTCCCGTGGGTGACGGACAGGTCTCGTTGGGCTTGGGCGTTGCCGGGGTCGGTTTCGGCGAGGTGTTGGGCGATCGTGAGGTCGGCAAGGTAGTGGTTGCTGGCGGTGGTGGTGTCGCCGAGCGTCATCGCCAGGTTGCCCAGCTTGTTGTGGGAGATGGACAGGTCTCGTTGGGCTTGGGCGTTGCTGGGGTTGGTTTCGGCGAGGTATTGGGCGATGGTGAGGCTGTTGCGGTAGTGGTTGCTGGCGGTGGTGGTGTCGCCGAGCGTCATCGCCAGGTTGCCCAGGTTGTTGTGGGAGACGAATAGGCTTCGTTGGGCTTCGGCGTTGTCGGGGTCGGCCTCGACGCGTTGCCCGTTGGCTCGGTGCAGGCGGTGGAGACGTTCCCCACCGGCACGGAGGTTGCCAGCCGCCAGTAGCGCCACGGCCTCGCGGCCGAGCAGGATCTGGTGACCGCGGTGATCGGTGGGAATCGCGGCCGTCAGCTCACCGAGCAGGGCGGCGGTGGCCAGCGTGCCGATACCGAGGCGCGGCGCCATGAGACCCAGGCCGGTGAGTTCGTCGTACCGGGCGAGGGCCGCGAGATGTCGACCGGCCTCGACGATGTCGTCGAACCTGCCCCGTTCACCGGTCAGATGTTGATGGTGCATCCGGTACGCGCGATCGTGCCGCTCTGCCAACTCTTCACCCTGGTGCGGGCGAAGGGCTTCGCTGATCCACGGATGGACGGTGACCTGATCCTCGGGTGCGGGGGAGAAGAGGGTGAGATCGAGGAGTCGGTGGGCGTACTCGGTGGTCTTCTGCTGTTGACCTTCGGTCGGGGTGTCGCCATAGCGGGCGAAGGCGAGGTCGGGCAGGGCCAACGGTACGGACGACAGCGCGGCTTGTAGCAGCAACTCCCGTTCCTCGTCACTGACGTGGGTGAGCAGTTCTTCGAGCAGGATGTCGCGGCTGCCGAGCAGCACCGCCTGGCTGACCACCTGCCGAGGATTGCGCCCGGGAGCCAGGTCGACGTGGTGGTTCCGGGCGACGGTACGCAGCTTCGCGGCGACGAACCTCAGATTGCTGCGGCCGTCGCGGAGCAGGGCGTCGACGAACTCGATCAGCCGGGGGTGGCCGCCGATGGTTCTGGCGACCAGCCGCCGGTCGTCGGCTTCCAAACTTCGCAGGCCCGGCAGTCGGAGGAACATCCGGCGAAGCTCGCTGGGGGTCAACGGCGGCATCGGCAGGTGCAGGAGCGTGGCGTCGTGGCCGGGGACCGGGTGACGGCAGGTGACCAGCAACCGTCCCTCGTCGGCGGCGTCGCACAGGGCGGTGAAGACCCCCTCGAACGCAGGATCGCTGAAGGCGTGTCCGCCGGAGGTCAGGTTCTGCTCGAAGTCGTCGAAGACCAGCACCAGCCGTACCTGCGCCAGCAGATCGGTGATGATCTGGAGCTTGACCCCGTCGTCGACCCCGGGATCGGCCAACGCCCGGGACACCTCGGCCCCGCCCGGGGTCGCCAGCAGGGCATCGGCGGTGGCGCCGAACAGTTGCGGAGGGTTCCACCGGCCGTCGTGCACCACCACCGCCCAGCTCTGCTGCCGGAGTCGGCTGATCGTCCGGCCGGCCACGGCGGTCTTGCCGATCCCGCCGACACCGGTCACCGCGACCCCCGACACCGCCCCGAACCGGTCAACTGCGGCGGGTGTGCCTCGCAGCACCGACAGGACGGTACGCAGTTCGGTGCGCCGGCCGATCAGGTAGTTCACCGGCAGCTCCCGGACGGACCGGCCGGACGGGGCGACGGTCGGCTCCCGCAGCGGCTCGGCGGTCAGCGCCGGGTCGCGGAGCGGAGGATCGTCACCGGCGGCCAGCAGTGTGGCGATGGCGTACTCCGGGCGACGGATCCGACCCTCGGCGCGGGCCAGCAGCGCGTAGTGCTCCTCCACCTCCCGGCGAGCCCGGCCCAGGGCGGTCGCGACCGAGGCGGACGGGTCGGTCACGAGCGACCGGTACAGCGCGGCGGCCAGCACGGTGGCGTAGTCGTCGGTGACCGAGGTCTGCATCCCGATCACCCGGTCGGCGCCGTGCCGGACCAGGGTCGCCGCCAATCCCTGCTCGCTGGCCGCCCCGGCGCAACTGGAGAGCACGATCAGCGGCAACGGCCGCCCGCTGCCGCGCAGTGTCTCGACGAGCCGCTGCGCGTCGACCTGGACCGGATCGCCGTCCTCGGTTTCCAGTTCGATGCTGGTCGGCGAGCCGTGCGCGGACAGGTGCAGCACGTGGTACTGATCCTCGCGGAGCGCCTGGCCGATCTGCTCCAGCGCGCCGACCTCGAGGATGGTCACCTGGGCGTCACCGCTGCGGCCCACCGCACCGGCCGAGTCCAGGATCGCCTGCATCTCCGCCTCCACGTCGAGCGGCGGATTGGACGTACGGGTCTCGGCCGGTGCGGCGACCGCAGCGAGGATCTTCAACGGGCCGGGCAGCGGCCTGGCCGGCGACCTGGTCACCCCGGCCAGCCGCCGGGTGACGGACACCCCGGGCGCGGTGACCAGCGGGCGGCCGTCGGGCAACTGCAACAGCTCGTACGGCAGGTCGGCCGTCGTCTCGTCGGCGACCACGATCACATCCACTGTGGAGCCGAACGCACTGTGGTGCACGAATCCGACCAGGTGCCCCAGCATCCCCTCGTCGAACATCGCGGTGGTCAACTGCCGTCCCGCGCTCGCCAGCCGCTCCGCCGCCGCCGCGCCCTCGCCGGGCAGCGCCGTCCACACCATGGCGACCCCGTACGGCAGCCCGGCGGCATGTTCGCCCAGCGGCGTACCGGCCACGGTCAGCCCGGTGACGAGCTGCCCGTCGACCTCGGCGACCCGGAGCACCACCTCGGTACGCAGACCTACCGCGAGAGGTGTGGCCGGCCGGCTGGGTTCGGAGGCGGAGTCGGCACCGCCGGTCAATGGCGGCAGATCCGGCTCGGGCCCCAGTTCGGGCACCAGATGCCGGGGCTTGCCGAGGATCGTCCGGACCAGCGCCTCGGTCCCGGCGAGGGTGAAGTCGGTGACCTCGTACCTGGTGCAGGTCTGGGGGCTGAGCCACAGCGGGACACCCTCGGCCGACTGGCCGGGCAGCACCACCGGCAGCAGTTTCGGCAGCCAGGCCCGCCGGTCGGTGTAGAACAGCTCGCGCAGCAGGGCGGCCTCGAACTGCACACCCCGGCCGTCGTCCGGCTCGGGGTCACCCTCGGCCCGTCGCCGGTACGCGGGGGAGGCCACCACAATCACGAAATCGGCGTCGACCGCCTCCTGCTGCATCCAGGTCACCCAGTCGAGGCGCCGGTCCGCCATCGCCAGGTCCAGCCGCGCGTCGATGCGTGCCTTCGTCCGCAGCATCGTCCACAGTTGCCGGACCGCCTCCTGGTGCTCGTCCGACTCGTGGGCGTACGAGATGAAGACCCGTACCGGCCGCTGCCTCGCGGACGCTTCCACCCTGTGCTCGACCGACACGGCGACACCCACCAGATCCGAAGCGGACACCCGTCAAGGCAGCAGTCTGTCACCGTCCGCAGCCGGCAGTAGACCCCCGAGTGACGGACAATTGGCATCCGACGACGCAGGAACGACCGAAAACGGCCTCTGTACCACCTGCCGAAGGGCAGTCGGTACGGGGCTGAACGGCTACCGGCGGCAGTCTCTTCGTGTGTGCGCTGCCCGGCCGGGTCAGGACTCCAGATGGCGGAGGACCGCGAGGACCCGCCGGTGGTCCGCCTCGGAGGGCGGCAGGCCGAGCTTGCTGAAGATGCTGGTGATGTGCTTCTCGACCGCGCCCGCGCTGAAGAACATCGCCGAGGCGATCGCCGTGTTCGAGCGCCCCTCGGCCATCAACCGGAGCACCTCACGTTCCCGGCTGGTCAGCCCGGCCAGTGCGTCGGGGCGCTTAGGCGTACCGAGGAGCTGGGTGACCACCTCCGGGTCCAGCACCGTGGCGCCGGCGGCGACCCGGGTCAGGGCGTCGACGAACTCGCCGACGTCGGCCACCCGGTCCTTGAGCAGGTACCCGACGCCCTGCGCGCCGCCCGCCAGCAGTCGGGCCGCGTACGTCGTCTCCACGTACTGGGAGAAGACCAGCACTCCGGTACCCGGATGCGAGGCCCGCAAGGCGAGTGCCGCGCGCAGCCCCTCGTCGGTGTGGGTCGGGGGCATCCGGATGTCGACGATCACCACGTCGGGCCGGTGCTCGTCGGTGGCGCGCAGCAGTTCGTCCCCGTCCGCGACCGCGGCGAGCACCCGGTGCCCCCGGTCGGTGAGCAGATGGACGAGCCCGTCCCGGAGTACGCCGGAGTCCTCGGCGATGACCACCCGGAGTCCGCTCACGAGTGCACCGGCAACTCGACGCTGACCAGCGTCGGCCCTCCGGGCGGGCTCTCGATGCGGATCGAGCCGTCGACCGTCCGTACCCGCTCGCGAAGCCCGACGAGTCCGCCGGCCGGCAGCGCCGTGCCGGACCGCCGGGCCGCCCCGAAGCTGGCGCCGCCGGTGCCGTCGTCGCCGACCCGGATCCACAGCCGGCGGCCACGCTGGCACACCTCGACCGTCGCGCGCCCCGCACGGCTGTGTTTGGCGACGTTGGTGAGCAGTTCCGCCGCGCAGAAGTAGGCGATCGTCTCGATGGCCGGCGACGGTCGATCGGAGATCTCCACCCGTAACGCCACCGGTACGGCGCATCGGGCCACGAGCGTGGTCAGGGCCGCCTCCAGACCGTTGTCGAGCATCGGTGGATGAATGCCACGGGCGAGGTCGCGCAGTTCGGTGATGGCCGCCTTCGCGTCGGAGTGTGCGGTCTCGACGAGCACGCGGGCGTCGGCGGGTACGGCATCACCCAGCTTCTCCTTCGCCATCCCCAGCTTCATGGCCAGCGCGACGAGTTGCGCCTGGGCGCCGTCGTGCAGGTCACGCTCGATCCGCCGGAGCAGTGCGGCGGAGTCGTCGACCGCATGGGCACGAGTTTCCTCCAGATCGGTCAACCGGTCGTCGAGGCTGGTCGGGCCGAGGAGGGCCCGGATCAGCAGCCGGTCCAGAAGCAGCACGCAGTGCAGTATCCGGGGTCCGATCAGGAGCAGGGCGACGCCGATGCCGCCGAGCAGTATCGCCCTCGGCCAGGTGTCGAAGAAGAAGTCGCCCAACTGCAACGCGGCGCGGTGCGGACGCCCCGCGCTGTCGGTGTTGACCGGCCGGACCGCCCACCACCAGAACGGGTAGCTGAGGAAGACCGCCGAATAGCAGACCAGGGCCACGGCGACCCCGGCCGTCAGTACCGCCGTCGGAAGCTTGACGAACAGGTACGCCAGAGCACGCCAGCCGGCACCGTCGCCGAGCCCGGCCCGGACGAAGCCGACCGGACCGACCGGTCGGCGGATCGGTCGGGGGGCGGCGAGCCGGACACCGAGCGCCGCCCTGGCCAGCCTGCGGTGCAGCGTGCCCCAGGCCCGAGCGCCGAGTACCCCGGCGGCGAGCAGTGGCAGGCCGAGCAACGTCAGCGACAGCATGCCGCCGAGCACGATCGTGATCACCACGTACGCGAGGCCGAGCACCGCCAACGGAAGGCTGACCAGGGCGTACCCGAATTCTCGTCGGGCCTGTCGCAACCGCATCGTCGTCCGATCCTTCCCGCTGGGGCTCGCGTGCCGTGCCCCGGCGCGCTCCGCACCGCCCAGCATGGCGGGCGGGGATCGCGCCGACCCACCCGGACAGCCTCCGAACACTTTCGGGTTGTCCCTACCCGACCCGGGGGTGGGCCTGATCGATCGCCGGGATCTTGGGCGGCAGGGTCTGAGCGGTACGGAACGTGATCCCGAGATCAGGAGCAGGAGCAGTCATGAAGAGTCGACTATGGATGGTCGTGGCGTCGGCCGGAATGTTGGCCGTCGTCCTCGGCGTCCCGCCAGCGGCCAGCGCGAATGCTGGCACGGTGACCGGGCGGGATGGCCCGGCGCAGAGCGGATTGCGGGCGGCGGCCGGTCAGTTGGTCGAGGACGGGTACCCGGGAGTGATCGCGTACGGGCGGATCGGCGGCCAGCAGTGGCAGGTGGCGGCGGGAGTGGCCGACCTTGCCACCGGTACCCCTGCTCGACCGGGAGACCGGTTCCGGATCGGGAGCAACACCAAGGCGTTCGTCTCGACAGTCTTGTTGCAGTTGGTCGGTGAGCGCCGGCTGCGTCTCGACGACCCGGTCGAGCGTTGGCTGCCGGGAATGGTACGTGGGCCGGGCGTCGACGGCACGAAGATCAGCGTTCGGCAGCTGTTGAACCACACCAGCGGGATCTGGGACCCGACCCGGGAGCGGAGCTTCTGGGCGCCGTACCTCGACCAGCAGGATTGGGATTACGTCTATCCGCCGCGCGGCGTCGTCGCGGCGTCGGTGGCCCATCCGCCGGACTTCGCCCCGGGTACGTCGTGGGCGTACTCGAACACCAACTACCTGCTCGCGGGCTTCGTTATCGAGGCGGTGACCGGGCGGGACGCGGTCACCGAGATACAGCGGCGGATCATCAGGCCACTCGGCTTGAGCGAGACCTCGTTTCCGGTGACCGATCCGGAGATCCACGGACGGCACCTGCACGGCCACGATCTCGCCGGTCGGGACATCACGAGATTCAGCCCGTCGTACGACTGGACGGCCGGCGCGATGATCTCCACGACGACGGACCTCGCCCGATTCCACCGGGCCCTCTTCGGTGGAACGCTGCTCCGTCCCGCGCAGCAGCGGGAACTGACCACCCTGGTTACCCTCCCGGACGACCCGTCGGGTGGGTACGGACTGGGGATCCAACGGATGGCGGTGCCCTGCGACTCCGGGGAAGTGCCGGTCTGGACGACCGACGGTGGTGGGCCGGGCTTCACCAGCACCGCCGTCAGCACCGTGGACGGCGCCCGTCAACTGGTCCTCGCCGGCAACGTGTACGACATCGACCGGGAAGTCCGGGGCCTGCTGCCGGTGCCGCAGAGCATGGGCTTCCTGGCCGCCCTCCGCGCGGTCGTCTGCGTCAACGGTTGACCGAGCCGGTCATGTCGACGACGACCGAGGCTGCCGGCTTCACGGCCGGCAGCCTCGGAGGTCGTACGGTCGTCCCGGTCGTGGCCGTTCGGTCGGACGCGGGCGGTCAGACGCGGGCGCGGCGGGCCAGGCGCTCGGGGTCGAGGATGATGATGCTCTTGCCGTCCAGCCGCAGCCAGCCGCGCGAGGCGAAGTCGGCCAGCGCCTTGTTGACGGTCTCCCGGGAGGCGCCGACGAGCTGGGCGATCTCCTCCTGGGTCAGGTCGTGGGTGACCCGGAGTACGCCGCCGTCCCGGGTGCCGAACCGGCCCGCCATCTGGAGCAGGTTCTTCGCCACCCGGCCGGGCACGTCGGTGAAGATCAGGTCGGCCAGGTTGTCGTTCGTCCGGCGCAGCCTGCGGGCGAGAACCCGTAGCAGTTGCTCGGCGATCTCCGGCCGGTTGTTCAGCCACGGCCGCAACGCCTGCTTGCGCAGCCGGGCGAGCCGGGTGTCGATCACGGCGGTGGCGGTCGCCGTACGCGGACCGGGGTCGAACAGCGACAGTTCGCCGACCATGTCCGAGGGGCCCATCACGGCGATCAGGTTCTGCCGACCATCGGCGGCACGTCGACCAACCTTGATCTTGCCGCTCAGTACGATATAAAGGCTGTCGCCCGGTTCGCCCTCGTTGAAGACGATTTCGCCCTTGCGGACCTCGATCGTCTCCATGTCCTTGGCGAGCGCCTCGGCAGCCTCCGGGTCGACGCCCTGGAAGATCCCGCTGCGGGCCAGTACCTCGTCCATTGCGCACCTCCGCCTACGCGGGCCGTCCCGCCGGCCAGGGTTCGTGGCCGGTGATCCCCCGCGCGCCGCCAAGTCTAGGCGCATGTGAAGAGTAATCGGAGGTGCCCCCTGGAATCTTGATCCGGAGCGGACGTGCGTAAGAGCAGATGAGCGGGGGATCGGCCGGCTTCCGGACGGGGGTCGTAGGGTCGACCGGTGTCGTCCGAGCCGCAGTTGACGTCCCGTACCGAGGACGGGCGTGACGTTCCGATACTGGTCTGGCGCCTCGGCGCTCCGCTGCTGGCGATCAGTTCCGCCCCGCTCGGCGGCGGGATCGGCGTACGGCACTGGGTGGTCAACGCGACCGTGCCGATGTCGTACCGCCGGGACGACCCGGACGTCCACCTCGGCGAGCTGGCCGACCTGCTGGACCTGCGCGGACCGGGAATCGGACTGCTCACCGGCGTCGACGTCGCCCAGGTGGTGACCGCTACCGACACCGGTGTCCGGATCTGGACCACGGTGGGGCTCGGTGCTCCGATCTGGGCCGCCGCCCCGGACCAGCCGCATGACCCGGCCCCACGGCAGATGGACCCCGGGAAGATCGACCCCGGGCAGATGGAGCCCGCGCGACCGGTCGGTACGGTCAACATCGTCGCGCTGCTGCCGGTCAGGTTGAGCGACGCGGCACTGGTCAACGCCGTCGCCACCGTCACCGAGGCGAAGGCCCAGGCGCTCCGGGAACTGGGTCTACCGGCCACCGGCACCGCCACCGACGCGGTCACCCTGCTCTGCCCGCCGAGCGGCCCGGTGGCCCCGTACGGCGGCCCGCGCTCGCGCTGGGGCGCCCCACTGGCCCGAGCCGCATGTCAGGCGGTACGCCTCGGCGGCGCCACCCCCGGCGTTCCCTGGTCGGACCGGTGACCCCCGACGGTCGCTGACGGATCGGTGCCGAGATTCGGTCCTGCCGGCCGTCGCCACTCTTGCCCGATCCCGGTACTGTCACCGGGCGATGTACGACACCAATCGACCCCCGCCGAAGTCCCGCCGGGCGCCACGCCGCACCGGCCGGACCGTTCTGATCGTCACCGCCGTCCTGACGGTGCTCCTGGGCACCGGTGTGGCCGGAGTGGCGCTGTTCAACGTTCTGGGCGACGACTCCGCCGCGCCGCAGACCCCGGGTGCCGCCGGCGGCGGCGCCTCGGCCGACCCGTCGCCTACCGGCAAGCCGGCGCCGAAGGTCATCTCCATGTCGGCCACCGGGGACATCGTGATGGGCAACGCCCCGAACCGGCTGCCCGCAGGCGGCGGCAAGGGCTTCTTCAACTCGGTCAAGAAGGCGCTCGCCGCCGACCTGGTGATGGGCAACCTCGAGGAGCCGCTGACCAATGACACCGGCACCTCGAAGTGCGGTGCCAACTCGACCCGCTGCTTCCAGTTCCGGGCCCCGCCGTCGTACGCGGCGCACCTCAAGGAAGCCGGCTTCGAACTGCTGAACCAGGCGAACAACCACGGGTACGACTTCGGCAAGGCGGGCTACCGGAACACCCAGCTCGCACTGGAGAAGTACGACCTCCAGCACACCGGCGCGCCGAACCAGATCACCGTGGCCGAGGTCGAGGGCGTCAAGGTCGCGGTCGCCGGCTTCTCGTCGTACCCCTGGTCCAACAGCCTGACCGACATCGCCTCGGCCAAGAAGGTGATCCAGAAGGCGGCGACAATGGCCGACCTGGTCGTCGTGCAGGTACACATGGGCGGCGAGGGCTCCGAGAAGACGCGGGTCCGGCCCGGTACCGAACTCTTCCTCGGCGAGAACCGGGGCGACCCGATCAAGTTCTCCCGCTCGATGATCGACGCGGGGGCGGATCTGATCGTCGGCCACGGGCCGCACGTGATGCGGGCGATGGAGTTCTACAAGGGCCGGCTCATCGCGTACAGCCTGGGGAACTTCGCCGGTGGCGGCGGCGCGCTCAGCAACGACGGCCGGCTCGGCTGGGGCGGGGTGCTCAAGGTCTCGCTCGCCTCCGATGGCAGCTGGGCCGGCGGGCAGCTCATCTCGACGTACATGAACGACGCGGGCAAGCCGACCATGGACGGCCAGAAGCGCACGCTGGGCCTGGTACGCGACCTGGCCAAGTCCGACTTTCCGAAGACCGGCGCGAAGTTCGCCGCCGATGGCAAGATCTCGCCTCCGGCCGCCGCCAGCTGACTACCCGGCTGACCACCCGGCCGTCCGCTTCCCCATGCTTCGGCCTCGTCCGGCTCCCGGACTCGCCGTCGTCGCCGCGACGTAGGCTGGCCGACGTGAGTGCGACAGACGATTCCGTCGACACCGGGGTCGTGACCGCGGCCGGTGCGGCGACCAGGGCGATCCGGGCCGCGCGGCCGTCCCGCCGTACCGTGGAGAGCGATCTTGGCCGGAAGCGGCGGGCCCGGCGGATCGGGCGGCTGCTGACCGAGGCCCACCCCGACGCCCACTGCGAACTCGACCACTCCGGTCCGTTGCAACTGGCCGTGGCGACCATCCTCTCCGCCCAGTGCACCGACCAGCGGGTCAACGAGGTGACGCCCAAGCTGTTCCTCCGCTATCCGACGGCGGCCGACTACGCCGGGGCGGACCGGGCCGAGATGGAGGAGCTGATCCGGCCCACCGGCTTCTTCCGCAACAAGACGAACTCGCTGATCAACCTGGGGCAACAGCTCGTCGAGCGGTACGACGGCCAGGTGCCCGGCCGGCTGGTCGACCTGGTGACCCTGCCCGGAATCGGCCGGAAGACCGCCAACGTCATCCTCGGCAACGCCTTCGGAGTGCCCGGGATAACCGTCGACACCCACTTCCAGCGGCTGATGCACCGGTGGGAGCTGACCACCGAGACGGATCCCGTCAAGATCGAACACGCCGTCGGGGCGCTGTTCGAGCGGCGCGACTGGACGATGCTGTCGCACCGGGTGATCTTCCACGGCCGCCGGGTCTGCCACGCCCGCAAGCCCGCCTGCGGGGCCTGCACCCTGGCCAGGGTCTGCCCGTCGTACGGCACCGGGCCGACCGAGGCCGCGGCCGCCGCCAAACTGCTGAAGGGTCCCCGGGCCCGCGAACTGGCGGTACACGCCGGCGTCGACCCGGACCTGGTGCCGGCGACCGCCGTCGTCTCGGACGCACCGTGAAACGGCTGCTGCTCGGCGGGTCGCTCGTGCCGCTGCTGCTGCTCGCCACCGCCTGCACCGGGTCGGACGCGGACTCCGAGGCTGGCCCGGCGCCGGCCACCCAGACCGCCGCGACCACGGCGTTCGCGGACTGCGGCACCCTGACCGCACCGCTGTCCGCGCCCGCCTCCGGGTCCGCGCCCGCCTCCGGGTCCGCGCAGGGCAAACCCGGGTCGACCGGCTCGGGTGAACCGCTGCCGGCCCTGAGCCTGCCCTGTTTCACCGGGGGGACCCAGGTGTCCGTCGGCGCGCTGCGCGGGCCCGCCGTGATCAACCTCTGGGCCTCCTGGTGCGGGCCCTGCCGCAAGGAACTCCCCGCCTTCCAACGCCTCTCCGAGCGGACCGCCGGCACCCTGCGGGTGGTGGGGGTGAGCACCCAGACCGGGCGATCCGCCGCGCAGTCGATCGGGGAGGACTTCGGGCTGCGGTTCCCCACCCTCTACGACCCGGACAACCGGCTGCGGCTGGCACTCCGGCGCGCGGTAATGCCGATCACGCTGTTCGTCGACGGGCAGGGGCGGATCCGACACCGGGACGAGACGGGCGCGCTGGACGACGCGGAGCTGGCCGACCTCGTTCGACAGCATCTGGGGGTGGCGGTGTCGTCGTGACCGACCGTGAACTTCCGACGTGGTGCGAGCCGTTACTCACCCGGGTCCGGTCGGCCCGTACCGAGGACTTCACCCCGCTGCCCACCCCGGTCAACGGTGGGCGGGCCAGCGCCGTACTGGTGCTGCTCGGTGAACAGCCGGCACACGGACCGGACGTACTGATCCTGCAACGCGCGGCGACCCTGCGTACCCACGCCGGCCAACCGGCCTTCCCCGGTGGCGCCTGCGACCCGGAGGACTCCGACGCCGCCGCGACCGCGCTGCGGGAGGCACACGAGGAGGTCGGCCTCGACCGGGACAGCGTCACCGTGCTGGCCCAGCTGCCCCGGCTGTGGATCCCGGTCAGCGACTTCGTCGTCACCCCGATCCTGGCCTGGTGGCACCGGCCCCATCCGGTGCACTCCCGCGAGCCGGCCGAGGTCGCACACGTGGCCCGGCTGCCGATCACCGAACTGGTCGACCCGGCCAACCGGGTCCGGGTACGCCATCCCAGCGGCTGGATCGGCCCGGCCTTCCAGGCCCGAGGAATGCTGGTCTGGGGCTTCACGGCCGGGGTGCTGGCGGCACTGCTCGACATGGCCGGCTGGGCCCGGCCCTGGCCGCAGGACCGGGTACTGGAACTGCCGCCGACCAGCCCGCCGCCGGCACCCGACGCGAGCGGTGACGAGGCGGGATGACAGGCCGATCCGCCGCCCGCCGAGTCGACCGGGCCGGAAAGTGATTCGGCTGTCTCCGTCGTGGCGGCGTCATTCCCAGGACGCCCCCGTACCCTGAACGGGTGTCGGTGGTGGATGTGGTCCTCATCCTGCTCATGTTGCTGTTCGCGATCAGCGGCTACCGGCAGGGCTTCGTCATCGGACTGCTCTCCTTCACCGGGTTCTTCGGTGGTGCGCTGATCGGGCTGCAGGTCGGCCCGCTGCTCGCGGAGCAGTTCACGAACAACTCGACCCGGGTCGTGGTCGCGCTGATCGCGATCTTCGGCCTGGCGGTGCTCGGCCAGGCGCTCGCCGGATGGCTCGGCTCGCATCTGCGGCACGCGATCACCAGCCAGGTGGGCCGGCGGGTGGACGACGTCGGTGGCGCAGTCGTCTCGCTGCTCGCCGTACTGCTCGTGGCATGGCTGGTGGCCGTACCGCTGGCGTCCTCGTCGCTGCCGTGGCTCGCGAGCGCCGTCCGCAACAGTGCGCTGCTGACCGTGGTGGACCGGGTGCTGCCGCCGGAGGCCCAGGCGCTCTCCCGGGCGTTGCGCGACACGGTCGACACCAACGGTTTCCCGGACGTCTTCGGCGGGCTGGTCCCGACCCGGTCCCGGGAGGTGGCCTCGCCGGATCCGGCGCTCGCCGGATCCCAGGCGGTGGTGAACGGCCGGCGGTCGGTGGTCAAGGTGCTCGGGAACGCGCCCAGTTGTTCCCGCCGGATCGAGGGGTCCGGCTTCGTGTACGCCGACGACCGGGTGATGACCAACGCCCACGTGGTCGCCGGCACCCGGAGCGTCTCGGTCGAACTGGCCGGCGAACGGCACAACGCCCGGGTGGTCGTCTACGACCCGGACCGCGACCTCGCGGTGCTCTACGTGCCGAACCTGTCGGCACCGATCATGCCGTTCGCCGCCAACCAGGCGGAGGTGGAGGACGACGCCATCGTGCTCGGCTTTCCGCTGGACGGCCCGTACAACGCACAGCCGGCCCGGATCCGGGACATCGGCGAGATCAGCGGACCGGACATCTACGAGTCGGGACGGGTCAACCGGGAGATCTACACGATCCGGGGACTGGTCCGGAGCGGGAACTCGGGCGGTCCGCTGGTGACCACCGGTGGCCAGGCGCTCGGCGTGATCTTCGCGGCGGCGGCCGACGACCCGAACACCGGGTTCGCGGTGACGGCCGACGAGGCCCGGTCGACCGCGACCGCCGGGGTCGAACGGACCCGGGTCACCGGTACCGGATCCTGCACCTGACCGGGATCCGCCGGGTCACGGGCCCCTGCGGCCCAGCCGGCGGACCAGCAGGACGCCCCCGGCGACGACCACGACGAGCAGCGCACCGCTGCTGAACAGGCCGTTCGGGGAGCCGGGAAGCGGACTGCCCGCCGGCTCGGCCGTCCAGTTCGCGGAGCGGCCGGAAGCCAGCGTTCCCACCGCACCGGAACCGTCCTCGGGCTGCTCCGGCGACTGCTCCTGGCCGGGCGCGGATCCGAAACCGGAGACGGCGGGCGCCGCCTCGCCGTCGTCCAGCGGGTTCCGCTGTACGGCGGAAACCTCGCCGTTCAGCGCGGCGACGGGATCGACGACGCCGAAGCCGAACTGGTCGTCCCGACCGGACAGACCGACGTCACGCGCGGTATTGATCAATCGGTTGACCACGTCGGCGGCGGACATCTTCGGCCAGTGCGACCGGACCAGCGCCGCCGAGGCGGCCACCAGCGGCGCGGCGAAACTGGTGCCCTGGACCTGCCAGAAACCGCCCGGTCGGGCACCGGAGAGCCCCGTCGCCGGAGCCGAGAGCACCGTCTCCGGGCCGGTTATCGATCCCGACCAGAGCGCGTCACTCTCCCGTTCCAGACCCGCCACGGCGACCACGCCCGGCTCCCGGGCCGGATACCAGACGCGCTTGCCGGCGGACGATCCCAGATTGCCGGTACAGGCGACGACGACCACGTCGCGGGCGAAGGCGTAGTCGAGGGCGGCGGCCAGTGCGGGACTGTCCCCACTGCCGCCCAGGGACAGGTTCACCACCTGGGCGCCGTTGTCGACCGCCCAGCGGACGCCCTTCGCGACGACCAGGGCGTCGTCGTAGCGGTTCTCCTCGTCGAGCACCCGGACCGGCAGGATCTTGGCCTTGGGAGCCAGGCCGGCGACGCCCCGGGTGTCGTCGTTGCGCCCGGCGATCAGGCCGGCGACCGTGGTGCCGTGCCCGACCGGGTCGGTCTGCCCGTTGCCGATCCCGTCGACCAGGTCGATGCCGGGCAACACCTGCCCGGCGAGGTCGGCGTGTGAGGCGTCGACCCCGGAGTCGACGACCGCGACAGTGACGCCCTTGCCGGTCGAGATCCGCCAGGCGGCCTTCGCGTGGAACATGTCCAGTTGCCACTGCTTGTCGCGGATCCCGTCGGCGACGACGGGCAGGCTGACCGGACGTGCCGGTACGGCGGCGGTTGCCGGCGCGGGGGCGACCAGCGAGCTGGCGAGCCCGGCCGTGGCGAGCAACGCCGTCCCGGCGACCCGGGCGACGGCGCGGTCCTGTTGATGCGGCAGCCTGGTCACAGCATGGCCATTTCACCCCGGGGGACACATGATGCACGGAGGTTACCCCGTTTCACCCCTGTCGCGGGGCGAAACTTCGCGACGACCTCGACGGAACGCCAACCACCTGCTCACGCGCCGCCCGCTCGACCGGTGACCCCGAGGCGGTCACCGGTCGACCGGGCTGTCAGGTGGGCGGCAGGTAACCGAGCTGCACGAGCCGGATGCCTTCCTTCCGGGTCACCAGCCGGCCCCGACCGGGCGGCATCGGTCCCGGACGCACCGAACCGATCAGCGCACCCTCGTCCTTGCTTCCGGACATCACCAGACCGGGCGAGGAGAGTTCCCGGAGCCGCTGGATGATCGGCTCGTAGAGCGACCGCGAGGCGCCACCCGAGCGCCGGGTGAGCACCAGGTGCAGACCGACGTCCCGGGCCTGCGGAAGGTACTCGACCAGCGGCGTCAGGGGGTTGTTCGGGCCGGTGGCGACCAGGTCGTAGTCGTCGACCAGCACGAACAGCTCCGGCCCGGTCCACCACGAGCGGTCCCGCAACTGCTGCGGGGTCACGTCCGGGCCGGGCAGCCGGCGCTGCATGTAACCGGCCACCGACTCGATCAACTCGCTGGTCGCCGCGGCGGCGGTGCCGTACCCGATGAGGTGGTCGGACTGGACCACGCCCAGCAGGCTGCGCCGGAAGTCGACCAGGATCACCCGTGCCTGCTCCGGCGTGTACCGGGTGGTGATCGAGATGGCCAGCGCGCGCAGGAACGACGACTTGCCGCACTCGGCGTCGCCGAAGAGCAGGAAGTGCGGTTCGGAGGCGAAGTCGATCGCCACCTGCTGGAGATCCGCCTCGGAGATGCCGATCGGCAGCCGGAGGCCGGTCGCGCCGGCCACGTCCAGATCGGCGTACGGCAGGACCGGCGGGAGCAGCCGGACCCGGGGCGCCGGTGCGCCGGCCCAGTTGCCGGCCACCGCCTTGACCAGCGCCTGAGTCTGCCCGCCACCCAGGCTGGACAGCTCCGGCAGGACGGTCAGGAAGTGCAGGCTCTCGGCGGTGATGCCCCGGCCCGGCGACTTCTCCGGCACGTTCGCCGCCGCCTTCCGGGAGACGATCGAATCGGTGGGGTCACCGAGCCGCAGCTCCAGCCGGGATCCGAACAGGTCCCGGATCGCCGGCCGGAAGTCCATCCAGCGCGGCGCCGCGGCGATCACGTGCACGCCGTACGACAGGCCACGGGTGGCGATGTCGGTGATCAACGGCTCCATGTCGTCGTACTCGCCACGCAGGGTGGGCCAGCCGTCGACCACCAGGAACACGTCACCGAACGGGTCCGCGCCCACCCCGACCCCGCCGGTGGCGGCCCGCCGCTTGCGGTACGCCGGCATCGACTCCACGCCCAGTTCGGCGAAACGCTGCTCGCGTTCGTTGAGCAGGGTGGCGATCTCGCCGACGGTACGCCGCACCGCCGCCGCCTCGGACCGTCCGGCGACCCCGCCGACGTGCGGCAGGTCGCGCAGCGCGGCGAGGGATCCGCCACCGAAGTCGAGGCAGTAGACCTGGACCTCTGCCGGGGTGTGGGTCAGGGCCAGGCCGCAGACCAGGGTCCGCAGCAGGCTCGACTTGCCGGACTGCGGCCCACCGGCGATGGCGACGTGCCCGGCGCCACCCTCCAGGGACAGCCACAGCAGGTCACGTCGCTGCTCGAAGGGCTTGTCGATCAGGGCTACCGGCACCTGGAGGGCGCCGTGCAGTTCGGGGTTGCCGAAGGTGAGCCCACGGGTCGGGTCGGTGATGACCGGGCCGAGGATCTCGTCCAGGGCCGTTGCCTGGGACAGCGGCGGCAGCCACACCTGGTGGGCCGGTGGGCCCTGCCCGACCAGTCGGGACACCATCACGTCGAGCAGGCTCTCCCCGGTCGCCTCCTCCGGACCCGGTTTCGGGGTGGCCGGCACCACCGGCTTCGGGACCGGCACGAAGTGGGTGGAGTACGACAGCAGCCGGGGACCGGTGTAGCCCTGCGCACCCGGGCCGCTCGCGCTGGTCTTCTGGAACGGGCCGGAGACGTACGCCGCCTTGAACCGGATCAGCGGTTCGGTGCCGAACTTCAGGTACCCGTGTCCGGGCGCCCGGGGCAGCTCGTACGCGTCCGGCACGCCGAGCACGGCCCGGGACTCCAGCGCCGAGAAGGTCCGCAGACCGATCCGGTACGACAGGTGGGTGTCCAGCCCGCGCAGCCGGCCCTCCTCCAACCGCTGCGAGGCGAGCAGCAGGTGTACGCCGAGCGACCGGCCCAACCGGCCGATCTGGACGAAGAGGTCGATGAAGTCGGGTTTCGCGCTGAGCAGTTCGGAGAACTCGTCACAGATGACCAGCAGCGAGGGCAGCGGTGCCAGCGCCGCCCCACCGGACCGGGCCTTGTCGTAGTCCTTCAGGTTGGCGTAGTTGCCGGCCTTGCGGAGCAGTTCCTGCCGGCGGATCATCTCGCCGTTGATCGCGTCGACCATCCGGTCGACCAGGGGGAGCTCGTCGGCCAGGTTGGTGATCACCGCGGCGGTGTGCGGCAACCGGTCCAACGAGGCGAAGGTCGCGCCACCCTTGAAGTCGACGAGTACGAAGTTGAGCGCCTCGGAGGAGTGCGTCGCCGCCAGCCCGAGCACGAGGGTACGCAGCAGCTCGGACTTTCCGGAGCCGGTGGCGCCGATGAGCAGGCCGTGCGGGCCCATGCCGTCCTGGGCCGACTCCTTCAGATCCAGGTCGATCGCGCCGCCGTCGGCGCCCACCCCGATCGGCACCCGCAGCTTGTCCCGGTTCGGTCGCGGCGCCCAGCCCTGTGCCGTACTGAAGTTCTCCGGGTCGCCGACGCCGAGCAGTTCGCCGAGGGTCATCTCGGTGGCCAGCGGGGTGTCGGTGGATCCCTTCGTGGCGGCGGCGAGCCGGAGCGGCGCCAGCCGGCGGGCGACCGCCTCGGCCTCCTCGAGGCTGAGCCGGTCCGGGGTGCCGACCTCGGCCTGCCCGTCCATCGTGAAGGTGTTCAGCCGGCCACCGGTCAGTTCCAGGACCAGTGTGGCGCGGTCCAGCAGTCGGGGCGGCGAGCTGTCCAGGTCGATGATGGTCACCGCGTCGATGCCGCTGTCGCCGGCCAGGTAGCCGGCACCGTTGAGGTCGCCGCCGTCGAGCACGATCACCACGTGCGGGCCGTCGGTCGCCGGGCCGGACAGGCTGAACCGGGAGCGGTTGCCGACCACGTCGTCGATGAGCTTCTCCAGCTCCACCGCCGAGCTGGCCACCATGCGTACCGGGCCGAGCGCGTCGATGCTGGTCGGGTGGTGCGCGTGCGGGAGCCACTTGGCCCACTCCCACCGGGCCCGCCGTTCCGGGCCGGCGCAGATCGCGATCAGCAGTTCCTCGGGCGCGTGGAAGACCGAGAGCTGGGTGAGTACCGCCCGGGCCACCGCCTGGGGGTCGCCGCCGGCCGGCTCGCGGGACTGGTCCCGCCCGCCCGGCGCGTTGCGGATGAAGACCCGGGCGAAGCCGCGGATGGAGAGCGCCACCGGCAGGTCCGGCACGACCGAGTACGCGTCGAGGAACCGGCGCAGCGCACCGGCGGTCATCGGTTCGAGGTCCTCCAGCGGCCGGGTGACCGGCGGCACGAGCGGGGTGGCCAGGGTCTGCGGGCCGACGGCGACCCGGACCACGCCGAAGTCGCCGTCGCTGGGGCGGCGCTCCCAGACCCGGTAGCTGCCCACAGTGGACCAGAGCTGGGCCGGGTCGGGATGCCGGTAGAAGAGACCCGACCGTTGCTTCGACGCGGTTTCCCGAACCCGGCGGCGCAAGGTGGCCAGGTGCCGGAGGTACTCGCGACGGGCGGCCATCATTTCCGACTTCTTAGGCGTTCCTGACGAACTGCCCCAGGACGATGCCACCATGGCCAGCGAGGAGACGCCGAACATCGCACCGACGACGTACGAGTAGGCGCCGCCGCCCCGGCCGAACATCATCGCCATCGCGACCGAACCGCCGAGCATCGGCAGCACCATCATCATCTGCTGCCACTTGCTGCCGGTGGCCTGTGGGATCTCCGGCGGAGGCTCGACGGCCAGTTCACCGGTCGGGATGTCCGGTGCCGGCCGCCGGGGCGGACGCTTGATGACGACGGTGCTCACCGTGCTCCTCCGCCCTGCCGACCAGCGGTTTCCCGCCGGAGTTGGCCAACGCGCGGCGGCCCGCCGTCGAGCCTGCGGGCCCGTCCGGCACGGTTGACACCGCACCGGCACTGGCTACCCGTGTCCATGTGAGACCTCCCCTAAGGCCGCGGCGTTGGAGCAGTTATCCGGTGCCGGCGGGCCATCCGACGCGTCCGCGTCGCAAATGTCCTCGTGCTCGGTCGGACGAGCTTGCCCCATCCTAGGTAAAGTGCGGTCGTCCGCGCAGCCATGGGTTGCCCCCTCGATGGAGGACTGTCGATGAGTACCGGGCTCGCCCGCGTCACGATCAGCGCGCCGCAACGACGGGTCGACGTCGCGCTGCCCGAACACCTGCCGTTGGCCGAACTCCTACCAGAGGTGCTGCGGCACGCCGGCGAGGGACTGGCGGACGACGGCGAGAAGCACGGCGGCTGGCTGCTGCGCCGTACCGACGGTGAGCCGTTGGCGGCCGGCAAGGCCCTGCTGCCGCAGGGCGTACGGGACGGTGACGTGCTGCATCTCGTACCGGCCCGGGCGCAGTGGCCGGAGCTGGAGTACGACGACGTCGTGGAGGCGATCGCCGACGGCGCCCGTCGACGCGGCAGCGCGTGGTCCGGAAGGAACACCCGGATCGGCACGTTGAGCGCCGCGGGCGGGCTGCTCACCGTGGGACTGCTCGCGGTGGTCGCCGGCGGCACGGTCTGGTCCCTCGGCGCCTTCGTCGCGCTCGGCACCGCCGTACTGCTGGCGGTGGGTGCCGTGGTGGCCTCCCGGGCGTACGGGGACGCGACGGCGGGCGCCGCACTGGGCGGGTACGCGATGCCGTTCGCCTTCTTCGGCGGTGCCCTGCTGGTGGCCTCCGGCGACCGGGTCGGAGTGCTCGGCCCGGTCGGCTGGCTCGGCGCACCCGAGGCGCTGGCCGGCTCGGTGGCGCTGCTGCTGATCGCGGTGCTGGGCCTGGTCGGGGTGGCCGCCGGGCTGCGGGTCTTCGCCGCCGGTGTCTCCGTCGGGCTGCTCGGCGCGCTGACCGCGCTGGCCGGATTCCTGCTGTCGGCCGCGGGATCCGCCGCGATCCTGATGGCGGTGCTGGTCTGTGCGATCGGAATGCTGCCGCTGCTGGCGATCCGGTTCGGCAAGCTGCCGATGCCGCCGATCACCCTGCCGACCGGGGCGGAGGCGGCGGAGGGCTTCAGCGCGGCCAGTTCCACCCAGGGCGGCGTACGGGAGCGGCCGGACCGGGGACGCGTCTTCGCGGCGGTCGCCCGGACCGAGGAGCTGCTCACCGGGATGCTGATCGGGCACGCGGTGCTGGCCGTCGCGGCGGCGCTGCTGCTGGTGGTGTCGGGCGGGTTCTCCGGCCGGCTGATGGTGGCGGTCTCGGCGGCCGCCCTGCTGCTCCGGTCCCGGCTCTTCGTCACGGTTCGGCAACGGGTTCCGCTGGTGGTCGCCGGGGTCGCCTCGTTCGTGGTGCTCGGGATCGCACTGCTGCTCCGGGTCCAGGAGGGCGGCCTGCTCCTGCTCGCGGCGGGCGGGCTGGGACTCGCCCTGTTGACCATCGGTGCCGGCGCGACCTACTCGAAGCGTGAGCCGGGGCCCTACCTCGGCCGGACCGCCGACATCATCGACACCCTGATGGTGGTGGCGGTGGTCCCGGTGGCGTGCGCGGTGCTGAACCTGTACGCCCAGGCGCGCAGCCTGATCGGCTGAATTCCGCGGCCCCCGGTGTTCGGGGCGGATATACCGCACGACAGCCCTTGACCGACGAAGTCCTACGACTTCCACCGGTCAAGGGCTGTCGGTCTTGACGATCGTCTGCGGCGTCAGTGCGCCGATCCGCCGTTGGTGCGGTCAGTGCGCCGATCCGCCGTTGGTGGCGTCAGTGCGCCGATCCGCCGTTGGTGGCGTCAGTGCGCCGACTCGCCCCGTTCGACGGCTTCCTGCTGGCGCCGGAAGGAGGCCCGGATCTCGGCCTCGGCCTCGGTCCGACCGACCCAGGTGGCGCCCTCGACGGATTTGCCCGGTTCCAGATCCTTGTAGACCTCGAAGAAGTGCTGGATCTCCAGGCGGTCGAACTCGCCGAGGTGGTGGATGTCCCGGAGGTGCTCCTGACGCGGGTCCTCGTACGGCACGCAGAGGACCTTGTCGTCGCCGCCCTTCTCGTCCGTCATCCGGAACATGCCGATCGTCCGGCACCGGATGAGGCAACCTGGGAACGTGGGTTCGGGTACCAGTACCAGAGCGTCGAGGGGGTCGCCGTCCTCGCCCAGTGTGCCTTCGATGAAGCCGTAGTCCGCCGGGTACTGGGTCGACGTGAAGAGCGTGCGGTCCAGCCGGATCCGGCCGGTCGCGTGGTCCACCTCGTACTTGTTGCGGTGACCCTTCGGGATCTCAACCGTTACGTCGAAATCCATCTCGCACGCTCCCTCGTTTGCCGGCGCTGGCCAACGGAACCACAACGTCGTATACCGGCGCGGGTGATCTGGCGATTCACCTGGTTCGCGCCGGCCGCCGTGCGGTGTTCGGACCAAAGTAGTGTCGCCTAGGCAGAATTCGACGGGGAGGAGGGGCCGGTGGGGAGTGAAGATTCACACTCGGACCTGACGGGTGACGGCCCGTCGGACCGTCCGCGCGGGCGCGTCGTGGTACCCGGCGCCGGAGGACCGCAGCCCGCTGCCGGCTCGCCGCCGGCCCGGGGCCGGGCCGTCGTGCCGCTGCCC
>NZ_JADPUN010000239.1 GCF_015690345.1 Plantactinospora alkalitolerans | reverse complement strand
CCGTGGTCATGACCTGCCCCCACCCGCACACCCTTCCTCGCTCGGCCCCACCCCGCTGTCGATACTGCCGGCCGCGGGTTGGCCGGGGACCCCTCCTATCCAGAAAACGATAAGAAGTGGCCTGCTCCGTACCCTCGGCCCGATCCGTCGTCGGACCTCGGCCCGTTATCCGTCGTCGGAGAGGGCGGAGACGATCGGCGCCTGGCCGGCGCGCCGGGCCGGAAACAGGCTGGCCAGTACCGCCGCCGTGGCCGCCAGCGCCGCGCAGAGCGCGAGCTGGCCGACCGGTACGACCGGCAGCCCGTGCCCGTAGCTGCCGATCAGGCCCACCGCCGCCGCCACGCCGAGGCCGACCCCCAGGACGATGCCGGACAGCGCCCCGACCGCCGCGACCAGTGCCGCCTCGGCCAGCAGCATGCCCATCAACTGCCGGCGGGACAGGCCCAGTGCCCGGACGGTCGCGGACTCCCGGCGACGTTCGACCACCGACAGCGCGAGGGTGTTGCCGATCCCCAGTACCGCGATCAGCACCGACATGCCGAGCAGGGCCGCGAAGATGCCCAGCAGTTCGTCGAGGGTCGCCGACAGCGCGTCCGCCTGGTCGGCGAGGCCACGGACCCGGACCGCCGGATAGTCGACCAGCACCGTGTCGAGGGACTGCCGACCGGCGGCGGTCGACACCCCGGGCGCCAGGTCGACGAGGAGCCGGTCCGGTTCCCCGACGCCGTACGTGGCCAGAAACTGTGGCCAGGCGACCAGGGCTGCGCCGTCGGTGGGCGCGTCGTCGTACAGCGCGACCACGGTCAGCGGGCCCGACGGTTCCAGGGCGAGGCGATCACCGATCCCGAGGCCGCGCTCCTGGGCGAACTGCCGATTCAACGCCACCGTCCCCGAGCCCAGCCCGGCCAGGTCGCCGGCGGTCACCTCGGGACGGATCGGTCCGTGGAACTGCTCGGGCGGCACCGCCCAGATCCGGATCCCGGCGTCCAGCGCGGCGGTGGCCCGACGCACCTCGGCCACCGTGGCGAATGCCGGGTCGGCCCGCAGCCGGGACGCCAGCCCGGCGGGCAGCGGTCCGCGTACCGCCGAGGGATCGCCGTCGGTCCGGACCCGGTCGAGCACGAACTCCACCGGGAAGTTCTCGGTCAACTCGCGTCCGGCCTGGTCCCGGGCGGTCGCCAGCAGCACGCTGAACATCGCCATCAGGGCCACCCCGATGGCCAGCGCCGATGTCGTCGCCGCGGCCCGGCGGGGGTTGCGGCGGGCGTTGGCGACCGCCAGCCGTACCACCGGGCCGAAGATCCGGGCGGGCAGCCAGCCGACCAACCGGACCGCCCTGGGAACCAACAGCGGCGCGGCGACCACCGCACCGAGGAGGACGACCATGCCGCCGCCGAGCACCAGCGGCAGACCAGGAAAGGCCAGCGGCAGTCCGGCCAGGACGGCGAGCACGCCCACCCCGGTCAGCGTGCCGGCGAACGCGATCCGGAGACGAGGCCGGCGCCCCCGCCCGGCACCGGCCTCGATGGTGTCCCGGGCCAGCAGCGCGGCCAGCGGCGGCACCCGACCGGCGTCCAGCGCCGGGACCAGCGCCGCCAGGACGGTCACCAGGATGCCGAAGCCGAGCGCGACCGCCGCCGTCGGCCAGCGAACCACCGGCGCGTGCAGCGGGATGTCCGAGGCCACCAGCTCCCGGCCCCGGATCAGGCCGTACCCGACGAGCAGGCTCGCCAGTAGGCCGCCGAGCGAGGCCAGCAGGCCGAGGATGCCCGCCTCCAGGAGTACGAAGCCGGTCACCTGCCGCCGGGACGCACCGACACAGCGCAGCAGGCTCAGCTCCCGGGCGCGCTGGGCGCCCAGCATGGCGAAGGTGTTGTAGATCACGAACGCCGATACGGTCAGCGAGACCAGGCCGAAGCCGAGCAGTACCGCGAGGAAGCCGTCGACGTACTTCGCCGCCTGCCGGGCGAGCCGGTCCCGCAGCTCGGCCCCGGTCATGATCTCGTGCCCGGGGCCCACCACGGCGGCCACCCGGTCCCGCAGCTCGACCGGATCGGTGCCGTCGGCCGCGCTGACCACCACCTGGGCGTAGTCGGTGGTGCCGGTCAGCGTTCCCAGGTCGGCGGGGCTCAGCGCGGCGACCGCGGACCCGCCGAAGAGCCGGTTCACCCCGAGATCGAGTACGCCGACCAGCCGCATCCGGTGTGCGGCGCCGGCCTGGTCCAGCACGGTCACCGGCCCGTCCGGTACGAATCCGGCGCCGGCCACCGTCGCCCGGTCCACGGCGATCTCGCCGGGCGCCCGGGGCAGCCGGCCGGCAGCCAGGTCGTACGGCGCCAGCGCGGCGACGCCGGGCACCGACAGGGCGTACCCGATGTGCTCCTGGCTCTCGATCAGCCGACCGTTCCGGTCCAGTACGCCGAGCCAGGCGACCACCCGCCCGTCCACCGCCGCCACCCCGTCCACGGCGCGGATCCGCTCGACGGCCGCCGGTGGCACGAGCCCGGTCTCCGGCTCCACCACCACGTCCACGTTCCGTGCCGAGCGGGCCAGGTCGGTGTAGAACGCCGAGCGGGCCGTGTCCCCGTAGACGAGCGTGCCGGCGAGGAAGCCGACCGCCACCACCACCGCGAAGCCGGTCAGGGCGAGCCGTACGGCGTGGGCGCGCAGACCGGCCAGGGCGAGGCGGAGCAGCGGCCGGTTCACTCCGACGGCATCCGCAAGTCGTCGCGGGGCTCGGCCCGGTGCGGACGGATGTCATCGGGCTCGGGCCGCATCGGGGCGGTGTCATCGGGCTCGGGCCGCATCGGGGCGGTGTCATCGGGCTCGGGCCGCATCGGGGCGGTGTCACCGGGCTCGGGCCGCATCCGGACAGTGTCACCGGGACCGGGCCGTCGAGGCGAGCGATCGAGATGTCGAGATGCGGACAGCTCGGTACCTGGCATCATCGGAGGCTGTTCCAGGTGACACTCGTCGATGCCCGGCGGTCGCGGGTCGCGAGGTGTGGACCGGATCGGACCGGCCGAGGCCGCCGACCGGTCCGGGCCCGCGGCGCGGAGCCGGCCCGGGTGCGTGAAGGGAGCCCTCAATGCGTCGCCGCCGACGTATCCACGTCCTGGTAGCCGCCACCCTGTCGGTGGCCACCAGCGCCGCCGCGCCGGCCAACGCGGGGGCCGGTACCTCGCTCGGGCCATCGACCATCGACCTGCCCGCCGGCTTCCAGCCGGAGGGGATCGCGATCGGAGCGCTGCCGTACGCGTACTTCGGATCCCGGGCCACCGGGGCGATCTACCGGGCCAACCTGCTCACCGGCCGGGGAAAGGTGATCAACGCCGGGCCGGGCACCCCGTCCCTGGGCATGAAGGTCGACGCCCGCGGCCGGCTCTTCGTCGCCGGTGGGTCCGGCGGGGACGGCCGGGTGGTCGACACCCGGACCGGACGGCTGCTGGCCAGTTACCGGTTCACCGACCGGCCGAGTTTCGTCAACGACGTCGTGCTCACGCCGGACGCGGCCTGGTTCACAGACTCGACCAACCCGGTGCTCTACCGGGTGCCGCTGGGCCGGCACGGTGCCCTGCCGGCGCCCCACGGCGTCGTTCCGGTGCCGCTGAGCGGCGACATCGTCTACGGCAGCGGAATCAACGCCAACGGGATCGCCCGGACCCCGGACGGCAGGGCTCTGCTGATCGTGCAGTCCAGCACCGGCCTGCTGTTCCGGGTCGACCCGGCGACCGGGGTGACCCGGGCCGTCGACCTTGGTGCGGAACTGCTTCCCAACGGGGACGGCCTGCTGCTCGACGGGCGGACCCTCTACGTGGTGCAGAACCGGCTGAACACGCTCGCGGTGCTCCGGCTGGACCGGTCCGGTGACTCGGGTCGGGTGGTCGGCCGGATCACCGACACCGGATTCGACGTACCGACGACGGTGGCGGCGTACGGCCGGCGGCTCTACCTGCCGAATGCCCGCTTCACCACCACACCGACCCCGGCCACCCCCTACACGGCGGTGGCGGTTCCGCGCCCCTGACCGGACGGTTAGGAAGGGCCCCTTCTTATACAAAAAGCGATAAGAAGGGGCCCTTCCTTACATCTCGTCGATGGTGGTGAGGCGCTGGGTGGCCCGGGAGAGGGCTACGTAGAGGGTGCGGCCACCGGCAGCGGAGTCGGCCCGGATCTGGGCGGGGGCGACCAGCACGACGCCGTCGTACTCCATGCCCTTCGCCTGCATGGTGTCGACCACCTGGAGTCTGGGGTCGGTGGTGGTGGCGAGCCAGTCGACGATCTCGGCCAGGCGCGGTACCGGGGCGATCACCCCGACCGTTCCCTCGACCTCCGCGAGGAGTTTCGTGGTCGCCTCGCGTACCGCCTCGGGCAGGTCGGCGGCCGGCACCGTCAGTTCCACCGGCTGCACCCCGGTGCTGCGGACCGCGACGGGCAGCGGCAGGTCGGGGAAGACCTCACGGATCGCCCGTGCCGCCACCGCGAAGATCTCCGCCGAGTTGCGGTAGTTGGTGGAGAGCGTGAACTCGTGCCGGGGGCGCCGGCCCAGGGCCTTGTTCCGGGCCCGGGACAGCTCGGCCGGGTCGCCGGTCCAGGCGGTCTGGGCCGGGTCGCCGACCACCGTCCAGGAGGCCAACCGGCCTCGACGGCCGAGCATCCGCCACTGCATCGGCGAGACGTCCTGGGACTCGTCCACCACCACGTGGGCGTACTCGCGGTAGTCCGACGGCCGCTCGCCGTCGCGCCCGGCCCGGCTGGCCCGCTGCCGGTCCGCGTAGGTGGTGACCTCGCGGACCCCGCCGATCAGCTGGTACGGGTCCCGTTTGCGGCGTGCCGGCTGTGCCGGTCGACCGAGCAGGTTGTCGAGTTCGTCGAGCATGGCCACGTCGCCGACGCTGAACCGGTCGGTGCCCATCGTCCGGTACGCGTCGGCGAGCAGCCGGAACTCCGCGTTCGACAGCAGGCCGGCGGTGTACCGGCGCAGCCGTTCCGGCCGGGCGAGCCAGGCCAGCACGTGCCGGGGGTGCAGCCGGGGCCACCAGGCCCGGAGGAAGTCCCGGAACTCGGACCGTTCGGCGATCTCGTCCTCGAAGGTCCGCTGGTCGGGCAGGCGACCGACCCGTAGCCGCTGCACCTGGGACCAGAGCGCGTGGAAGATCCCGTCGAAGCCGGCCCGGCGTACCTCGTTGCGCCGGGCGCCCGGCGGCAGTGCCCGGGTCCGGATCGTCTCCAGTTCGGCGGCGGTGAGCCGGAGCAGTTCGCCCCGGTACAGCAGCCGCAGTTCGCCGGGTGCGTCCGGAACCTGGTCCCGGGCGGCCCGCTCCAGCACCTGGCGCATCCGTAGCGATCCCTTGATCGCGGCGACCGCCGCCGGATCGGTCCGGCTCGCGGTCACCCCGTCGAACATCGAACCCAGCGACTGCAGGGTCGCGGCGTTCTCGCCCAGCGAGGGCAGCACCGAGGCGATGTACTCGACGAAGACGGCGGACGGACCGACCACCAGTACGCCGCCGCCGGCGAACCGGTTGCGGTCGGAGTAGAGCAGGTAGGCGGCCCGGTGCAGGGCCACCGCCGTCTTGCCGGTGCCCGGCCCGCCGGACACCATGGTCACGCCGCCGGCGGGGGAGCGGATCGCCTCGTCCTGCTCCCGCTGGATGGTGGCGACGATGTCGCGCATTCCCCGGCCGGTGGTTCGGGACAGCGTCGCGAGCAGGGCGCCGTCGCCGACCACCCGCATCCCGTCCGGTGCCGCCGCCGGGTCGAGCAGGTCGTCCTCGATCCGGGTCACCCGCTCGCCGGTGGACGAGATCACCCGACGCCGTACGACGTTCCGCGGGTCCGCCGCGGTGGCCTGGTAGAAGGCGGCGGCGGCCGGTGCCCGCCAGTCGATCACGAGTGGTTCGGCGTGCTCGCCGCGTACGCCGAGCCGGCCGATGTGCAGTACCTGTCCGGATCGGAGGTCCAGCCTGCCGAAGACCAGTCCCTCGTGTTCCGCGTCGAGGGTGTGCCGCCGCCGGGCGGCGTGGAAGACCATCGCGTCGCGTTCGACCAGCGCGCCGAAGTTGCCCACCCGGGCCAACTGGTACCCGTCCTTCTCGGCCAGCTCGGCGGAGCGTCGTAGCTGCGCCAGCCGGGTGTAGACCCGATCGAGATGGCGCTGTTCGGCTTCGATCTCCTGCCGCAGCGTGGTGTGGTCGGTCAACGCGAATGCTCCCGGAGATCGATATCTGGCCACGCCGTCGTCCGGGACCATCGGTCCGGCCGCTCGGGTGCCGCATAATTGCCAGGAAGCGAGGGTACGCCGTGCCCGCTCGGCACGGCTCCGCCGCGCCTGGTCCGCCCGACGTCTCCGGTGTGACGATGACCGCCCGCGGTGTGACGCTGGCCGCGTTCGACACGGTCCCCGCCGCCTCGGTGGCTGGTCGTGGGGCTGCCGGGGATCAGGTGCATCAGGTGCACGGTGCGCTGTGGTCTTCCTGTCGTCGTGGCTGTTTGACGACCGGTCCGGTGGCCCCGGCCGGCGCCGCCGCCGTCCGGACCGTCGCCGTCCTCCGAACTGCCGCCGCCGTCCGGACCGTCGCCGTCTTCCGAACTGCCGCCGTCTTCCGGACCGTCGCCGTCTTCCGGACCGTCGCCGGCCGCGACATCGCCCGCTGCGTCACCGAGAGCAGGGCGCCGGTCACCTCGTCGGCCCGTTCCAGCATGAGCATGTGTCCGGCACCCGGACACACCGTCAGCTCGGCCGACGGCAACGCCTCGGCGATCGACACCGCGCAGGGTGGCGGGGTGAGCCGGTCCCGGTCGCCGACCAGGGCCGCCGCCGGTAGCTCGGCCAGTTCGGCGAGGGTCGCCAGCCGGCTCTGGGTGCCGATGGACGGGCGGAACCCGCCGATCGAGACCAGCGAGGCGCGGGCCACCGCCGATGAGGTGAGCCGGATGTCGGCCGATTCGCACACGTCGCCGAAAAGCAGCCAGCGCAGGGTCGGGCGGAGCGCGTAGAGCAGTGGCAGGGGGGTCCGCCAGCCGCCGCACCGGGCCAGGAGTCCGGTACCGGCCAGCTCGGCGATCCGGATCAGTCGGGCGACCGGCGCCGGCAGGCCGTAGGCGGTGTGGGTGTGGCCCTCGGCGGTGGTGGAGACGAAGACCAGGCCGGCGACCCGGCGGGCGAAGTCCTCGGGATGCCGGTGGGCGTACTCCATGACGGTCATGCCGCCCATCGAGTGTCCGGCCAGCACGATCGGGCCGGTCGGGGCCACCTCGGCGATCACCTCGGCCAGGTCGTCGCCGAGCCGCTCCAGGGTGGCCGAGTGCAGCGTGGCCGGGCCGGACCTGCCGTGGCCGCGCGCGTCGTAGGTGACCACGCGGACCGCCTCGCCGAACGCGTCGCGCAGCGCGGCCACCTGCCGGTGCCAGGTACGCCCGTCCAGGGTCCAGCCGTGCAGCAGCAGGACCGTCAGGCCGGCGGTGTCGGGGCCGGACGTGTCGACGTGCAACTGGACGCCGTCCGCCAGCCGTACCGAGCCGGGGTCGGGCATGGTCACCTCCGCGTCGCGCCGGGGTAAGCCGTACCCACGGGTAACAATCCTGCCCGATGCGACGTTTCCGACGGGGCGGGTGGATCTGTCGGCTTTCCTCGTACCTTCCCTGCCGGAACACGTCGCCGGCCGTTGAGTACCCGCACCGCCCGGCGGTGAATCATCCCGACCCGGGAACGCGTGAACGCTCCGGCACGGGGAAACCGCGCCGGAGCGTTCACGGATGTTGCGTTGGTGCGTCGCCGAACGGTGGGACGTGAACCGGTCGGGCTCAGGCCTCGAAGACGCCGGCCTCGACCAGCCGCTTCTCGCAGGTGTCCCAGCCGTCGCTCGGGTACGCGGCGGCCAGGTTGTTCAGCTCGGTACGGATCTTGATGGCGTGACCGGCACCGACCAGCGTCCGGATCTCCTCGACGAACGCCTCGGAGTCCGTACGCAGGTGCGAGGTCTTGCCGTTGGTCAGGTTCCGCACGTAGGCGTGCTTGCCGCCATTGAGCGGGATCAGGTACTTGAACTCACCGAGCACGCTCAGGGCGCCACCCTGACCGGCCTGGCCGGCGCGGACGGATGCGCGCGCGGTCTTGGACGTGTTGCTCGCCACGGCGGGACTCCTTGAATGACGTACGGGAGGACGGGAAGGTCCGAGGGGACAGCCGACGGCGGGCCGCCGGAAATGTGTTGCGCCGCCCGGCTTGGGTACTGGCCGAACTTGAGCGGCAGACGCCGCCGGGCAAATTTTACACGACAGCGGTGATGACCGGTCGGCTACCGCCGCTGACATGGGGTCCAACTACCCTCACCGGTACGGCTATTCCCCCGGGGCAGTTTCGTGAATCCCTGGCGTACCATCCGTCACAACCGTCATCATGTGTTCCAACATTGCTCGGTGAAGTTCGTTCGGTGAGGCGAGGTCGTAGGGGAAGACGCACCTCGCTCTCCGGGAGGTCACCGTGCCAACGCGTGGCGTCGTATACGTCCACTCGACCCCACTCGCCGTGTGTCAGCACGTCGAGTGGGCGATCGCGCGCGTCCTTACCGCGCCGGTCAACCTGCACTGGACGGGCCAGCCGGTCGATCCGGCCGCCCGTCGAGCGGAGTGTGGGTGGACCGGCCGGCCAGGGACCGGCGCGGAGCTGGCCGCTGCCCTGAGACAGTGGCCCATGATCCGTTTCGAGGTGACCGAGGAACCGAGTCCCGGCGTCGACGGGGAGCGGTTCATGTACGTGCCCGGTCGGGGGCTCTTCCGCGCCACCGCCGGGGCGGCCGGCGACATTCAGCTCGGCGAGGACCGACTCCGATCGATCATGGAGTCCGCCCGCGCCCCGGAGGCACTCGCGCACGCCCTCGACAAGGCGATGGGTACGGCCTGGGACGCCGAGTTGGAGCCCTACCGGTACGCCGGGGACGGCGCACCGGTCACCCTGCTCACCAGGGTCGGCTGAGCCCGGCCGGGCAACGGTCGAGTTGCCCGGCCAGGAACGGGCTGATGGGATAGCGGGCGTGTCGACTTCCCTCCGGCGCGCTCCGGCCGTGCTCTCCGCCATCGCCTTGTTGATCGTCTCCGGCTGCGCCGGTACGCCCGACCGGGACGCAACGGGCGTGCCCGCGCCGTCGTCGCCGTCCAGCACCGCTCCGACCGCACCGCCGGACCCGGCGGCCCGGGCGGCCCAGCTGGTCGCCACCCTCGCCGACGAGGACCTGGTCGGCCAGGTGCTGATGCCGTACGCCTACGGCAACTCGGCCACCAAGGTGTCCGGCGGGTCGGCGGCCGGCAACCGGAAGCTCGCCGGAGTCCAGACCCCGGCCGAGATGATCGCCAAGTACCGGCTCGGCGGGTTGATCCTGGTCGGCTTCTCCGCCGACGACCCGACCGGGGCCAACCAGCCGACCACCAACGTCGACAACCCGAAGCAGGTAGGCGACCTCACCGCCGGCCTCCAGGCGGCCGCCGGAAAGCTGCCGGCCGGTGCCGTACCGGCGCTGATCGGGATCGACCAGGAGTTCGGTGTGGTCACCCGGATCTCCGAGGGCGTCACCAACCTGCCCAGCGCGATGGCCCTCGGCGCGGGCGGCGATCCCGCGCTCACCGAGACGGCCTGGCGCAGCGCCGGCACCGAACTCGCCGCCCTCGGGGTGAACGTCGATTTCGCGCCGAGTGCCGACGTCCTCGGTGCGAACAGCAAGGTGATCGGCTCCCGGTCGTACGGCTCGGATCCGAAGGCGGCGTCGAACCAGGTCGGCGCCGCCGTCCGGGGCCTGCAGGGGGCGGGCGTCGCGGCGACCCTCAAGCACTTCCCGGGGCACGGCCAGACCGCCGCCGACTCGCACAAGGGCCTGCCGGTGGTGAAGCAGAACCGCAAGCAGCTCGACTCCTTCGCCCTGCCGCCGTTCGCGGCCGGCATCGACGCCGGGGCCTGGCTGGTCATGGCGGGACACCTCGACGTCCGGGCGGTGGACCCCGGGATACCGGCCACCTTCTCCCGCAAGCTCCTCACCGACGTGCTCCGCACCGAACTCGGCTTCACCGGCGTGCTGGTGACGGACGCGATGGACATGGCCGCGGTCGCCGAGCAGCCGCCCGGCCAGACCGCCGTGCGGGCGCTCAACGCCGGCAACGACCTCGTGCTGATGCCGCCGAACGTGGCCGAGGCGTACAACGGGGTGCTGGCCGCGCTGCGGAACGGCTCGCTGCCCCGGGCCCGGCTGGTGGAGGCGGTGACCCGGGTGCTGACGCTGAAGTTCCGGCTGGCCGACCGGCCCCGGCCGGAGATGAGCACGCTGAACAGCACAGGTCACCAGGAGGCCGCCCGGCGCGCCGCCGCGGCGGCGATCACGATGCTGCGGGGTGGCTGCGGCGCGGCGCCGGTGACCGGACCGGTGACGGTGACCGCGGCGAACGACCGGGGTACCAGCCGGGACCGACTGATCAAGGCCCTGCGGGCGGTGGGGGTCAAGGTGGTCCCGTCCGGCGGCAAGGTGGTGCACCTGGTCGGCTACAACGACGGTACGAGCGACCTGCGGGCCGACGCGGCGGTGACGGTGGCGATGGACACGCCGTACGTTCTCGGCCGGGCCAGGTCGCCGGTGCTGCTGGCGACGTACTCGTCGACGGCGGTGTCGATCACCGCGTTGGCGGACGTGCTCGCCGGGCGGGCCAAGCCGACCGGGCGGTCTCCGGTGCAGGTCACCGGCCTGCCAAGATCGAGCTGTCCGGCGAGCTGAGGGGCCGGGCCGGTGCGGCGCTGGTGAGATCGGTCACCTGCGCTGCTGGTAGCGTTCGGCTGTCGGCAGATCCAGAGGACGGGGGGTACGACTGTGACGAGCCGGGAGCCGGCCCTGTCCGTGGTCGTGCCGATGTTCAACGAGGAGAGCGTTCTTCCGTTACTGGTCGAACGACTGCGTCCGGTGCTGGACGGGCTCGGCGAGCCGTACGAGGTGGTCGCCGTCGACGACGGAAGCACCGACGCCACCCCGGTCATCCTGGTCGGACTGCGGCGCGGCTGGCCCCAACTGCGGGTCATCCGGCTGCGGCGCAACAGCGGGCACCAGGCGGCGTTGACCGCCGGCCTGTTCCGGGCCCGGGGCGGTTACATCGCCAGCATCGACGCCGACCTCCAGGATCCGCCGGAGGTCCTGGTCGACATGCTGCGGTTGGCTCGCGACGAGACCCTGGACATCGTCTACGGGGTACGCGCCGACCGGTCCACCGACACGGTGTTCAAGCGGTCGACGGCGGGCCTCTACTACCGGCTGGTACGCCGACTCGTCGGCAACACGGTTCCGGCCCAGGCCGGCGACTTCCGGCTGCTCAGCCGGGCGACCGTCGAGGCACTGCGCGAGTTGCCCGAGCGTCGTCCGGTGCTCCGGCTGGTGGTGCCGTGGCTCGGCTTCCCCAGCGGCGAGGTGCGCTACGTCCGCTCGCTGCGCGCGGCGGGCAGTACGAAATACCCGCTCTCGCGGATGGTCCGGTTGGCCACCGACAGCATCACCAGCTTCTCCGGCGCACCGCTGCGGCTGGCGACCTGGCTCGGTGCCGGCGGCATGCTGCTCTGCACCGTGATGCTGGTGCTGGCGATCATCGCCTACCTGCGCGACTCCACCGTCACCGGCTGGGCCTCGCTCTACGTCGCGGTGCTGTTCCTGGGTGCGGTCCAACTGCTCTGCCTGGGGCTGCTCGGCGAGTACATCGCCCGGATCTACGCCGCCGTGCAGGGCCGGCCCAGTTACTTCGTCGGTTCGGACACCGCCGACCTGGTCGAGGACCCGGCTCCAGACCTCGGTGAGCCGCTCGTCCACAGCGTGGGAGCACCGGTGGCCCGGAACGGCTCCGCCAGGTCTGCACGGTGAGCGCGAGGAGTGAGCCGGTCTTGCGAGCCCCGCAGTCGCGAACGAAGGTCTGCACGGTGAGCGCGAGGAGTGAGCCGGTTCTGCGAGCCCCGCAGTCGCGAACGAAGGTCTGCACGGTGAGCGCGAGGAGTGAGCCGGTTCTGCGAGCCCCGCAGTCGCGAACGGAAGGTTTCGGCTGGTGAGTGTTACCGCTCCGGCGGTGGTGGACTCCTCTCCTTCGACGACGTCGGCCTCGGTCGGTGCCCTGCGCCGCTGGTCGCCGCTCGTGGTGGGGGTCGGCTACTTCGCCGTGGTGCTGCTGGCGGCCGACACCCCGCCGCTCGACCTCGTCCGCTACGCGGGGTACGTCCTGCTGGCGCTGATCCTGCCGGGCACCCTGGTCTACCGGGCCCTGCGCCGACGGCCGCACACGCTCGTCGAGGACGTGGCGATGGGTGCCGCCGTCGGGCTGGTGCTCGAACTGCCCGCCTGGGCCGGCTACGCCGTACTCGGCCTCGGCGACTGGCTGTGGACGTGGCCGGCGGCGATCGTGGCGGTCTTCGCGGGTGTACCGAAACTGCGCCGGAACTGGCTGGTCCGGGGCTACCGTCCCACCCCGGTCGGCTGGTCGTGGTCCGTCGTCGGCGCGGTCGCGTTCTTCACCACCTACCTGTCGGTCACCTTCCTGGAACGCAACCCGATCCTGCCCACCTCGGACGGCACGCGCCAGTATCTCGACCTGGCCTACCAGCTCTCGCTGGCCGGTGAGGCGAAGCACCAGTTCCCGATCCATCTGCCCCAGGTCGCGCAGGAACCGCTCGACTACCACTGGTTCGGGTACGTGCACATGGCGGCGACCAGCCTGATCGGGCACATCGACCTGCCGGTGGTGGCGCTGCGGCTGACCATCCCGGCCCTGTGCGCCGCCGCGATCGTGCTCACCGCGGTGCTGGGCTGGCGGGTCAGCGGCCGGCCGTACGTCGGTGCGATCGCCGCCGTCCTGTTCTTCGTTCTCGGCGAGACCAACTTCACCGACCCGGTGACGATGCCGTTCGGCACCCAGGCGTCGTTCGTGATCTGGCACGGCATGTCGATGATCTACAGCTGGGTGCTGCTGATCGCGCTGATCGCCGTACTCGCCGATCTGGTCGACCGGCGTGCCGATCGACCGGTCGCCCCGATCGGCCGGGGCGCGTTCGTCCTCGTGCCACTGCTGATGTTCGCCTCCAGCGGTGCGAAGGCCAGCACACTGCCGGTGGTGGGGGCCGCGCTCGCGTTCACCGCCGTGGTCCTGCTGGTCCGGACGCGTCGGATCCCGTGGGCGGTGGTCGGGGCGGGACTGACCGCCGCAGCCGCCCAACTGTTCGCCACGGCGGTGCTGTACCGCTTCAAGGCGTACGGCATCGAGGTCGAGCCGTTCGCCAGCCTGGAGCCGTTCTGGGCGACGCCGACGGACCGGTCGGGCTGGGCCGGCGCGCTGGCGGTGACGGCGGTGTTCGCCGCCTTCGGAGTCAACATGCAACTTCGGGTGGTGGGCATCGGCCCGCTGCTCTGGCTGCGCCGGGGCCGGCTGGAACCGGTGCAGTGGTTCCTGCTCGGCGGCACCCTGGCCGGCCCGGCGTTCTTCCTTCTGCTCCAGCAACCCGGCGGCGCCAACCAGTACTTCACCCGGGCCGGCTTCACCTTCGCGGTGGTGCTGTCGGCCTGGGGGTACGTGCTGCTCGCCGAGCGGGCCGAACTGACCCGGCGCTCCCGGGCGGCACTGGGGCTGTTCGCCCTGGTCCTGGCCGTCGCCCTGGTCGCGATCCAGCTCCGGTACGCCGAACCGGCCCCGGTCGGAGCACCGTCGGACTGGATCCAGCCACTGCTGTGGTGGTCCGGCGGGCTGGCCGTGCTGGCGGTCCTCGCCGTCGGGCTGTGGCGACCGGCCAGCCAGGGCATTCCGGCACTCCGGGGCCGAGGCGCGATCGCCCTGCTCACCGCCGTCCTGGTGGTCGGGGCACCCGGCCTGGTGATGGACATGCAGAAGTCGGCCCGGTGGCCGAACGGAGGTGCGTACACGCCGATCTCGCTGCCGAAGTCCCGGATCGACGCGGCCCGCTGGACCCGGGAGCACAGCGCTCCGGGCGACGTGCTGGCGACCAACGTGCACTGCCAGGCCGTCGTCAACGGCTGGTGCGACTCGCGCTCGTTCTGGCTCAGTGCGTACGCCGAACGCCGGGTGCTGGTCGAGGGCTGGGGCTTCGCGCCCCGGATGGCGACGCTGGGGGCGTACAC
Organism: Plantactinospora alkalitolerans; assembly: GCF_015690345.1. Classification (GTDB taxonomy): domain Bacteria; phylum Actinomycetota; class Actinomycetes; order Mycobacteriales; family Micromonosporaceae; genus Plantactinospora; species Plantactinospora alkalitolerans. The sequence continues at coordinate 24,921 of NZ_JADPUN010000239.1, read as the reverse complement.
CCCGTTCTGGGACCAGGACCTGCTGCGGCGCAACGACGCGGCGTTCACCGCACCCACCGAGGCCGGACTGCGCGACCTGCGGGACCGGTACGCCGTACGGTGGCTCGTGGTGGACCGGTCGGTCGGGCCGGAGTCTCCGGCGCTGCGCCAACTCGCCCGGCTGCGGTTCGAGAACCGCCGGATGGCCGTCTACCAGCTTCCCTGACCCCGGGCGGCCCCGTCGACGGCCGGTGGTGGATCGGCCGGCGCGGCTAACCGGCGGCGGGGAAGTAGCGGGCTAACCGGCGGCGGGGAAGTACCGGTCCAGCATGTCGTTGCGGAACTTGCCGGCCGGGTCGTAGCGGGTCATCAGCGCCACGAAGTCGCCGTGCCGGTCGTACCGGTCGCGCACCACCTCGGGCGGGGTGACGAAGAGCTTGCCCCAGTGCGGTCGGTGGGCGAACGGGGCGAGCCGGTCCTCGATCGCCGCCAGCACCGGCAGCACCGCCCCGGTGTCCTTGACCCAGGTGAAGTGCAGCGCCACGCTGTCGCGCCGGTAGGCCGGGCTCAGCCACAACTCGTCGGCGGCGATCGTACGGATCTCCGAGATCTGTAGGACGGCGGCGATGCGGTCCCGGATCCCGTCGAGCGCGGTAAGCGCCCCGACCAGGTCCTGACGCGGCACGAAGTACTCCGTCTGCAGTTCCTCGCCGCTGCTGGGGGTGAACTCCAGCCGGAAGTGCGGCAGCCGGGCGTGCCAGGGCCCGGGAACGCCGAGCTGCTGGGTGCAGTGCACCGCCGACATCCCTGGTACGGGGTGCCGGGCCTCGGTGGCCAGGGTGGCGCCGAACCAGCGTTCCGGGGCGCCCAGGTCGCCCGCGCCGACCACCCGGCGCTTGCGCCACACCTGGTTGACGTGTGGGCCGGCCCAGTCGGTGAACAGGCTGACGCTGTAGTCGCCGCCGAGGATCTCCGCGTGGTGTTCGTCGAGCTGCTCGCGGGGCAGGTCGTCGTAGACGTACTGCTCGATGTCGAACGCCGGGGCGAGGTCGAGGGTGAGTCGGGTGACGACGCCGAGCGCGCCGAGTCCGACGACGTGGCCGAGGAATTCGTCGCCATCGGCGTCCCGGTCCAGCGTCACCAGGTCGCCGTCGGCGGTGACCAGTTCCAGCCCGGAGACGGCGGTGGCGAGATTGCCGTTGCCCACGCCCGAACCGTGGGTGGCGGTGGCGCAGGCGCCGGCCACCGAGATGTGCGGCAGCGATCCGAGGTTGTGCAGTGCGAAACCGGCCCGGTGCAGCCGCTCGACGAGTTCGCCGTACCGGATTCCGGCGGCGACGCTCACGGTGGCCCGTCCGGTGTCGATCTCGACCGTGGGCGGCAGGGCGGCGAGGGAGACGAGATCGCCGGTGGTGTCGGCGATCCGGTTGAAGGAGTGTGCCGTACCGAGTGCCCGTACCCGGTCGCTGCCGGCCACCAGGGACCGGAGTTCGGACAGGGACCCGGGCCGGTGCAGTGCGCTGGCACCGAAGTCGACGTTCCCGGCCCAGTTGGTGATCGGTCCAGTCATGGTCAACCTCTTCGGGGTGTTCGGTGTGTTCGAGGGGTGGTGGAGCGTTGTCGCGGCGGTACGGCTAGGAGGCGTCCCTGGCGAACACAGGGGTCCGCATCCGCATCATCCAGTGGCTCGTCGGGATCCGGGTGGCGTCGTCGACGACCTCGCCGTCGACGTCGTCGAAGGATTCACGGCCGAGCGCGACGAACGCCTCCGGCTCCCGGACGTACTCGCCGCGGTCGTTCTTCGACATCCACCGGGAGACCGGGTGCTGTCCCGGTACCAGGGTGGGGTCCACGGCGATCACCCGGCCGCCGGGGGCGAGGGCCCGGGCGGAAACCTGCAACAGGTGCCGGGAGTCGGCGTCGGAGAGGTGGTGCAGCAGGCCGAGCAGCAGGATCGCGTTGACCGGGGGAATCTCCGCCAGGTGCTGCTCGCCGAAGACCTCGCAGCGGAACTCCGCCTGGTCGCTGCCCCAGCGCTTGCGGGCGTGCGCGATGTACTTCTCCGAGGTGTCGAAGCCGTAGTAGCGGACCCGGGGCAGCCGCCCGAAGTAGTAGGCCGGACCGCAGCCGACGTCGATGACCGTGTCGCCGTCGGTGAGCCCGAGCTCGTCCAGGCACCGGTAGCGGAGCCGGTCCGCGCCCAGGCCCTTCTGCAGGGCGACGTACAGCGCCTCGTGCCCGAGCAGACCCTTGATCGCTGTCAACAACTGCGCTTCTCCTCGGCTACCCGTCCCGGAAAGCGACTCCCGCCGCGCTGGGAGGGCGCGGCGGGACTCGGCCGACGGAAACCTATCATCGGGGCGTACCCGGCTCGGGGGACGGTCACCGCCCGGTCCGGGGTCCGGGCCAGGGTCGCGACCGTCGCGCCGGTTGTCACAGCGGGATGTTGCCGTGTACACCCCGGGCGGCGGGAGCCCCCGCGAGCGCCTCGGCGATCCGGCGACGGGTCTTCCCGGGCGTGATCACGTCGTCGACCACACCGATCTCGAGCGCCCGGTTGACCCCGCCGGCCACCCGGGTCTGCTCCTCGACGAGTCGCTCGCGCAACGCGTCGCGCTCCTCGGGCGGTGCGGCGGCGAGCCTCTTGCGGTGCAGGATCTGCACCGCGGCGGAGGCACCCATGACGGCGACCTCGGCGTTGGGCCAGGCGAACACGGCGGTGGCACCCAGGGCGCGGGAGTTCATCGCGATGTACGCGCCGCCGTACGCCTTGCGGGTCACCAGCGTCACCCGGGGCACCACGGCCTCGGCGAAGGCGTGTAGCAGCTTGGCGCCGCGCCGGACCACGCCGTCCCACTCCTGACCCAGTCCGGGCAGGTAACCGGGCACGTCGACCAGCACGACCAGCGGTACGCCGAGCGAGTCACACATCCGGACGAACCGGGCCGCCTTCTCCGCGCTCGACGCGTCGAGGCAGCCGCCCAGCCGCAGCGGGTTGTTCGCGATCACCCCGACCGTACGGCCGGCGAACCGGCCCAGCGTGGTGACGACGTTCGGCGCCCACTTGGCGTGCAGTTCCACCCCCGGCGCGTCCAGCAGCGCCTTGACCACCGGCTTGACGTCGTACGCCCGGTTGGGCTCGGCCGGCATCAGCGCGGCCAGGTCGTGCCCGGCCCCGGCCTCGGCGGGGATGTCCGCCGGGCTGAGTCGACCCTGCCGACCCAGCAGTTCGGCGAGCCGGCGGGCCTCGGTGATGGCCGATGCCTCGTCCTTGGTGGTCACGTGCACCACGCCGGAGCGCCGGCCGTGCGGCTCGGGGCCGCCGAGGCGCTCCATGTCGACCTGCTCGCCGGTGACGCTGCGGACGACCTCCGGGCCGGTGACGAAGATCCGGCCGGCACCGCTCATGATCACGATGTCGGTCAGCGCGGGCCCGTAGGCGGCGCCACCGGCGGCCGGGCCCAACACCACGGAGATCTGCGGTACCCGCCCGGAGGCGCGCACCATCGCCGCGAAGACCTGGCCGACAGCGTCCAGTGACACCACGCCCTCGGCCAGCCGGGCGCCGCCGCAGTGCCACAGCCCGAGCACCGGCACCCGCTCCCGGACCGCGGTGTCGATCGCCTCGACGATGTGCTGGCAGCCCAGGGCGCCCATCGCGCCGCCCATGATCGTGGCGTCGGTGACGTACGCGATCGTCGGCGTGCCCTCCACCTCACCACGGGCCCACAACACCCCGGAGTCGTCGCGCTGCGACGCGAGCCGCAGCGAACCGGCGTCGAACAGCGACCGGAGCCGGAGCTCCGGATCACGCTGGTCGACGCTGGACGAGTCAGGATTCACGGACGTGGTGGTCACGGAAGCCTCCAAATCGGTTGCCGACCGTACGGCGCGGAGATGAGCGCGCCGTACGGGGTGTCTGGCGTGCCGTCACACCCTCGCGAAGACCAGAACCGCGTTGTGGCCGCCGAACCCGAAGCCGTTGTTCAGCGCCGCGGGCACGTCCATGTGCCGTGGCTTGTGCGCGGCCACGTCCAGGTCGAGGGCGTCGTCGGGATCGTCGAGGTTGATCGTCGGAGGGATCACCGAATCCCGGATGGCCAGGATGGTGGCGATGGACTCCAGCGCACCGGCCGCACCGAGCAGATGGCCGGTCATCGACTTGGTCGCGGTCAGTACCGGATGGTTGCCCAGCGCGGTCCGGAGCGCGGCGATCTCCGCGATGTCGCCCACCGGAGTGGACGTCGCGTGGGCGTTGACGTGCACGATGTCCGAGCGGGCGATACCCGCGTCGGCGATCGCCATGTTGATCGCCCGGATCACGCCCCGGCCCTCCGGATGCGGCTGCACGATGTCGTAGCCGTCCGAGGTGAGCGCGGCGCCGGCCAGCCGGGCGTACACCCGGGCACCGCGTGCGGCGGCGTGGTCGGCCCGCTCCAGTACGACCGCGCCGGCGCCCTCGCCGAGGACGAACCCGTCGCGTCCCTTGTCCCATGGGCGGGAGGCCCGCTCCGGGTCGTCGTTGCGGGTCGACATCGCCCGCATCGACGCGAACCCGGCGATCGGCAGCGGATGGATGACCGCCTCGGTGCCGCCGGCCAGCACCACGTCGGCCCGGCCGGCGCGGATCAGGTCCAGGCCGAGTGCGATCGCCTCGGCGCCGGTCGCGCAGGCGCTCGCCACCGAGTGGACGCCGGCCTGTGCCCCCAGCTCCAGTCCGACCCAGGCGGCCGGTCCGTTCGGCATCAGCATCGGCACCGTGTGCGGGGACACCCGCCGCGGGCCGGACGCCTCCAGGATGTCGTCCTGGGCGAGCAGGGTCTGCGCGCCGCCGATCCCGGATCCGACGCTCACCGCGATCCGTTCCGGCTCCGGGGGTGCGTCGGCCAGCCCGGAGTCCGCCCAGGCCTCGTGCGCGGCGATCAGTGCGATCGCCTCCGACCGGTCCAGCCGCCGCAGCTTGACCCGGTCGAGTTTCTCGGTCGGTTCGACCGCGAGTTCGGCGGCGATCCGTACCGGGAGCTGCCCGGCCCACTCCTGGGTGAGCGGACCCACCCCGGAGCGACCGGCCAACATGGCTTCCCAGGTCGACGCGACGTCCCCGCCGAGCGGGGTCGTCGCGCCGAGCCCGGTGACGACAACGTCAGGACGACTCATGATCAGGACTGCGCCTCGATGTAGGCGACGGCGTCGCCGACGGTCTTGAGGTTCTGGACGTCGTTGTCCGGGATCTTGACGCCGAACTTCTCCTCGGCGGCCACCACGACCTCGACCATGGAGAGCGAGTCGACGTCGAGGTCGTCGGTGAACGACTTCTCCTCGGCCACGTCGTCCGGGCTCACTCCGGCGACCTCTTCAAGGATCTCGGCGAGTCCGGCGGTGATCTCGTCACGGGTCATTGCGGTTGTTTCCTCTCATGGATGGATGTTGCGATGGCGGAATCGTCCGCCCCGGCTGGTCGACGTGGCGCCGGCCGGTGGTTACCTGGGTGGTGGTGGGGTCACGGTTGGCCGGTGGGGGCGTCCCGGGTATCGGTGTCGGGCCGTCACGGGCAGCGGACGACCTGCCCGGCGTACGTGAGGCCGCCGCCGAAGCCGAACAGCAGTACCGGGGCGCCGGACGGCACCTCACGGCGCTCGACCAGCTTGGACAGCGCCAGCGGCACGCTCGCCGCCGAGGTGTTGCCCGACTCGACGATGTCCTTGGCGACGATCGCCTGGGGCATGTTGAGCCGCTTGGCGATTCCCTCGATGATCCGGAGGTTGGCCTGGTGCGGCACGAACGCCGCGATCTCGGACGGGTCGACGCCGGCCCGTTCGCAGGCCTGGAGGGCGAGCGGGGCCAGTGCGGTGGTGGCCCAGCGGAAGACCGCCTGACCCTCCTGCTTGATGTACGGGCGCCAGCCCTCGATCCGTACCGCGTCGCTCCGCTCCGGGACCGAGCCCCAGACCACCGGCCCGATACCGTCCGGCTCGCCCTCGCCGGTGGCGCTGACCACCGCCGCGCCGGCACCGTCACCGAACAGGATGCAGGTCGACCGGTCGGTCCAGTCGGTGAAGTCGGAGAGCTTCTCGGCGCCGATCACGATGGCGTTGCGCGCCGCCCCGGCCCGCAGCGCGTGGTCGACGGTGCCCAGCGCGTACGAGAAGCCGGAGCACGCGGTGTTGATGTCGAACGCGCCCGGGGCGTCGATGCCCAGTTTGGCGGCGACCCGGCAGGCGGTGTTCGGGCTGCGGTCGATGGCCGAGCAGGTGGCCACCACGACGAGGTCGATGTCGGAGGCGGCGAGGCCCGAGTTGGCCAGCGCCTTGTCGGCGGCGGCGGCGGCCATGTCGGCGACCGTCTCGGAGTCGGCGATCCGCCGGGTGGCGATGCCGACCCGGTCCCGGATCCAGGTGTCGTTGGTGTCCACCAGTTGGGCGAGGTCGTCGTTGGTGAGCACCCGGGACGGCTGGTAGTGCCCGAGGGCGATCATCCTGCTCACCGGACCACCGCCGGGCGGTGGTCGGTGATCTCTCGGTGACCGGTCATGAGAGCTGTCCTCCGATGCGGGCGAGGGGCTGGCCCGGGGCGACCGGGTCGTCGTGGTGCGCGAGCCATTCGGTGAGTACCCCGGAGCCGTGAGCGGCGACCTCGACGGCGCCCTGCCGGGTGTTGACGTGGCCGACGACCTGCCCAGAGTCGATCATGTCGCCCTCGGCCAGTCCCTCGACCGGGGCGAAGGTCCCGGCGCTGGTGGCGACCACGACCCGGAACTGCATGGTCGGTTCGTGGCCGGCCGGGGCACCGTGCCGGGCGATCAGGTCCCGGGCGGCGGCCAGGTCGTCCGGGGTGTTCAGGGTGACGATCTCCGGCAGGGCGTCGCTGCCCTTGAGTTCGCGCTTGATCAACCCGGCCAGGGTACCCGCCGGAGGAAGCTCGATCACGGCGGTGACGCCGAGGTCGGCCAGGCTGCGGATGCACAGGTCCCAGCGGACCGGCGCGGTCACCTGGCGGACCAGGCGTTGCAGCATCTCCCGGCCGTGGTTGACGGCGGCACCGTCGAAGTTGGAGAGCAGGATCCGGGTCGGTTCGGTCGGGGTGATCCCGGCCGCGATGACGCCCAACGCCTGCTCGGCGGGGGCCATGTACGGGGTGTGGAACGCCCCGGCGACCTTCACGCTGATCACCCGGCTGCCGGCGGGGGGCTCGGCGGCCAGCTTCGCCAGCCGGTCGACCGTCCCGGCCACGACGATCTGACCCGCGCCGTTGAAGTTGGCGGGGTGCAGTCCGTGTGCCTCGACGGCGGCCAGCACCTCGTCCTTGTCGCCGCCGAGCATCGCGGACATACCGGTCGGTTCGAGGGCGCAGGCGGCGGCCATCTCCCGGCCGCGTACCCCGGCGAGGGTGACCGCGGTCTCCGGGGTCAGTACGCCGGCCAGCGCTGCGGCGGCCAGCTCACCGACGCTGTGCCCGGCGGTCGCGGTGACGTCGTACATCGGAAGGTGTTCGGCGGCGAGCAGGGCGGCGGCGACCAGCAGCGGCTGGGTCCGCGCGGTGTCCCTGATCTCGTCGGCGTCCCCTTGGGTGCCGAGCCGGACCAGGTCGACGCCCGCCAGCGCGGACCACCAGTGCAGTCGCGCCTCGGCGCCGGGCAGGTCGAGCCATGGAGTCAGGAAGCCGGGCTTCTGGGAACCCTGGCCGGGCGAGAGGACGGCGAGCACGCCTACGACTCTCCTGGATCATTGGCCGGCGTGTGCTTGCCGTGATGGACCAATCCGCACTATCAGCTTTGTGAGGTTCCTACAAAAATCAATGACGATCACAGACTTGGCGGGATGTCTGTCCTAAACGTCGCCTAATGTCCCGTGCCTGGTCCGACCGGTGCGGACGGATCCAGGCGTCCGATCGTCAGCGCCATCCGCAATGCGAAGGAATCCCGGGCCGTCAGCGGTGAGAAACCGGTCACATCGGCGACCCGGCGCAGCCGGTACCGGACCGTGTTCGGGTGGACGAACAGCGTTCGGGCCGTGCTCTCCAACACTCCGCCGGCCGCGAAGAACGCGTCCAACGTCTCCAGCAGCTCCCCGCCGGCCCGGACCAGTGCGGCGTAGACGTCCTGGCGCAGGCTCCGGCGGGCCTCCGGGTCGCCGGCCAGCGCCCGCTCCGGCAACAGGTCCCCGGCGGCCACCGGCCGAGGTGCCGCCGGCCACGCGGGTGCCGCGCGGAATCCGGCCAGGGCCGCCCGCGCCGAGTCGGTGGCCGAATCCAGGCTCGGCACCGCCGGACCCACCACCACCGGCCCCGGGCCGAAGCCGGCGAGCAGCTTCTCGGTGGCGGCCAGCGGGTCGGCCACGCCACCCAGCACCACCACCAGCCGATCGCCGTGCACGCCGCCGATCATCTCCAGCCCCAACCGCCGGGTGACCCGGTAGATGGTGTGCAGCACCGCGGCCACCTCGCCGCCGGGGGAGCGGCCGACCGCCACCGCCACCGGCGGAGCGTCCGACCAACCCAGGGCCGCGGCCCGGCTGGCCAGCACGTCCGGGGAGTCGCCCCGGAGCAGCGCGTCCACCAGCAGCGCCTGCAACCGGGCGTCCCAGGAGCCGCGTGACTCCGCCGCCCGCGCGTAGACCCGGGCCGCCGCGAAGGCGATCTCCCGGGAGAACTTGAGTACGGCCTCGTGCAGCAACCGCTCCTCGCCCGGTGCCGCCAGGTGCGGGACCTGCTGCTCCACCACGTCGATGGTGACCTTGATCAGCGCCACCGTCTGCTGCAGGCTGATCGACCGGGCCAGCGCCCGGGGAGCGGCGGCGAAGACCTCGTCGGAGACCTCCTGCGGGCTGTCCGTCACGCCACCGGCACCCCGATCGGTGCTGCTCGGCAGGGAACGCAGCCACTCCACCAGCGAACGGACGCCGGCCTGGGCGACCAGCATCACCCAGGAGCGCTGCTCGGCCGGCAACTCGCGGAACCAGGGCAGCGTCTCGTCCATCCGGCCCACACTGGCGGTGGCCAGCGTGCCCGCCGCCCGCTCGATCCGGCGCAGCGTGGCCGCCAGCTCGCCGTCGCCCGCCTCGGTCCCCATCGGCCCAGCGTGCCACGTTCACCCCCGGACACCGCCACCCGGCCGTGGCATCATGCTTCGATGATCGCCCGTCCGCCGCTGGCCGTACCGTTGCTCGCGCTCGCCGGGTTCCTGGTGCTGCTCGCGCTGACCGCCGGGGACTGGGCGCCGCTGGGAAGGTTCGACGACGCGCTCAGCGACGCCTTCCGGGGGTACGGCGGCGCCAGCCCCGGCCTCGTCGACGTGCTCCGGGTGGTTACCGACGTGGCCGCCACCGTGCCGTTCGTGGTCGCCGGCCTGGTGATCAGCATCGCCCTCGCGACCCTCTCCCAGCGCCGGCCCGCCGCGCTGTGTGCCCTGGTGACCGTGACGGTGCCGGTGCTCTGGGGGCTGATGCACTGGCTCGTGCACCACCCCCGGCCGGAGAACGGCTTCGTGGTGGTGGACAGCAACGGCTTCCCGAGCGGGCACACCAGCAACGCGGCGGCGGCGGCCCTGGTGGCCGTGCTCCTGCTCTGGCCACGACTGGCGACGGCGGGTCGGGTGGTCACCGCCATCCTGGCCGTGGCGTTCGGGGTCTTCGTCGGGCTCACCCGGTTGGCGCTGCTGGCGCACTGGCCCGCCGACGTCCTGGGCGGCTGGCTGTTGGCCCTCGCCGTCGTCCCGCTGGCGGCCCGGGCCGCGACCCGCTGGGGTGGCGGCACCGAACGGACCTCCGCCGGGGACCGGGCCGACCAGGTCGTCCGGTAGCCGAGCTGCCGGTCCGAGGTGGCCAGGTCCCGGTCGCCGGGCAGTTCAGGGGTTCGGCAGACCCAGTTCCTGCGCGAGAATCGCCGCCTGCACCCGGCTGCGCAGACCGAGCTTGCCGAGGATCCGGCTGACGTGGGTCTTGGTCGTGCTCTCGGCCATCGCCAGCCGGTCGGCGATCTGCTGGTTGGACAGTCCCCGGCCGAGGCAGGCCAGCACGTCGCGTTCCCGGGGCGTGAGTTCGTCCACCGCCGTCCGGTCGACCGCCGGGGCCTCCGGCGGGGTGGCGGCGAAGGCGCTGATCAGGCGCCGGGTGACGGCGGCGGCGATGATCCCCTCGCCCCGGGCCACGGTACGTACCGCGTCGAGGAGTCCCTCCGCGTCGGTGTCCTTGAGCAGGAAGCCGGACGCGCCGGCCCGGAGCGCGCCGAAGACGTACTCGTCGAGGTCGAAGGTGGTCAGCACCAGGACGTCGGCCAGCCGCTCGGCGACGATCTCGCGGGTCGCGGAGACGCCGTCGAGCCGGGGCATCCGCACGTCGAGCACGGCCACGTCCGGCCGGAGTTTCCGGCACAGCGCCACCGCCTCCTCCCCGTCGGCGGCCTGGCCGACCACCTCCAGGCCCGGCGCGGCGGCGAGGATCAGCACGAGGCCGGCCCGAACCGCGTCCTGGTCGTCGGCGATCACCACCCGGATCGGGGGTACGGCCCCGGTCGTCCCGTCGCGGTCGGTCGACCCGCCGACCCCGGTTCCGTCCGGACCGAACTCGATCATGACAGCGGTCGCGAGGCGGCCACGACGCCGACCCGGATGCCCCCTGCGGCGGCGACCTCGGCGCGGGTGACGGGAGGCTCGGCGCGGCTGGCGGTCCCGGGGTACGGAAGTTCCGCGTGCACCCGCCAACCCGGCCCGCACCGTCCGGCATCGAACCGGCCGTGCAGCAGGGTGACGCGCTCCCGCATCCCGATCAGCCCCGCGCCCGCGCCGGGCAGCCCGGCCCCCGCCGGAGCGCCGCGCCACGGCGAGCCGCCGGAACCGGCACCCGGCGGGTCGGCGACCGGATTCTCGATCGTGAGGTCGACGCGTTGCTCCCGATGGCGGATGGTGAGGGTGGCCGGTCCGCAGCCGTGCTTGAGCGCGTTGGTCAGCGCCTCCTGGACGATCCGGTAGGCGGCCAGATCCACGCCGACCGGCAGTGGCCGAACCGTGCCGACCGTCTCGAACCGTACCGGCAGGCCGGCGCTCCGTGCCTGGTCGACCAACCGGTCGACCTCGGTCAGCCCGGCCCGTACGGGGTCGTCCAGTGCTCCCAGCGAGATCGGGTCGGCCTCGGCCGGTTCACGGAGCAGACCGATCATCTGACGCATCTCGGCGAGCCCCTGCACGCTGTTCTCGCGGATCACCCGCAGAGCCTGGTCCCGCTGGGCGCGATCGAGCCCGGAGACCGACAGCGCCGCGGTGGCGTGGATGGCGACCGCGCTCAGGTGGTTGGCGATGACGTCGTGCAACTCCCGGGCCATCCGGCTCCGCTCCGCCGCCACCGCCTGGCGACGGTCGAGTTCGGCCAGCCGGGCGGTCTGCTCGGCCCTGGCCCGGTCGGCGGCGGCCTGGTCGCGGTACTGCCGGACGCTGATGCCACTGACCACCGGCAGTACGCCGATCAGCACCACCGGCACGCTCAACCCGATGCCCTGCCACGACAACGGGCGCAGGAGGACCACGCCGGCCACCGCGGCGAGGCCGGTGACCACGAGGTTGATCCACAACAGTCGGCGCCACATCCTCGGCGGCCCGTAGACGCAGGAGTCGAAGAGCACCTGGGTGTAGACCAGGGTGGTGGCCAGCGACGAGCCGCAGGCCAGATCGACGGCGAACGCGACCGTACCCAGTGCCAGGGCGCGGCGGGTGGCCACCCGGCGCAGTGCGACGGCCGTACAGGTGGCGACGAGCGTCCCGAGGGTCACCAGTGGCGAGGAATCCAGGAACCCGGGATTGAGCGGCTGGTAGATGCCGAGCGCGAGCATCAGCAACCCGCCCGCCAGCGAGGCGAGCGCCAACGCGATGTCCCGGGACATCGTCCCGCGTTCCAGGCTCAGCCGTGCCGTCACGTACCCGATCCCATCACATCCGCCGACCGTTGCCGTCCGTCCTGCCGACGAGGCTGGACGGTACGGGTCCGTCGAAGGATGTAGCCGTACCTCTTTCGACGGATCCGCATCTCGGCAGCGGTGGCGACGTCCCGGCCGAGGCCGCCGGACAGACTTGGCACGACGGCAGGCGGCAGGCACAGTCCGGCATCAGGCGCAGTCCGGCAGCAGGCGCAGGCCAGTGGCAGGCACAGGCCGGCAGCAGGCACGGGCCAGCGGCGGGCACAGGCCAGCGGCGGGCACAGGCCAGCGGCGGGCACGGGGCAGCGGCGGGAGAGGGAGGTTCCGGCGGTGGTGGCGGTGATCGCTGCGGGCGAGATCGGCTTCTGGGTGTTGCTCGGGGCCGGACTGATCGCCCGGTATCTGCTCCGGATGCCCCGGCTGGGAGCCCTGCTGCTGCTCGCCACGCCGCTGATCGACCTCGTCATACTGGTCGCGACCGTGCTGGATCTGCGCCGGGGCGCGACAGCCGAGTTCGTCCACGGCCTGGCAGCCGCCTACCTCGGCTTCTCCGTCGTGTTCGGGCACAGCATGATCCGCTGGGCGGATCAGCGGTTCGCCCACCGCTTCGCCGGCGGACCGCCGCCGGTCAGGCCTCCGAAGGGCGGCTGGGCCCGGGCCCGCTACGAGTGGCGGGAGTGGGGCAAGGGACTGCTGGGCTGGGCCGTCGCCTGCGGCCTGCTCGGTCTGGGCATCCTCATGGTCGGCGACCCGAGCCGTACGGGGGAACTGCTCGGCTGGATCTTCCGGCTCACCGGTGCGATGGTGATCTGGCTCGTCGCGTTTCCGGTCTGGGTGACCCTCTTTCCGCAGCCGGCCCAGGACTGAACACCTCCGACATCCGGCCCTTGTTTGGGCGGATTGCACCAGTTCTGGTCACGGCGGCGTCGAGTCCGTCACCTCGGACCAGTACGGTGACATGGTCCCGACGACGCGGATGCCACGTTCTGACCTACCGGCCACGGACGCGGGCGCCACTCTCCACCCGGGGCGACCGCCCATTCGGCGGCGAGTGTGAGGAGGCTTGGATGGCGCATGACGCTGAGCACGGCTGTGCCGAGGGCGAGCCGAGTCGGCTGCTTGGTGATCATGAGCCTCTGCCTCCGCTGGGCCCGGCCAGCCGTCTCCGCTGGGTCTGCGGGGCCAGTGCCGGACTGCCGGCGGGACCGGTCGAGGGGATCTCCGGCCGGACCGACGTGGATCCCGGAGATCCGGGAGACCGGACCGGACCGGCCCGTCCGATGGAGGCGGTGGACTGTTCCGGCAGTGTGCGGCCCGGGGATCCGGCGGAACGCGTCGACCTGGACCGAGAATTGGACCCAGGCGATCAGCGCGACGGAACGCCGGCCGTGGAACTGGTCGCCCGTTCCGGCCGGGGCGCCGGTTCGGACGGGGCCGACCGGGGCGCCGGCAGGGCAGAACCGGGGCTGGGCGGGGAACGGTCGAGGCTGATCCCCCGACCACGGCCGGGCGAGTCGCGCTACCGCTCCGCTCCGGAGCCGGACCACCGCGCCGATCCCGACCCGGATGATCCCGGTGCCTTCGAGTCGGGTGGCCACGGTGCTTCCGATCCCGGTGGCCGTGACACTTCCGAACCGGGTCGCCTCGGTGCTCCGGAGCGGGTCGGCGGGACCACCGGATCGGCGGAGGAATCCGGTGGACCGTCGGACGACGAGGTGGACGACGTGGATTGCGGCCGTACGCCGGGTTGCCGGACCGATCGTCCCGGCTGGGCCGGAGCGCATCGCCACGGCGCGGTACGGCCCTCTCGGCGCGCCGTCCGGCGTGACCGTCCGCCGCGCCGATGGTGCTGATCCGCCACCGATGGACCGGGGCCGGGATCGGCCTGCCGCGCCCCGGGTGGTGCCGCGATCGTGCCGGCCCGGTCAGCGGCTAGGCCCGGTCAGCGGGTACGGCCGGCCGGTCAGCGGGTACGGCCGGTCAGCGGGTACGTCGCCGTACCAGCAGCGCGATGCCGGCCAGCCCGAGTGTGATCGCGACCAGTACGGCGCCGTTGAGCAGCATCAACCGACGTAGTTCGCCGAGTAGCCGGTCGACATCCTCGCCGGTGCCGATCGCATCGTCCGGGATCACCCGTTCGCCACCGCCGATACCACCGCCGTGCAGGGTGGTGATGTTCTGGTCGGGCAACGGGGCGCCGGCCGCCAGCAGCGTCTCCGCCATCGTCAGTCGACCGAAGAACCACGCCGCGCCGGGCTGGGTCCGGTCCGGCTGCCGGGCCGGTCGGAAGGCGCGCGGGCCGCCCTTGGCGAGGGGGTAGAGGTCGTAGGACTTCTTGGCGGCGTCACCGACGTGCACCACGACCGTGAATTTCGGCCCCAGGTCGGCCGCCTTCGGCGCGGTGGTGGGTCCGTCGCCGGTCAACCAGTCGACCTGGTCGAGGACCGCCTCGAAGAGATCCTTGTTGTTGTCCGCCCGCAGGGTCAACGGGTCGGGCATGCCCTTGCTCGTGATGACCACCGACGTGGGTTTGGGCGCGGGCTTGGCGGACGCCACACCGCCGATCGCCAACCAACTGCCCGCCGCAACCAGCAGCGTCACCACGCCGACAAGTCGACGACTCACCTCTCCGGCCATCGCCGACCTCCTCGCCCCGTTTCGATGGTGGCCATAATGCAGGTCACGCGCTGGTTGGTCGGTGGAGCGCACGACACTGTCGCAGATGGACCGGCCGTGCTAACTACAAAGACTCCGCAGAACGCCGCTCGGTTGCACCTGCACGAGCAGTAATTGGAACTATCTGCGATCCAGGGTCGACTAAGTGACGAGCCATTGATCAGCTCGGCGAATAGTAGCGGGATGGAAGAGGTCACGGGGCGCCGGGTCACCACTGTGGCAGCGCTACTGCTCAGTGGTGCTCCGGGGATCCCGTGGCTGCCCCGGGTGCTGCCACCCGCCGGTCCGGCGGCCGCGCACAACTCGTTGACCGGCAGTGATCCCCGCGACGGCGCCCGGCTGGAGGCGGCGCCGGCCACCGTGCGACTGACTCTCCTCGCACGACCCGATCCGACTACCACCCGGGTCACGGTAACGGGCCCGGACAACATTTCCGCAACGGCCCGGAAACCTTCCTACTCCGGTTCCCGGGGCCGCCTTCGTCTCGGGCCGGTCAGGGCTGTAGCCGGACCCGGGCCGCGCGTAGCCGGGTCAGGGTCCGATCCCGACCGAGTACGACCAGCGACTCGAACAGCGGCAATCCGACACTGCGCCCGGTGACCGCCACCCGGACCGGTGCCTGGGTCTTGCCGAGCTTGAGTCCGCGGCGCGTGCCGACCTCCTCCAGCGTCGCCTTGAGTGGCTCCGCCTCCCAGCTCGGCAGCGCCTCGAACGCGACGATGGCGTCGTCGAGCAGTTCGGCGGCGTCGCCCTTGGTGCTCTTCGCCCAGGACGCCTCGTCGATCAGCGGCGAGTCGAGGAAGAGGAAGTCGACGTTCGCGACGATCTCGCTGAGCACCGCGATCCGGGTCTGCGCGAGCGGTGCCACGGCGGCGAACGCCACGGCGTCGAACTCCTCCGGCCGCCACGGCGGCGGGGCGATCGTGTCGGTACCGCTCAACCACGGCTGGCAGGCGGCGGCGAACTCCTCGACCGGCAGCGCCCGGATGTACTCGCCGTTGAAGGCGCGCAGCTTCTTCTCGTCGAAGAATGCCGGTGACGGGTTGACCTCGGCCAGCCGGAACTCCGACTCGATCACCGACCACGGCACGATCTCCCGGTCGCCCGACGGCGCCCAACCGAGCAGCATCAGGTAGTTGCGCATGGCGCTGGCCAGGTAGCCCTCGTCGCGGTACGCCTCCAGGGCGACCTTGTCCCGCCGCTTGGAGAGCTTCTGG
Organism: Plantactinospora alkalitolerans; assembly: GCF_015690345.1. Classification (GTDB taxonomy): domain Bacteria; phylum Actinomycetota; class Actinomycetes; order Mycobacteriales; family Micromonosporaceae; genus Plantactinospora; species Plantactinospora alkalitolerans. The sequence goes on along the minus strand of NZ_JADPUN010000239.1, from coordinate 9,148 downwards.
CGCTTCTCGTTGACCACCACCGGCACGTGTGCCCAGATCGGCGGCTTGACCCCGAGCGCGTCCCACAGCAGTTGCTGCTTGGGCGTGTTCGGCAGGTGCTCCTCGGCCCGGATGACGTGGGTGATGCCCATGGTGAGGTCGTCCACCACGTTCGCCAGCAGGAAGACGGCCGAGCCGTCACCCCGGGCGATCACGAAGTCCTCGATCAGCTTGTTCTCGAACGTCGGCTCGCCGCGGATCAGGTCGACGACCACGGTCTCGCCCTCGTCCGGCGTACGGAAGCGCAGTGCGCGTCCGGGGCCCGCCTCCAGGCCACGGTCGCGGCAGAAGCCGTCGTAGCCCTGGTACTGCGAGCCGGTACGCGCCTGGATCGCCTCCCGCGTGCAGTCGCAGTAGTACGCCCGCCCCTCGTCGTGCAGCCGGGTCGCCGCGTTCCGATGCTCGCTCGCGTTGGCGGACTGGAAGTACGGCCCCTCGTAGCTGCCCCGCTCGATCCCGATCCAGTCCAGCGCGGACAGGATCCCCTCGGTCCACTCGGGGCGGTTCCGGGCCGCGTCGGTGTCCTCGATCCGCAGCACGAACACGCCACCCTGTTGCTTGGCGTAGATCCAGTTCTGCAGGGCCGAGCGGGCACCGCCGACGTGGAACATTCCGGTCGGGGAAGGGGCGAAGCGTACGCGTACCGTCACGGGCCAAGCCTACGCAGACCTCCCGGGCGGCCCGCCACCAGGTTTCCCGCCGCCGCTTCGCCGGTGGCACCCGTCGGATCACCAGCCGGCCGAACTTCACGGTGGTAGTTCATTCCGGCGTGTCATCCCGCAATAGCCCGATTTGGCCCGTATTCGTGAATAAGCTGCGAATGGTCACAGGTTGTCCGCAATGGAGGCGGCTAGGGATGATGCTCATAGAACGCAGCACGCGGGTGTCGGCGCCGATCGAGGCCGTCTGGGACCTGGTCCAGCGCGCCGAGGACCTGCCGGGTTGGCTGGCCGGGGTGCGACAGGCGGAGGTGCTCTCCGGCGAGGGGATCGGCCGACGGCAGCGGGTGCACGCGGCCGGTCGGGCGTTGGACGCCGAGGTGATCGCCTACCAGGAGCCGACGCTGATCGCGTGGCGCGAGCGGGTCGAGGGCTCCGGCGCGCGCGCCGAGGCGCGCACCGAGGTGTACGTCGAACTCGCCCCGGAGGAGGACGGCACCTCGGTACGCCTGATCATGGTGCGCTGGCCCGCCGGCCCGGTCAGCGGGGCGCTGCTGCGCTGGGGGATGCGCCGCGTCGGGGCCGATCTCGAGGGTTCGCTCGCCCGGCTCACCGGGATGGCCACGGTCGGCTGAGGGGCGGGCTGCCGCGACTGCGACAACCCGCCCCTCCCGGACCTGGCTCAGCGATCAGCGATCAGGAGTCCCCGCCGGTCTCGCCCACCGGGGCAGCCGCGATGTCGTCGATCGCGTACTTCTTCGCCGCCTCCGCCGGCACCGACGCCGGGACCACCCCACGGAGCGCCAACTGGCCCAGCGTGGCCACGGCCACCGACTCCGCGTCCACGTGGAAGTGCCGGCGCAGCGCGTGCCGGGTGTCCGACAGGCCGAAGCCGTCGGTGCCCAGCGAGGTGTAGTCGCCCGGAATCCAGCGGGAGATCAGGTCGGGTACCGCCCGCATCCAGTCGCTGACCGCCACCACCGGTCCCTCGGCGTCGGCCAGCTTGCGCTGGACGTACGGCACCCGCTGCTCGTCACCGGGGTGCAGGAGGTTGTACTGCTCGCACTCCACCGCGTCCCGGCGCAGCTCGGTCCAGGAGGTCACCGACCAGACGTCGGCCGCCACCCCCCAGTCCTGGGCCAGCAGGTTCTGTGCCTTCAACGCCCACTGCATACCGGTACCGGAGGCGAGGATGTTGGCCCGCGGTGCGGTGCCGCCGTCCTGGCCCGGGACCGAGGGGGCCGGCGAGTACCGGTAGATCCCCCGGAGCAGCCCGTCCACGTCGACCTCGGCCGGCTCCACCGGCTGCAGGATCGGCTCGTTGTAGACGGTCAGGTAGTAGAAGACGTTCTCCGGCTTCTCGCCGTACATCCGGTGCAGGCCGTTCTCGAAGATGTGTGCCATCTCGAACGCGAACGCCGGGTCGTACGCCACCACGGCCGGGTTGGTCGCGGCGATCAGGTGCGAGTGGCCGTCCTCGTGCTGCAGGCCCTCACCGTTGAGCGTGGTCCGGCCGGCGGTGGCACCGAGCACGAAGCCCCGGGTCATCTGGTCGGCCGCCGCCCAGAACGCGTCACCGGTGCGCTGGAAGCCGAACATCGAATAGAAGATGTACAACGGGATCATCGGCTCGCCGTGCGTGGCGTACGCCGAGCCGGCGGCGGTGAACGAGGCGACCGAGCCGGCCTCGTTGATCCCCTCGTGCAGGATCTGCCCGGTGGTGGACTCCTTGTACGACAGGAACAGCTCCCGGTCGACCGAGGTGTACTTCTGGCCGTGCGGCGAGTAGATCTTCTGGGTCGGGAAGAGCGAGTCCATCCCGAAGGTCCGGGCCTCGTCCGGGATGATCGGCACGAACCGCTTGCCGAACTCCCGGTCCTTCATCACGTCCTTGAGCAGCCGGACGAACGCCATCGTGGTGGCGATCTTCTGCTTGCCGGAGCCCCGCTTGACGTCGGCGAACCGTTCCGGGCCGGGGACCGCCAGCGGCGTCCAGGCGGTCCGCCGCGAGGGCAGGTAGCCGCCGAGCTGCTGCCGCCGCTCCCGCAGGTACTCCATCTCCTCGGACTTCTCGCCGGGGTGGTAGTACGGCGGCAGGTACGGGTTGGTCTCCAGCTTCTCGTCCGGGATGTCCAGGTAGAGACGGTCGCGGAAGGTCTTCAGGTCGTCCAGCGTCAGCTTCTTCATCTGGTGGGTCGCGTTGCGGCCCTCGAAGCTCGAACCGAGCGTCCAACCCTTGATCGTCTTGGCCAGGATCACCGTCGGCTGGCCGGTGTGCTCGGTGGCCGCCTTGTAGGCCGCGTAGAGCTTCCGGTAGTCGTGCCCGCCCCGCTTCAGGTTCCAGATCTCGTCGTCGCTGAGCCCGTCGACCATCTTGCGGGTCCGCGGATCGCGGCCGAAGAAGTGCTCCCGGACGTACGCCCCGGACTCCGCCTTGTAGGTCTGGTAGTCGCCGTCCGCCGTGGTGTTCATCAGGTTGACCAGCGCGCCGTCGGTGTCCGCGGCGAGCAGCGGGTCCCACTCCCGGCCCCAGACGACCTTGATGACGTTCCAGCCGGCGCCCCGGAAGAACGCCTCCAGTTCCTGCATCACCTTGCCGTTGCCCCGGACCGGACCGTCCAGCCGCTGGAGGTTGCAGTTGATCACGAAGGTGAGGTTGTCCAACTCCTCGCGGGCCGCCACGCCGATCGCGCCCAGCGACTCCACCTCGTCCATCTCACCGTCGCCGAGGAACGCCCATACGTGCTGGTCGGAGGTGTCCTTGATGCCCCGGTGGTGCAGGTAGCGGTTGAACCGGGCCTGGTAGATCGCGTTGATCCCGCCAAGCCCCATCGAGACCGTAGGGAACTCCCAGAAGTCCGGCATCAGCCGCGGATGCGGGTACGACGGCAGCCCGCCGCCCGGATGCGAGAGCTCCTGCCGGAAGCCGTCGAGCTGATCCTCGGACAGCCGGCCCTCCATGAACGCCCGGGCGTACATGCCGGGCGAGCCGTGGCCCTGGTAGAAGATCTGGTCGCCGCCGCCCGGATGGTTCTTGCCCCGGAAGAAGTGGTTGAAGCCGACCTCGTAGAGCGAGGCCGAGCTCGCGTAGGTGGAGATGTGACCGCCGACACCGATCTCCGGCCGCTGCGCGCGGTGCACGAGCATGGCGGCGTTCCATCGGATGTACGCCCGGATCCGTCGCTCTATGTGCTCGTCGCCGGGGAACCAGGGTTCCTGCTCCGGCGGGATCGTGTTGATGTAGTCGGTGGTGGTCAGGGGCGGCACCCCGACCTGGCGCTCCCTGGCCCGCTCCAGCAGGCGCAGCATGACGTACCTGGCGCGTTTGGCACCCCGGTCGTCAATGACACCGTCAAGCGACTCGACCCACTCGCTGGTTTCTTCGGGGTCGATGTCCGGAAGCTGGCTCGGCAGGCCGTCGCTGATCACCGGGCGCTTGCGTTCCGTGGCCACAGGCGTTCCCTAGGTTGTGTGTGGGATAGGTCTCTAGCGCCATCCTGCCCCCTGATGCCTAGCTCCGTCACGTCTAGACCGCGTAGAGGCGATGCTCGACACAGGTACCCGGGGGTAACTTTCCGGCAACATGGCGGTCTTCGCCGAAGATCTTGCGGCTGGAGATCGTCCGGGACCTCTCGCCCCGCCGTCCGCGGCGCCGCCTCGTCCGCCCGGCTGTGCCTCGTCCACCGGGGCGCCGGCGACGTCCGGCTTTGCCCCGTCCGCCCGGCTGCGCCGGCCTCGTCCGCTCCGGCAGACTGGGCGTCATGCAGAGCGAGGTGATCACGATCCGGACCGGGTCCCGACCAGTGGTCCGGGACATCACCCGGGAGGCCGAGCAGTTCCTCGCCGGTAAGGGCGACGGGCTTCTGCACGTCTTCGTACCGCACGCCACGGCCGGACTGGCGATCATCGAGACCGGGGCGGGTTCGGACGACGACCTGCTGACCGCGCTCGACGACCTGCTGCCCACCGACGACCGCTGGCGGCACCGGCACGGATCACCGGGGCACGGGCGCGACCACGTACTGCCGGCCTTCGTGCCGCCGTACGCGACGCTGCCCGTGCTGGACGGCCGGCTCGCGCTCGGTACCTGGCAGTCGATCTGCCTGGTCGACCCCAACGGCGACAACACCACCCGGCAGGTCCGGTTCTCCTTCCTGCCCGGCTGAGCTGTCAGAGCTGTTAGGAGGGGACCCTTCTTCTACAGAAAGCGATAAGAAGGGGCCCTTCCTTACAGGGGTGGGCCGGTAGCCTCGCGCGATGACGCCATCCCCGATCGACGCGCCGATCGTCGCCGTGACGGTCTATCCGGACCGGGCCCGGGTTACCCGCCGGATCGACCTCAACCTGCCCGCCGGAGAACGCGAGCACCGGGTGCGGTTCGGGCCGCTGCCGCTCGGCCTGCGGCGTGATTCGCTCCGGGTGGGAGGTCGAGGTCCGGCGACCGTGCTCGGGGTGGATGTGCTGACGGAGGTACGGCCCCGGGCCACCGAGGGCACCGCCGCCGAGTTGGCGTTCCGGCGTCGCGCCCTGAACGCCGAGCTGGCCGAGCTGGCCGACGCCGACGCGGTCGAGGGGCAGCGAGCCGACTTCCTGACCCTGCTCGCCCAGCGGGCGGGCGGCAGCTACGCGCGGGCCCTCGCGGCCGGTGACGCGTCGCCGGCCGACGTCGCGGGGTTCGCGGACTCGGTGGCCGAGCAGACCGCCGCGAGCCAGGCCCGGCGGCGGGAGCTGAGCCGCCGCCGGGACGAGACGTCGGACCGCCTGGCCGCCGTCGAGCGTGAGCTGGCCGCGCTGTCCGGCGAGCGGCCGGCGGACCGGCTCGTCGCCGAGGTGACCCTGCGGATCGAGCCGGAGGATGACGGGCCGGAGGATGACGGGCCGGTCCGGGACGAGCCTGAGGGTGCCGAGCCGGAGGACGCGGACGGGGCCGCGGCGGAGGAGGTGCGGCTCGAACTGTCGTACGTGGTGGAGGGTGCGGGCTGGACCTCGTCGTACGACCTGCGGCTGGTCGACGAGACGCTGACGCTCACCTGGTTCGGACTGGTCAGCCAGCGCACCGGGGAGGACTGGCCGGAGTGCGAACTGCTGCTCTCGACCGCGCGCCCGACCAGCGGTGGTACGACCCTGCCGGAGTTGGTCCCGTGGTACCTGCGCCAGGCGGAGCCGATCGGGTTCAGCGGTGCGGAGGGCGGCCCGGGCGGTGGACCGGGGTACGCGGTCGCGGCCGCCGGCACACCCGTGCCGCCGCCGGGCGGCAGACCACGGTCGCCGGGTGCCGCGCCGCGCCGGGTCGCCCCGGTGGCACAGCCCACCGCCACCCTGGAACAGGGCGTGATGGCGGCGACCTACCAGCCGGCCCGCACCGTGGCCGTACCCGCCGACGGCGGCAGCCACCGCGCCGTCGTCGCCACGCTCGAGCTGCCGACCCGGCTCGACTACCTCACCGCGCCGATCCGTACCCCCGGGGTCCACCTGCGGGCGACGGCGGTCAACAACTCCGCGCACACCCTGCTGCCCGGTCCTGCGTCGGTGTTCCACGGCGGCGACTTCGTCGGCGGTACGACGCTGCCGACCTGGGCGCCCGGCGAGGAGGTCAAGTTGGCGCTCGGCCAGGACGACCGGATCAGGGTGAAGCGCGAGCTGGTCCGGCGCAGCGACACGAAGGTCACGTTGGGCTCGACCCGGCGTCGGGAGGCGGAGTACCGGATCAGCGTGGCGAACCACACTCCCCGGCCGGCCCGGCTGACGGTCCTCGACCAGCTTCCGGTGTCCCAGAGCGAGGGGATCACGGTCCGGGAGCTGCGCCTCGATCCGGCTCCGGACGAGCGGGCCGGGTTGGGCGAGTTGATCTGGCGACTGGAGCTTCCGCCGGGACAGTCCCGGGAGATCGTGCTCGGGCTCCGGGTGGAACTGACCAGGGGCGTCGAGATGGTCGGTTGGCGGGAGTAGGCGAGGTCGGCGGAAGTACCCGGGGTCGGCGGGGCGGGCGGCACCGGCGGTGCGGGAGCCGCCACGTCGACCCGGCGGAGCCGCCACGTCGACCCGGCGGGACCACCGGGTCGGCGTGGCGGGCGCGGTCAGGGGCGGAGGGTCTCCTGGGCCCGGGTCTCGGCGGCCTGGTCGACGCCGGACCGGGCGGCGGTGGTGGCCGGGTCGACCGGGCGGTCGTACGTCTGGTGCAGCCCCGGCACCCGGTCGGCGACCACGAACGACGCCCGGGTGTGCACCGGTGCTCCCGGCGTGGTGACGTGCGGCAGGACCCTGAAGTCCGCCTGGAACTCCCGCTCGGTGAACCGGGTCAGCACGTAGCCGCGCTGGTTGTTGTGGAACCGCAGGTGCGGGTTGTGCGGGAAGTACGGGTGGCTGCCGGTCACCGAGTCGGCGCCGTCACCGCCCGAGGTGATCGACGAGCAGACGAGTTCGCTGCCGACCGTCCGCGAGGTCGGGTCGTCGTAGTCGAGTTTGAGGTCGGTGGCCCAGTGCGCGTGCACGTCACCGGTGAGCACCAGCGTGTTCCGGACCCGGGCCTCGACCCAGCCCCGGGTGATCCGGTCCCGGGAGCCGACGTACCCGTCCCAGCTGTCCATCGAGGTGAACTTGGCCGGGCCGGCGTCGGTGTCCCGCTGGCCGAAGAAGACCTGCTGGCCGAGGACGTCCCAGCGGGCCTCCGAGCGCCGGAAGCCGTCGATCAGCCAGCGCTCCTGCTCCGCGCCGGTGATGGAGCGGGCCGGGTCGAGGGCGGCCGGGCAGTCCTTCGTGCCGTCGCCGCAGGCCTGGTCGTCCCGGTACTGCCGGGTGTCCATCATGTGGAAGTTGGCCAGCCGGCCCCACCGGATTCGGCGGTAGAGCTGCAGGTCGATGCCGCGCGGGATCGAGGTGCGGCGCAGCGGCATGTTCTCGTAGTACGCCTGGAACGCCGCCGCCCGCCGGGCCAGGAAGTCCGGCTGCGGGATCTCCGGCTTCTCGTACGCCTCGTCGGCCCAGTTGTTGTCGACCTCGTGGTCGTCGAAGACCACCACCCAGGGTGCGACCTGGTGCGCGGCCTGCAGGTCCGGGTCGGACTTGTACTGCGCGTGCCGCTGCCGGTAGTTGGCCAGGGTGACGGTTTCCGGGCCCTCGTGGTCGCGCGGGTTGCCGCCCGGGATGTTGTACGAGTCCTTGGTGTACTCGTACTGGTAGTCGCCCAGGTGCAGGACCAGGTCCGGGTCCTCCTCGGCCAGCCGCCGGTAGGCGGTGAAGTAGCCGTGCTCGAACTGCGAGCAGGAGGCGAAGGCCATCACGAGTTTCCCGCCGGAGGCCCACGGCGCCGGCGCGGTGCGGGTCCGGCCGACCGGCGAGGTGTGCCGCTCGGCGTGGAACCGGTAGAAGTACTCGCGTCCCGGTTGTAGGCCGCCCAGTTCGACGTGCACGCTGTGCCCCGCCTCGGGGCGGGCCACGGCGGTACCGCGCCGTACGACGCGCCGGAACCGCTCGTCGGCGGCGAGTTCCCAGCGCACCGGCACGGGCCGGTTCGACATCCCGCCCAGGCCGTCCTCGGCGAGCGGGGTCGGGGCCAACCGGGTCCAGAGCACGAAACCGTCGTGGTCCGGGTCACCGGAGGCAACGCCGAGGGTGAAGGGGTCGGTGCGGAGCGGCCGGCCGGCAACGGCCGCCGAGGGCAGCACGGTGACCGCGCCGGCGGCACCGACCGCGGCGCCGGAGAGCAGGAGGGTACGGCGGGACAGGGCCATCGGGATCTCCCAGGATCTGTGGGGGGACAGACTGGGAGCAGCCTGGCGATCACCGGTTCATGGGGTCGATCATCGCGATAGCTACCCGTCGAACATCGAGTGAAGGGAAGGGAGGGGCATTGCCCGAATCGGTCGGAACCGATGTGCCGGAGTCCGGTGTGGCGGCTCGGGGGTCGGCGGCCGGGCCGGGCGCGGCGGAATCGGGCACGAACTGACGGTTGCGACACACTGTCCAGTTGTGACGTGTCTGAGTGGTCAGGGGTGGCCGAAGTCGGTAATGCTGTCCGACGTGACCACCCCTCAAGATCTCGACGAACGGTTCCGGGAGGCGGTCGGTGCCGTCTCGGCATCGACGTCCGGGCGGTCGGCCGAGGAGCCGGTCCGGGACGGCGGCACGCTCGACGGCGGACGGGCCCTGGAACTGTACGACGCCCAACTCGTCAGCCGGCACCTGGACCTGGCGGCCCGCTGGTTACGCAGCTTCGGCGAGGGGTTCTACACCATCGGCTCCTCCGGACACGAGGGGAACGCCGCGGTGGCGCTCGCCGTCCGGCCGACCGACCCGGCACTGCTGCACTACCGGTCCGGCGCGTTCTACTGTGCCCGGGTCGGGCAGGCGGCCTCGGGGCGCGCCGACGACGCCGCCGACGCCGAGGAGGCCGGGGGCGCGCATCGCCTCGGACACCCGTTCGGCGACCCCCACCCGCCGCCGAGCATCGG
>NZ_JADPUN010000019.1 GCF_015690345.1 Plantactinospora alkalitolerans | reverse complement strand
GGGCGGTGGGCCGGACGGTTCGACCGGGGTGCCGGCGGGTTCGACCGGGATCCGGGCCGGTTCGACCGGCGCGACGGTGTCCGGCCCGGACGCCGGGGCCTGGGGAGGCTCTGTCGGCGGTCCGGTGTCGGGACCTGCCGGCGTGGTGCCTGCCGGTCCGGCGGCGGGTGTCGGGGCGGGCAGGAACTCCAGCCGCAGACCTGCGGTGGGTGGAGGGGTGACCACCGGAGGACGCTGGCCGGTCTCGTCGGCTGCCGGCGGCCGGGACGGTCGAGGAGCCGAAGCCGGTGCCGGGGGCGGGGGCGGTGCCGGGGGCGATATCGGAGTCAACCAGCCCGCTGCCGCCTCACGCGGGCGTTCGGCCGGACGGGTCGGCTCGGTGGAACTCGGCGGTTCGACCGGCCGTGGCTCGGTACGGGAGCCCGCCGGGCCGGACTGTGCCACCTCGACCGGACGAGGGGGCCCGACCGGACGGGGCGGTTCCACGGGCCGGGTGGGTTCGACCACCCGAGGCTCGATCGGCCGTGAATGTTCGACCTTGCGGACCGGCTCGATCGGACGTGACGGTTCGATCTTCCGGGCGGGTTCGACCGGCCGTGGCTGTTCGGCGGCGCGTGCCGGTTCGCCGGGCTGTGGCTGGGCCGCCACGCGAGGCGGCTCTCCGTGGCGCGGCTGGGCCGCCACCTGTGGGGGCTCCACAGGTCGTGGCTGGGCCTCCCCGTGGCGGGCGACCTGCGGCAGTTCCCCCGGCCGTGGCTGAGGCTCTCCGTGGCGGGCGACCTGCGGCAGTTCCCCCGGCCGTGGCTGAGGCTCTCCATGGCGGGGCTGGGCGGTCGGCCCGACGGGTCCACCCGGAGTCGCCGGCCCGGCCGCGGGCGGGCGTCCTGCGCCGCGATCCCGTCGGACGGAGAAGTCGTCGGGTTCGGCTGGCCGTGCGGGCGGCCGGTCGACATTGGAAGCCGGCATCCGCTCAGGTCGTCCGTACCCCGGCGCCAGTTCGGCGGCCGGCCGGTCGGCCCCGGGCGGCATCGACCCGGGACGCTCGCCGGGCGGTACCTGACCCGGGCGTCCGGTCGGTTCCGGCGCGGAGCGCGGGTCGCGGATCGGCGGTCGACCGGCTCCGAGATCCGGGAAGCGTCGACTATCGCGTGGCGGTTCCTGGGCCGGGCCACGCTGGGCCGGCCAGGCAGGTGCGGGCGGCAACCCACCGGGTCGCCGGTCGGACGGCGGCGGAAGCTCGGACTCCGGTCGCTCCGGTCGGTCCAACCGCTCCGGTCGGTCCAACCGCTCCGGTCGGTCCAACCGCTCCGGTCGGTCCAACCGTTCCGGTCGGGCTCGGGACGGCGTCCGACTGGGCGGTGTCTCCCGGCCGGGCGGGTGCGGCGGCTGACCACCGGACCGTGCGGCCCAGCCCTCGGAACGGTCCGACCCAGGCGGCCCGTCAAAGGCTGCCGGCGAGTAGATCTGGCTTCGGCCGCCCGATCCGACCCGACCTCGGTCGTCCCGACTACCGGGGCGGCCCTCGGAGGGCGCCGGCCGACGGTCGGGCAGCGGCTGGGTCTCTTCCGCCGCCGGTCCGGTGAGCCAGCGTCCCCGTCGCTCGGGCGATGGCCCGGAGCCGGCCGCTCGGGTCCGGTCCATGCCGGACCGATGTGGATCGTGTTCCTTTGGTGCCCGGCCCCCGGCCGGTTCGCCGCGCTCGCCGCGGTGTCCGGGCTCGCCGCGGTGTCCGGGCTCGGCACCGGCCGGACTCCGTCGGTCGTCGCGTCGGTCGTCGCGGGCGACCGGCACCGGTCCGCGTCGATCGTCCCGCCGGTCGTCTCGTCGATTGTCCCGTGGATCGTCCCGTCGGTCGTCTCGTCGGTCGTCCCGTGGATCGTCCCGTCGGTCGTCTCGTCGACTGTCCCGTGGATCGTCCCGTCGGTCGTCGCGAGCTACCGGCACCGATCCGCGTCGGTCGTCCCGGGCGACCGGCGTCGGTGTGCCGGTGCGGTACTCGGCGGGCGACCGGCCGCGCCCGTTCGACGGCTGGTCCCAGGAGTCCGGCGACTCGTCCCAGGAGCCGGGGAGTGGTGTGCGCGGCTCGGCCCGACCCTCCCGGCGGTCCGTCGACCCGGCGCGGCCGTCGCGGGGCGGTGGCCCGTCGGGGCGGGGTGCCGTCGGCGATCCGGCAGGTTGGCCGGGATGTCCGTTCGGGGACGAGGCACCCGGCTCCGCGTTCGGTGGGGGCACGCTGGCACGGCCGGTCGGGACGGCCGCCCGCCCGGTCGGCCGGCGTGGCCGCTGCCGCTGATGACCGATGTCCCCGGGATACCGCTGGCCGGGGAACTGCGGCTGCCACTCCGCGGTCGGTTCGGCCACCCAGGACGGCTCGGGGGCCTCGCCCCACCGACTGGAGTATCGCTCCGTCATACCGTCGCTCCGTACCGTGTGACGACGGCGCGACCGAGGCGGCGATACGCGCGCGGCGCGGCCGGAGAAGCCGGCTCGCGTCGCTCACTCACAGGGTGTCACCTCGTCGAAAAATCTCGCTGGGCAGCCGGGGGGTTCCGGGTAAAGTCACCCGGCTCGGGGCAGCGGGGTCGCGGAAGGAGGGTAACGGCGTGGGCTCGGTCACCGCCACTGTGCCACCACCGATCAGCCGAAACATTATCCTGTGGTTCCGGACATTTACTGCCATAGCCGGATCAGGGTTTCGTCGGTACTCTACATATCGGCAAGCTACCCTCGCCGGCGCCTTCACCAATACGGTGTTCGGCTTTCTTCGCTGTTACGTGTTGCTCGCGGTGGCGGGCGGTGCCGGCGGCATCGTCGCCGGCTACACGCCGGCCCAGTTGGCCACGTTCGTCTGGGTAGGACAAGGACTGCTCGCCGTCGTGCTGCTCTGGGGTTGGACCGACCTGGCGGAGCGGATCCGTACCGGCGAGGTGGCCAGCGACCTGCTCCGGCCGGTACACCCGGTGGTCAGCTACCTCGCCACCGACCTGGGTCGGGCCGGGTACGCATTGGTGACCAGATTCGTGCCGCCGGTACTGACCGGGCTGCTGTTCTTCGACTTCAAGTTGCCGGACCGGTGGCCGACGGTGCCACTGTTCGTGCTCTCCGTCGCCCTGGCGGTGGTGATCTGCTTCGGCTGTCGCTACCTGGTCAACGCCACGGGGTACTGGTTGCAGGACGTCCGGGGTCCGATGATCCTGTGGACCCTCGGCTCCGGGGTGCTGGCCGGGCTCTACTTCCCGCTGCGGTTCCTCCCGGACTGGATCCTGGTGCCGCTCTGGGTGGCCACTCCGTTTCCGAGCCTTCTCCAGACGCCGCTGGACGTGGTGATCGAACGGGACGCCTGGCCGGTTCAGTCCGGCATGGTGGCCCTGCAACTGGCCTGGGCCGGGTTGATCCTGCTGGGCTGCCGTACGGTCCAGCGCCGGGCGGAGCGTCGGCTGGTGGTGCAGGGTGGCTGACCGGACGTACCGGCTCGGAGTGGTGCCCGCGTACCTGGCGCTGCTGCGCGGACAGGCCCGGTCGCAGGCGTCGTACCGGACGTCGTTCGTGGTGGACCTCGTCGGCAACGTCGGCGCCACCGTGTTCGACGTGCTCACCGTGCTGGTGCTGTTCCGGGTCACCCGGGACCTGGGCGGCTTCGACCGGACCGAGGCGATGGTGATGGTCGGGCTCTCCTCGGCGGCCTTCGCCACCGCCGACCTGACGGTGGGCAACATCGAACGGGTCCGCCAATACGTCCGGACCGGGTTGCTGGACGCGGTGCTGGTCCGCCCGCTCGGCGCGCTTCCCCAGCTGCTGCTGATGGACCTGCCGGTGCGCAAGGCGGCCCGGTCCCTGTTCGGGATCGGTGTGCTGGTCACCGCGTTGGCCCTGGCGGACGTGTCCTGGACTCCGGGCCGGGTCGCGCTGGCCGTGCTGGCGCCGTTGGCCGGGGTGGTGTTCTTCGGGTCGATCTTCGTGGCCACCGCCACGCTGTCGTTCTGGTGGATCGACTCCGGCGAGGTGGGTTCCGCCTTCACCTACGGTGGGCGGGACTTCACCACGTACCCGATGACTGTCTATAGTGGCTGGTTTCGAGCGGTTTTCGCGTACGGTCTGGGGTTCGGTTTCGTGGCCTATTATCCGGCGCTGGCGTTGCTCGGCCGCGCCGACCCGCTCGGCCTGCCGGCCTGGGTGGGCTGGCTCGCCCCGGGCGTCGCGCTGCTGGCGGCGGCCGGTGCCGCGACGGCCTGGCGGGTCGGGGTCCGGCACTACCGGAGCACCGGCTCATGACCGGGACCGGGCCGGACGAGCCGGTGATCGAGGTCCGCGGTCTGCGCAAGGAGTTCGTGGTACGGGTCCGGGCGGGCCGGTTCCGCCGGACGAAGCGGGTGGTGACCGCCGTCGACGGGATCGACCTGACCGTGCACCGGGGCGAGATGGTCGGCTACATCGGGCCCAACGGCGCCGGCAAGTCCACCACCCTGAAGATGCTCACCGGCGTGCTCACCCCGTCGGCCGGCGAGGTGCGGGTCTGCGGGTTCACACCGGTGCCCCAACGCACCCGGCTGGCGCTGCGGATCGGGGTGGTCTTCGGGCAGCGTTCACAGCTCTGGTGGGATCTGCCGCTCCGGGATTCGTTCGACCTGCTTCGACACATCTACCGGGTGCCCGGCGCCGAGCATGCCGCCCGGTTGCGGCGGTGCCGGACGCTGCTCGACCTCGACGGCTTCCTCGACGTCCCGGTACGACAACTCTCGCTCGGCCAGCGGATGCGCGGCGAACTGACCGCCGCGTTGCTGCACCGGCCGGAGGTGCTCTTCCTCGACGAACCGACGATCGGGCTGGACGTGGTGAGCAGGCAGGCGGTTCGGTCCTTCCTCGCCGAACTCGGCCGGGCGGGCGACACCACGTTGCTGCTCACCACCCACGACCTCGCCGACATCGAGCGGCTGTGCCGGCGGCTGGTGGTGATCGACCACGGCGGAGTGGTGCACGATGGCTCGATCGAGGCGTTGCACACCCGCTACGGGTCGCGGCGCCTGGTGGTGGCCGACCTGGACGAGCCGTTGGCCGAGACGCCGGTGCTGGCCGGTGCGCCACTGCTGCGTACCGAGGCCGACGGGCGGCGCCTGGTCTTCGCCTGCGAGTCCGCGACCGCTTCGACGGTGGTGGCCGGGTTGGCCCAGCTGGTGGCGTTGCGGGACATCGCCATCGTGGAGCCGGACATCGAGGACGTCGTCACCCGTCTCTACCGGGCACCTGCCCCGGTCGAGCCCGGCTGACCGGGTTCGCCGTACTGGTTCGGGGTCCTGATTCGGGACCCGAAGGTCGGCCGCTCAGGGGTGTTCCATGACCAGCACGAGGAAGGTGCCGGGAGTGAGTGCCTTGTAGCCGTGCGGAACGTCGCCGGGGAAGGTGACGTAGTCGCCGGGGCCGAGTTCGACGGGGTCGGTGGACGGCCCGGTACGGAGCCGACCGGCGGCCACCACCACGTGCTCGACGCTGCCGGGGATGTGCGGCTCCGCGTCGCGTACCGCGCCCGGCTCCAATTCGATCAGATAGATGTCGCGGCGAACGTGCGCCGCACCGGCGGCGAGCAGCGTGCCGGTGAACTCGGCCTGCTGTGAGCGCAACCGGGGGCCGTCCCCGGCCCTGATCACGCGTACGGCGGGTGGCGGCTGTTCCACCAGCCGGCTGAACGGTACGCCGAGCGCGACGCCCAGGGCCCAGACGGTTTCCACGCTCGGGTTTCCGCTGCCGGCCTCCAGTTGGGACAGGGTCGACTTGGCGATCCCGGCCCTGCGGGCCAACTCGGCGAGGGAGATTCCGGCCCGCTCCCGCTCCCGGCGCAGCGCGGCGGCGATGGCAGGTACGGGCGAGTTGTCCGCGCGGGATGTCGTTCGGTCCATCGGTCCATCCGTTCGGCTTGACGAACAGGCGCACTGCGTTCATCATTTTGAACCATGCGTACGGCAGGACGAACGGCGACACCCGCCTCCACGCCCGCGTTGCTGCGTGACGTCGGGGCGATCGGCGTGGCGATAGTCGCGATCGGCGCCTCCTTCGGCGCCGTCGCCGTGGCCGCCGGCCTGCCCGTCGTGGCGACCATCGCGATGTCCGCTCTGCTGTACGCCGGCGGCGCCCAGTTCATGGCCGTCGGGTTGATCGCGGCCGGCAGTCCGGTCGCGGCGGTCTTCGCCGGACTGTTGCTCAACGCCCGACACCTGCCGTTCGGACTCGCCCTCGGCGACGTGCTGGGGCGGCGGTGGCGCGACCGCCTGCTCGGCAGTCACCTGATGACCGACGAGGCCACCGCGTTCGCGCTGGCCCAACCGGACCCGGCCGGCCGGCGCCGAGCCTTCTGGCTGGCCGGCACCGTCCTCTTCCTGGCCTGGAACCTGGGCACCCTGGCCGGGGTGCTGCTGGCCAGCCGGGTCGGCGACCCTCTCCGGCTGGGGTTGGACGCGGCCTTCCCCGCCGGCCTGCTGGCCCTGCTGCTACCCGCCCTACGGGAGCCGCAGACCCGTCGGGTGGCGCTGGTCGGCGCGGCGGTGGCGGTACTCGTCACACCCCTGCTGCCGGCCGGCCTGCCGGTCCTGCTCGCGCTCAGCGGCCTCGCCGTACTCCTGCTGCCCCGCCGCCACCGGGAGCGGCCGTGCTGATCGCGGTGCTCCTGCCGCCCCGCCGCCACCGGGAGCGGCCGTGCTGATCGCGGTGATCCTGACCCTGGCCGTCGGCACGTACGCCTTCCGGCTCTCCGGAGTGGTGCTGCGGGACCGGCTGGCGCTTCCCGACGGGGTGAACCGGCTGCTACCGATGGCCGCGGCGGCGCTGCTCGCGGCGCTGGCCGTGACCGCCGCGCTGACCGAGGCCGGGGCGTTCGCCGGATTCGCCCGCCCGAGCGGTGTACTGGTCGGCGCCGTGCTGGCCTGGCGCCGGGCCCCGTTCATCGCGGTCGTGGTGGCCGCGGCCGCGACGGCGGCCCTCCTGCGACTGCTCGGCGTCCCGTGAGCACAGGGGTGTTAGGAGGGGGCCCTTCTTCTACGGAAAGCGATAAGAAGGGGCCCTTCCTTACACCTCAGATGGAGTCGCCGAGGGCTACCCGGGGGGTGGGGGCGCGCATGCGGCGGAAGGTGATCGCGCGCATGATCGCGTAGATGTAGAGCGAACCCATCCGCTGGTCGGTCTTGGGGAACCGCTGCCGGACCAGCTTCTTGATCCGCCGGGAGATCAGCACGGAGTCGATCACCAGGGCGATGGCCAGCAGGCCCCAGAGCAGGTTGGAGGCGAACCGCACCGGGTCGGGCATGGTGCCCGCCGAGCCGATCAGGACGACCAGGGCCCCACCGAAGAACCAGGTGCCGACCGTACGCCGGGAGTCGACCACGTCGCGGGCGAGTCCCCGCTCCGGGGCGCGGTCCCGGGGGCCGCCCTCACGCCGGAACTCGGCGGCGGACTCGGCCCGCATGGCCCGGCGCCGCTCCCGCGCCTCCTGCTTGTTCAGCGGCTTGGTGTCGGCCGCCGGGCGGCGTCCGGCGCTCGGCCGTTTCGGGGTTTCCCGGCCCAGTTCCTTCTTGCTCGGGGTGTAGCCCCGGGGGCGGGCGGACGAGGACTCCTCGGGGGACACCTGGGAGACGGCATCCTCGACGAGGTCGGCGGACTTGCGACGAAACAGCGACGGCACGGATGAAGGGTAGCCAACCGTCGGCCCGCCCCGCACCTCGCGGTACGGGGCAGGCGCGGCAGGTACCGTCGGGCCAGGTGGTGACCCGGTCGGAGGTTTCGTACCGGATGAACCGTGCGGGTCGCGCAGGACGGGTTACGGGCGTTCGACGTGGGCGCCCAGGGCGGACAACTTGCCCTCGAAGTCCTCGTACCCACGGTTGATCAGGTCGACGCCGTAGACCCGCGAGGTGCCCTCGGCGGCCAGCGCGGCGATCAGGTGGCTGAACCCGGCCCGCAGGTCGGGGATGACCAGGTCGGCGGCGTGCAGCTTGGCCGGACCGGCGATCACGGCCGAGTGCTTGAAGTTGCGCCGGCCGAACCGGCAGGGCGTACCGCCCAGGCAGTCCCGGTAGACCTGGATGGTGGCGCCCATCTTGTTCAGCGCCTCGGTGTAGCCCAGCCGCTGCTCGTAGACGGTCTCGTGGACGATCGACAGGCCCCGGGCCTGGGTGAGCGCGACCACCAGTGGCTGCTGCCAGTCGGTCATGAAGCCGGGGTGTACGTCGGTCTCCAGGGCCACCGCCCGGAGTTCACCGCCCGGGTGCCAGAACCGGATGCCGCCCTCCTGACCGGGGCTGCCCACCCGGGGCGGCCGGGTGTCGGTGACCTCGTACGCCCCGCCGACCGACCGGAAGACGTTCAGGAAGGTCATCATGTCGGCCTGCTCGGCACCCAGCACCTCGACCCGTCCCCGGGTGGCGAGTGCGGCGGCGGCCCAGCTCGCGGCCTCGATCCGGTCCGGGATCGGCCGGTGCGTGTAGCCGCTCAGCCGCGCCACGCCCTGCACCTCGATCACCCGGTCGGTGTGCACCTTGATGATCGCGCCCATCTTCTGCAGGATGCAGATCAGGTCGATGATCTCCGGCTCGACGGCCGCGTTGCGCAGTTCGGTGACGCCCTCGGCGAGCACCGCGGTCAGCAGCACCTGCTCGGTGGCGCCCACGCTCGGGTACGGCAGCTCGAACTTGGTCCCGTGCAGCCCGGTCGGCGCGGTGAGGTGCATGCCCTCGGGCGTCTTGTCGACGACCGCGCCGAACTGCCGCAGGGCCTGGATGTGGAAGTCGATCGGCCGGGGCCCGATGTGGCAGCCGCCCAGGTCCGGGATGAACGCGTGGCCGAGCCGGTGCAGCAGCGGACCGCAGAACAGGATCGGGATCCGGCTCGATCCGGCGTGCACGTTGATCTCGTCGGTGCTCGCGCTCTCGACGTTGGCGGGGTCGAAGACCAGTTCCCCGTCCTCGACGCCGTCGCTGACCTTCACGCCGTGCAGTTCGAGCAGGCCGCGGACCACTTCGACGTCGCGGATCCGCGGTACGTCGAAGAGTCGGCTGGGTTCGTCACCGAGCAGGGTGGCGACCATCGCCTTGGAGACGAGATTCTTGGCGCCGCGCACCCGGATCTGCCCGGAAAGGGGCGTACCTCCGTGTACGACCAGGACGTCGTCGGTCAACGCAACCTCCAGCGGGTCGGTGCTGCTCTACGTCGATGCTGTCCGCGAGGGTGAACCATCCGGTCCACACTGCCGCTGTCCGTGCCACGGCCGGATCGTCGCGGCATCTTCAAATGTCACGGCACGGCTCTGTCACGGCCCCCGGCAGCATAGCGCTCCGTTACGAAAAAAGAGCGGTCACAGTGCAACGGATGGCACGAAACGGGGACGAGGACAGGAATCCGTGCCCTACTCGCTACTTTCCGTGATTGCGGTCGGTCACGGGAGCGCGAGCATCTGGTCCAGGGCCACCCGGGCGTGGTGCGCGGTGTCCGGATCCACGGTGATCTGGTTCGGTACCCGGCCGGCGACGAGTTCCTCCAGCGCCCAGACCAGGTGCGGCAGGTCGATCCGGTTCATCGTCGAGCAGTAGCAGACGGCCCGGTCCAGGAACATGATCTGCTTGTCCGGATGGGCGTTGGCGAGCCGGCGGACCAGGTTCAACTCGGTACCGATCGCCCAGGCCGAGCCGGCCGGCGCCGCCTCGACGGTCGAGATGATGTACTCCGTCGAGCCGACCTGGTCGGCGGCGGTCACCACGTCGTAGCGGCACTCGGGGTGGACCAGGACGTTCACCCCGGGCACCCGCATCCGGACCTCCTGCACGCTGCTGAGGGTGAACCGGCCGTGCACCGAGCAGTGTCCCCGCCACAGGATCATCTTGGCTTCCCGCAACTGTTTCGCGGTCAGCCCGCCGCCCGGCTTGTGCGGGTCGTAGAGCACGCAGTCGTCGGCGTCCAGGCCCATCTTCAGTACCGCCGTGTTCCGGCCCAGGTGCTGGTCGGGCAGGAAGAGCACCCGCTGGCCGCGTTCGAACGCCCACTGCAGGGCCCGCTCGGCGTTGGACGAGGTGCAGACCACACCGCCGTTCCGTCCGACGAAGCCCTTGATGTCGGCCGAGGAGTTCATGTAGGTCACCGGGACCGTCGAGCCGGCGACGCCCAGTTCGGCCAGCGTCTCCCAGGCGGACTCGACCTGGGGCAGCGCGGCCATGTCCGCCATCGAGCAGCCGGCGGCCAGGTCGGGCAGGACCACCCGCTGCGCCTCGGTGGTGAGGATGTCCGCGCTCTCCGCCATGAAGTGCACGCCGCAGAAGACGATGTACTCCGCGTCCGGCCGGGCGGCGGCCTCCCGGGCCAGTTTGAACGAGTCGCCGGTCACGTCGGCGAACTGGATGACCTCGTCGCGTTGGTAGTGGTGGCCGAGCACGAACACCCGCTGGCCCAGCTTCGCCTTTGCCGCCGTCGCGCGGGCGACGAGATTCGGGTCACTGGGCGGCGGAAGCTCGCCGGGACAGTCCACCCCGCGCTCGCTGGCCGGGTCTGTGCCCCGGCCGAGCAGCAGCAGGGCGGTCGCGGTGCTGGACGGCTCAAGCCACGTCGAAGTCACGTCCACCATGCTTGCACAGCGGGGACCGCTTTCCGGCCGCGCGGATGTGGCCTGCCACACTTGCCGTCCATGCGGATCCTGATCTGTCCGGACAAGTTCGCCGGCACCCTGTCGGCCGCCGAGGTGGCCAACGCGGTGCGCGAGGGGTGGCGGGAGACCGCGCCGGACGACGAGCTGGTGCTCCGGCCGCTCTCCGACGGCGGACCGGGGTTCGTCGAGGTGCTCGCCACCGCCGTCGCCGGTCGCCGGGTGCCGGTGCCGACCGTCGACCCGCTGGGCCGACCGGTCGACGGCGAGATCCTGCTGGCCGCCGACGGCGTCACGGCGTACGTCGAGAGCGCGCAGGCGTGCGGGCTGCACCTGTTGGCCCCGGACGAGCGGGACCCGAAGCTGACCACCTCGTACGGCCTCGGGGCGCTGGTCGCGATGGCGGCGGAGAGCGGGGCCCGGCGTGCCGTGATCGGGCTGGGCGGTTCGGCCGTGAACGACGCCGGGGCGGGACTGCTGGCCGCGCTGAACGCCGTGCCGGTGGACTCGACCGGAATGGCCCTGCCGTACGGCGGAGCCGCGCTGTCCGGGGTCGCCGCGCTGACGGGTCTGCCCCAGTTGCGCGGGATGGAGCTGGTGGCGGCGACGGACGTGGACAACCCGCTGACCGGGCTGACCGGCGCGTCGAACGTGTTCGGGCCGCAGAAGGGGGCGTCCCGGTCCGACGTGCTCCTGCTCGACGACGCGGTGACCCGCTTCGCCGAGGTGCTGGAGCGGGACCTGCCGGGCTGTCCCGCCGGCCTGGCCGGGTTGCCGGGGGCGGGCGCGGCCGGTGGGCTCGGTGCGGCCGTCCTGGCGCTCGGCGGCCGGTGTGAGTCGGGCATCGAACTGGTTACCCGGCTGACCGGGCTGGACACCGCGTTCGACGAGGCGGATCTGGTGATCACCGGGGAGGGCTCGTTCGACCACCAGTCGCTGCGCGGCAAGGTGGTCGCCGGGGTGGCGGGTGCGGCCCGGGACCGGGGGTTGCCCTGCGTGGTGCTGGCCGGCCGGGTCAGCGCCGGCCGCCGCGAGTCG
The DNA here is from genome assembly GCF_015690345.1 of Plantactinospora alkalitolerans. Classification (GTDB taxonomy): domain Bacteria; phylum Actinomycetota; class Actinomycetes; order Mycobacteriales; family Micromonosporaceae; genus Plantactinospora; species Plantactinospora alkalitolerans. The sequence goes on along the minus strand of NZ_JADPUN010000019.1, from coordinate 27,855 downwards.
GCGGCGGCCGGCGTGACCGAGACGCACAGCCTGGTCGACCACTTCGGCGGCGAACCGCACGGTGGGACCGAGCGGGCGATGAGCCGCCCGGCGGAGGGACTGCGGGCCCTGGCGGCGCGGTTGGCCGGTCAGTGGAGCCGCTGATCGCTGCGGCCGGCGGGCACGGCGGCCGGGTTCCGGCTCAGCCGGAGTGGATCGGGCCGCGGTGCCGACCGCGGGCGCGGCTGCCGGTTACCGCCGCGACGAGCAGGCCGAGCAGGGCCACCCCGCTGACCAGGCCCACCGCCGGATAGAACGAGTCCGGCACGTGGCCCGGCGTGGGCCGGTCGGTGGCCAGAACCGCGGTGACGCCGGCCAGCACGATCGCGCCACCCACCTGGAACGAGGTCTGTACTAACCCCGAGGCCAGGCCCTGTTCCTCGTCCGCGACCCCGGCGGTGGCCTGGATGTTGAGCGCCGGGAAGGCGAGGGCGAAGCCGGTACCGACCAGCAGCATGGTGGGCAGGATCACGCCCAGGTAGCGCGGTTCGCCGTCGATCCGGAGGAACAGCAGGTACGCGGCGAGGAAGGCGGCGAATCCGGCCATCACCACCCGACCGGTGCCGAACCGGTTGACGAGGTTGCCGACCCGGGGGCCGCCGAACGCCACGATCAGGCCGCCGGGCAGGAACGCGAGCGCCATGTCCAGCGGGGACCAGCCGAGCACGATCTGGGTGTAGAGGGTGCCGATGAACTGGAATCCGACGTACGAGCCGGTCACCGCCAGCGCCGCCAGGTTGGCGCCGACCAGGTTCCGGTTGCCGAGGATGCCGAGCCGGACGAGGGGATGGGCCACCCGGCGCTCGATCTGGACGAACGCCGCGAGCAGTGCCGCCACCAGGGCGAAGGAGCCGACGGTACGGACGGAGAGCCAACCGGCCGTGGGTGCCGATACCACCGCGTACACCAGGAGCAGTAGCGCGGCGGTGGCGGTGGCGGCACCCCCCAGGTCGTAGCCGCCGGCCCGGCGTGGGGTGCGGTCGGCCGGGATGAGCCGGCTGCCGGCGAAGAGGACGAGCAGTGCGATCGGGGCGGGCAGCAGGAAGGTCCAGCGCCAGCCGGCCTCGGTCAGCACGCCGCCGAAGACCAGTCCCAGCGAGAATCCGCTCGCGCCGCAGGCGGTGTAGAAGCTCAGGGCGCGGTTGCGGGCGGGGCCCTCGTGGAAGGTCGTGGTGATGATGGAGAGGCCGGCGGGGGCGGTGAAGGCCGCCGCGACGCCCTTGGCGAAGCGGGTGGCGATCAACAGTGACGGATCGTCGACGAGGCCGCCGACCAGTGACGCGACGCCGAACACGGCGATCGCCCAGAGGAAGACCTGGCGCCGGCCGAGCAGGTCGGCGGTCCGCCCGCCGAGGAGGAGCAGTCCGCCGTAGCCGAGGACGTAGCCGCTGACGATCCACTGCAGTGCCGAGTTGGACAGCCCGAGGTCCGCCTGGATCGAGGGGAGCGCCACCCCGACCATCGAGACGTCGAGGCCGTCCAGGAACAGCGCGCCACAGAGCACGATCAGCGCCCCCCAGAGCCGGGCGGTCATCCGGGGGCCGCCGGCCGGTGCGCCGTCCGTGCTCCCACCCGGCAGGACGGGGGCGGACGCGCTGGTCAGCGGGGTGGTACCCGGTGGAGCCGAAGAAGTCATGCCAGCGAACTTACGTGCGCATGCATCTAATGCGCAAGCAACTAATGTCCGTGCAAGTTTTTCCCGTGCATCTGGTAACATCTGCTTCGTGTCCGAGGACCAGGCCCTGGCCGCCGAGTGGCGTGAGCTGGCCAACCGTTACGCGGCGACGTCGTGTGCGCTCGAGCGTGAGCTGCACGACCGGCACGGGATCGGGATGAGCGAGTTCGAGGTGGTCGACCGGCTGGCCGGGGCGCGAGAGACCAAACTGCGCATGCAGGAGCTGGCCGAGGTGGTGCACCTCAGTCAGAGCGCGCTCAGCCGGGCGGTGGCCCGACTGGAGCGGCACGGGCTGGTCTGCCGGGCACTGTGTGAGCAGGACCGGCGGGGGGTCTTCGTCGCGCTCACCGACGCCGGCCGCCAGCGGCACGCGGAGGCTCGGCCGACCCAGCGATCGGTGCTGGCGGAGATTCTCCGTCCGGCTTCGTCCGCCGTCACCGGGTGACCTGCGCCGCACCGACCTACAATCAGATCGAACAGCATTGGGAATCTCTGGCCAGCCGGCTAGCGTTGGTCAGTACGGATAAACATCGCACCCGCGCAGGGGAGACTTTCACGTGACAACGCCAGCGCAGACCGAGCAGACCGAGTCGACCGCGGCAACCGCCCCGAGCACCATCTCGCTGACCGACGTCGCGGCGGAGAAGGTGAAGGCTCTGATCGAGCAGGAGGGCCGCGACGACCTCCGACTGCGGGTCGCGGTGCAGCCGGGTGGCTGCTCGGGCCTGCGTTACCAGCTGTTCTTCGACGAGCGCTCCCTCGACGGTGACGTCGTCACCGACTTCGGCGGGGTGGGTGTGGTCGTCGACCGGATGAGCGCCCCCTACCTGGCCGGCGCCACCATCGACTTCGCCGACCGGATCGACGCCCAGGGCTTCACCATCGACAACCCGAACGCGCAGAACTCGTGTGCGTGTGGCGACTCGTTCCACTGATCGGCGGGCTGTTCCACCGATCGGGTGTTTCGTCCGAATTCGGGCGAAAGGTCCCGATTGCCTTCTGCATACTGATTGCCTGAGCGGGTCGCCCCGCGTGGGCGCTGCGACGTCCGGAGAGTCCGTCGCAACGCCCCGCCGGGAGCGGCCCGTTCGGCGTACCGGTCCGGGGTTGCCGGGGTACGAGGTCGGGGTGACACTCAGGTGGCCGGTACCCGATCGATCGGGGGCGGGGTGGGGAGCGTACCGGTAGGCTGACCCGGCTGTAGTCCAATCTTCCGATCCCGAGGGCCGACATGAAGATCGCCGTTACCGGCTCGATCGCCACCGACCACCTGATGCACTTCCCGGGCCGGTTCGCCGATCAGTTCATCGCCGACCAGTTGCACAAGGTCTCGCTCTCCTTCCTCGTCGACGAGCTCGTGCTCCGGCGTGGCGGCGTGGCGGCCAACATCGCTTTCGGGATGGCCCAGCTCGGCCTGAGCCCGGTGCTGCTCGGCGCCGTCGGCCCCGACTTCGCCGACTACCGGTCCTGGTTGGAGCGGCACGGCGTCGACTGCGCCTCCCTGCACGTCAGCGAGGTGGCCCACACCGCGCGGTTCGTCTGCACCACCGACACCGAGATGTGCCAGATCGCCTCGTTCTACGCCGGTGCGATGAGCGAGGCCCGGAACATCGAACTCGCTCCGGTCGCCGAGCGGATCGGTGGCCTCGATCTCGTCCTGGTCAGCGCCAACGACCCGGCCGCGATGCAGCGGCACTCCGCCGAGTGCCGGCAGCGGGGGTACGCCTTCGCCGCCGACCCGTCACAGCAGCTCGCCCGGATGGAGGGCAGCGACGTGCTGGGGCTGATCGACGGCGCCGACTACCTGTTGACCAACGACTACGAGAAGTCGCTGTTGCAGAGCAAGGCCGGGCTGACCGACGCCCAACTGCTGGAGCGGGTCAAGATCCGGGTGACCACCCTGGGCAAGCACGGCGTGGAGATCGCCGGCCGGGACATCGAGACGTTCCAGGTGCCGATCGCCCGGGAGATGCAGGCAGCCGACCCGACCGGTGTCGGCGACGGGTTCCGGGCCGGCTTCTTCGCCGGACTCTCCTGGGGGCTCAGCCTGGAGCGGTCGGCCCAGGTCGGCTCGTTGCTCGCCACACTGGTGCTGGAGACCGTCGGCCCGCAGGAGTACGAGGTCCGGGGCGACCTCTTCGTCAAGCGCCTCGCCGAGTCGTACGGCGACCAGGCGGCCGAGGACGTCCGGCCGCACCTGCAGCAGGGATAGCGGCAGCTGGTTCAGCCCGGCCGGGTACGGGCGAACTCCCGACCCGGCCGAGCTGACGAGCCCGCCGGTTCAGTGGGCGCGGCGGATGTCGAACGCGGGGGAGCCGTCCACGGTCGAGGTCCCGACCAGTTCCTGCCCCCGCATCCGGCACCAGGCCGGGATGTCGATCGCCGCGGCCGGATCGTCGGCGAGCACCCGGAGCACCCCGCCGACCGGCAGTTCGACCAGTCGCCGGGCCGCCGCGATGACCGGCAACGGGCAGCGCTGGCCGAGGCAGTCGACGACGATCTCCGGAGGGTTCATCGGTGTGCCGCCGATCCGGTGGTGGTTCCGGCCGGGAAGTGCGCGGGGGCAGGCGTCGCGGACCCGCGGGTCGGTCGCCTCACAGCGGAAGGCCCGCCTCGAGCTGGGCGAGTCCCGCGTCGAACAGCTCGAGGTAGCCGGTGGGGCCCGGATCCTCGTCCAGCAGCACGGCGAGCCCGACTCCGACCAGCGCACCGACGAACGCCCGGACCGCGACGTCGTCCGGCCGGCGGCCCACCCGCTGCGCCACCGCCTGGGTGAACAGGCCCATGCCCTGGGTCAGCGCGTCCAGGTTGCGGGCCCGCAGCTCCGGCACGGACTGGGTGAGCCGATGCCGCTCCCACTCCTCGGCCTGCTGCTCCGCGGAGAGTCCCTGGACGACGGCGCGGACGGCCGCTCGGAACGCCTGGATCGGAGTCAGCTCGGGCGGTGCGGCGACGAAGGCGTCGAAGACCAGTGGGTCCAGCTCGTCCCGGAGCACCACGTCCTCCTTGCTGGGGAAGTAGCGGAAGAAGGTGCTCTGTGACACTTCGGCCGCCGCCGCGATCTGCTCCACGGTGGTCGACGCGTACCCCTGGTCCCGGAAGAGGCGCATGGCCTGACGCCGGATCTCCGCCCTCGTTCTGGCCTTGTTGCGTTCGCGTAGACCCGGCACCTCGCGTACTCCTGTTCAGCCGACGGTAACCTGCCCCGATTCTCCGGCTTTCGGCCCCGGGCGGCCAACCGGCGCGGCGGTGGCCGGCTCGGTTTGCCGGGGGAGGAAGGCAACGGCGAGTACGGCACCGAGTAGCGCGACCCCGCCGCACACCCACAGCATCGCGTCCATCGCGTCGACGAAGGCCCGCCGAACCATCTCCAGCAGCTCCGGCGCGTCCAGTTGGCGGGCGACCAGTACGCCGGCCGGGGCGCTGTCCCGGACCGCGTCCGCAGCCGGTGCGGGCAGCCCGGACAGGTCCAGGCGGTCGCGGTAGACGGAGTTGAGCACGCTGCCCAGAATCGCCACCCCGATCGTGCCGCCGACCTGGCGCAGCGCCTGGATGAGCGCGGAGCCGGCGCCGCTGCCCTCCGCGGAGAGGGTGCCGAGGGCGACGTCCGTGGCGATGGGCAGGACGAGCCCCATTCCCAGACCGACGGCGGTGAGCCAGCCGGCGACGAAGCCGTATCCCGTTCCGGCCCCGGTCGCGGTACCGGCGAACAGGCCGGCGGCCAGTACCAGGAACCCGGTGGCGACCGGCGCCTTGGCACCCAGCCGGGGTGCCAGCCGGGCGCCGAGCCGGGCGCCGAGCAGCACGCCGCCGATCAACGGAAGCAGCCGCAGGCCGGTGCCGAGCGCGTCGGCGTCGAGCACCGCCTGGAAGTACTGGGGGAGTGCGAACAGGGCACCCAGCAACGCGAAGGTCACCAGGGTGGCCAGCACGGTCGCCCAGGCGAAGCTGGCCGACCGGAACAGGCCGAGGTCGACCAGGGGACGGATGGCGGGGCGCCGGCCTACCTGGCGCTCCCAGGCCACGAAGAGGGCCAGCATGGCCAGCCCGACGCCGATGGCCGCCGCCGGGGTGCCGCCGATGCCCCGCTCGCCGAGTGCGATGGCGCCCCAGGTCAGGCTGGCCAGCGCCACCCCGGAGACGAGCATTCCGACCAGGTCGAGCCGTCGGCGCTGGCTGCTGCGGGACTGGGGCACCAGCAGCAGGACTGCCGCCAGGGCCACCGCGATGACCGGGATGTTGATCAGAAAGACCGATCCCCACCAGTAGTGGTCGAGCAACCAGCCGCCGATGATCGGGCCGAGCGGGAGGCCGACGGCGTTGGCGGTCACCCACAACCCGATCGCCCGTCCCCGCTCCTGCGGGGTGAACAGCACCGGCAGGACGGCCATGCAGAGCGGCACCACGAACGCGGCGCCCAGGCCGAGCAGCGCGCGGGCGCCGATCAGCCATTCGGCGGACGAGGCGTAGGCACAGGCCAGCGAGGCCGTTGCGAACAGGGCAAGGGCGGCGAGCAGCAGGCTCTTCCGTCCGAACCGGTCGCCGAGCAGGCCGGCGGGCAGCAGCATCGCGGCGAAGACCAGGTTGTACGAGTTCGCGATCCACTGCAGCTCGCTGGTCGTCGCCGGCAACTCGGTGGCGAGGCTGGGTAGCGCCACGTTGAGGACGGTGACGTCCAGGCCGATCACCAGTCCGCTGGCCGCGAGAGCGCCGAGCGCCCACCACTTCCGGGTTTCCGTCGTCTTCATGACAGCACCAATCTATTCGGCAGCAACTCTTAATCTGAGAGTAGCTGCCAAACGGAAGTAGCTGTCAATATTTTTTCCGGACGAGGCTCAGAGGCCGACCACCCCGGCCTCGGCCCGCAGGTCGGCGACGATCTCCGGCAGTTCGCCGAGGAAACGGTCCACCTCGGCCGCCGTGCTGCCCCGGTGCAGTGAGATGCGCACGTTGCCGTGCGACAGCACGCCCATCGCCTCCAGCACGTGTGACGGGCGCAGCGTGGAGGAGGTGCAGGACGAGCCGGAGGAGACGGCGAAACCGCGCCGGTCCAGCGCGTGCAGCAGCGCCTCGCCGTCGACGTACAGGCAGGAGAAGGTGACCAGGTGGGGGAGCCGGTCGACCGGGTCGCCGACCACCTCCACGTCGGGCACCGTCGCCGACACGGTGGCCCGGATCCGGTCGACGAGGGGACTCAGCCGCCCCGCCTCGGCGGTCGCCTCGGCATCGGCCATCCGCAGCGCGGCCGCCGCCGCCACGATCGCCGGCAGGTTCGGTACTCCCGGCGTACGGCCCGCCTCCCGCTCGTCCGCCGGATACGGCGACTCCCACCGGGTGCCCTTGCGCACCACCAGGAGTCCGACGCCGGGCGGCCCACCCCACTTGTGTGCGCTGGCGGACAGCACCGCCCAGCCGGCGGGCACCGGAATCCGACCCACCGACTGGGCGGCGTCGACGTAGAGCGGTACACCGGCCGTCGCGCACGCCTCGGCCGCCTCGGCCACCGGTTGGACGGTGCCAACCTCGTGACTGGCAGTGATCAGTGCCGCCAGTGCCACCCCGGGCGCGGCCACCGCGGTCGACCAGGCGTCGAGGTCGAGCCGCCCGGAACGGGCCACCGGGACGGACGTGGCGGAACCGCCGCCGGCCACGTGCCGTTCCGCCGCGTGCAGTACCGCGGAATGCTCGATCGCCGAGTGCACCAGGGTGCCGCCGACCCGACGCCGTCCGACCAGGCCACCCAGCACCGCGGCGTGCGCGGCGGCCGTACCGCCGGGGGTGAAGGAGAGCTCGTCGGGACGTACCCGGAGAACCTCGGCGGTGGCGGCCCGCGCCGCGTCGAGGAGTTGGTGGGCCCGACGGGCCTGCGTGTACAGCTTGCCTGGATCGGCCCAGCCGTCCTCCAGCGCCGCCAGCATCGCCTGTCGGGCCACCGGGTGCAATGGTGCGGCGGAGGCCGCGTCGAAGTACGCCGGAGGCTCGTTCACCAGCAAACCGTAGCGCGCAGCGGGATCGCACAAGATCCCCCGGGAGAGTGGGGACGCGGACCCCAAGGCCGTCCAGCCGACGCAGGTCGAGTAATCTGCGACCGTCGGTGACGCCTTTGCCGCCGGTGTCGACAAACCTGACACGGCGGCGCGCTAGGGAGGCAGGACCAGGTGGTCGCAAGGGGTTCGGAGGTACGGCCGTCGGTCGTACGGCAGGGCAGTCCCCGAGATGCCCGACGGCGCGGTGGTCGCCCGTCGGTGGGCCGGCTGGCCGGGCTCGGAGTCGGCGGCGCCGCGCTGCTCGCCCTGCTGAGCGGCTGCAACGTCGGCCAGACGTTCGACGGATTCGGCTGGCCGCAGGGCGGAATCAGCCCGGAGTCCCACCGCATGTACGACCTCTGGATCGCCTCGACCATCGCGGCCCTCGCGGTCGGCGTCTTCGTCTGGGGCCTGATCTTCTGGTGCGTGATCCGGTACCGCAAGCGGGGTGAGACGCTGCCGGTGCAGACCCGGTTCAACATCCCGATGGAGTTCCTCTACACCATCGCGCCGATCCTGGTCGTGGCCGTGCTGTTCTACTACACGGCGATCGTGCAGACCGGGGTGAACAAGGTCTCCGAGGACCCGGACGTGACGGTCGAGGTCGTCGCCTTCAAGTGGAACTGGCAGTTCAACTACCGCTCCGCTCCCAACGGCCAGCCGGGCGCCGAGACCGTCGCCTCCACGCTGGGCACCACCGAGGTGATCCCGATCCTGGTGCTGCCGACCGGGCGCAGCGTCCTCTTCGAGGAGACCAGCCGGGACGTCATCCACTCGTTCTGGGTACCGGAGCTGCTGTTCAAGCGGGACGTCTTCCCCGGCAACGTACGCAACGTCTTCCAGGTCAGCAGCCTGCACACCGAGGGGGCGTACGTCGGCCGCTGTGCCGAGCTGTGCGGCACGTACCACTCGATGATGAACTTCGAGCTGCGGGTGGTCTCGCCGGAGGAGTACGACCGGTTCATCGCCGCCAAGCAGGCGGGTCAGTCGACCCAGGACGCGCTGGTCTCGATCGGCGAGTCACCACTGGCACAGACGACCAAGCCGTTCGACACCCGGCGGGACGTCAACAACTTCGGTAACGCGAGCGCGGGAAGCTGAGGAGCCGAAGATGAAGTCTGAGTGGCGGCTGTTCGGCATCGTGTCCCTCTTCCTGGCCATCGCCGGGATCGTCTACGGGCTCTGGACGCACTTCGAAACCGGTCGGGTCGAGTGGATCGGCACCGTCGCGTTGGCGCTGTCCTTCCTGCTCACCTCGATGTGCGGCGGCTTCTTCTGGTTCGTCTCGCGGCGGATCGACCCGCGCCCGGAGGACCGGCCGGACGGCGAGATCGCCGACGGCGCGGGCGAGATCGGCTTCTTCAGCCCGGGTAGCTACTGGCCGTTCGGGCTGGCCCTGGCCGCCACGATCGCCGGCCTGGGCCTGGTGTTCTGGCAGTGGTGGCTGATCGCCACCGGCCTGATCGCGGTGCTCGGCGGCGCCTGTGGCCTGCTCTTCGAGTACTACAGCGGAACCCGGCGCACCGCCGAGCACTGAGTTCGCGGCACCGTCGTCCGCGGCACCGTCGTCCGCGGCACCGTCGTCCGCGGCACCGTCGTCCGCGGCATAGTCGTCCGCGCCGCACCGTCGTCCGCGCAGCACCGTCGGAACGACCCGTCGCCCCTACCCGGGCCGGCGGGTCGTTCTCGTTCCCGCCGTGTGGCGTAGCGCCCGGCCCAGCGCCGCGACGCCGTCCTCGATCTCGTTGGACGGGTTGGCGGCATAGCCCAGGACGAGCCCCGGCCGGTACGGGCGCTGACAGTGCCAGGACAGCGGCTGCACCTTCACCCCTTCGGCGAGGCAGGCCGCCGCGAGGTCGACGTCGACGACGTCCCCGCCGAAGGTGACCATGAGGTGCAGGCCCGCGGCCGCGCCGTGGACCGCCGCACCGGGAAGATGGGTCCGGACGGCCCTGATCATGGTGTCGCGGCGGCGCACGTGGCGTCGCCGCAGCAGCCGCAGGTGGCGCTCCAGCGCGCCCGAGGTCATCAACTCGGCCAGCACAAGCTGGGGCAGCGCGGCGTTGCCGAGATCGGCGTTCCGTTTCGCGGCCACCAGGGCGTCCCGGTATCCCGCCGGTGCGAGCAGCCAACCGACCCGCAGCGCCGGAGCGAGCAGTTTCGAGACGCTTCCGGTGTAGCAGACCCGTTCGGCCAGTACGGCGCGCAGAGCGGGCACGGGGGAGCGGTCGTACCGGTGTTCGGCGTCGTAGTCGTCCTCGACGATCAGCCCACCCGCCTCGGCCCATCGCATCAGCCGGCGTCGGGGCTCGCCGCCGAGCACCACGCCGGTCGGGAACTGGTGTGCCGGGGTGAGCATGACCGCGGGGAGACCGCTGGTGGCCAGCGCGTCGATCCGGAGTCCCGTCGGACCAACCGGGATCGGCGGGGTGTCGAGTCCCCAGTTCCGCAGGTGTTGCCGGGTACCGAGTGATCCCGGGTCCTCCACCGCCATCGCGGTGATCCCCTCGTTGCGAAGTACCTGGGCGAGCAGTCCGATTCCCTGCGCGACCCCGGCGACGATGATGACCTCCGCCGGGTCCACCCTGATGCCCCGGTACCGGGCCAGCCAGGCGGCGGCGGCGAGGCGGAGGGCCGGTGTGCCGCGCGGGTCGCCGTACCCGAGGTCGGCGGGGGCGAGGTTGTCGAGCACGGTCCGTTCGGCGCGCAGCCACGCGGCTCGGGGGAACGCGGCGAGGTCCGGCACCCCGGGAGACAGGTCGATCCGGGCCGGCGTCGCGCGGAGCGCGTCGAAGACGTCGTTGCCGGGTGGGGCACCGAACAACGCCGTCGGGTCGGCGGAGGCGGTGTCCGGTGGAGGCGGAACCCCGGGTCCGGCCGGTGCCGGGGCAGGGGCGGCGACCACGACCGTACCGGCCCGACCGCGTCCGACGACGTGGCCGTCCTCGACCAGGCGCTGATAGGCCTCGGTGACCAGACCCCGGGACACGCCCAGCTCGTCGGCGAAGACCCGGGTGGCCGGCAGTCTGCCACCCAGCGGCAGACGACCGTCCGCTATCGCCCGCCGGAGCTGGTCGGCGAGCCACTCGGCGCGGCGTCCGGCCGGCGCGGCGCCGATGTCCAGTTGCAGAAAGTCGGACCCGGAGGTTATGGACCGGTCATCCGAGTCAGGTATGGCCCTACTCATCGGACCATTGTGTCGGCAGAGTGAGGTCCGACCGAGGGGAAGCCTCGGGACGAACCGATCCGTACCGGAGGAGGACTGTGAGCATCGCGTTCCTGGTGACCACGCTCGTCGTGGTGGCCACGCCGGGCACCGGCGTCATCTACACCCTGTCGGCCGCCCTCACCCGGGGGACCAGAGCGAGCCTGGTCGCCGCCCTCGGCTGCACCCTGGGCATCGTTCCGCACATGGCGGCGACGATCACCGGGCTCGCGACCCTGCTGCACACGAGCGCGGTGGCGTTCCAGGCCCTGAAGTACCTCGGCGTGGCGTACCTGCTCTACCTGGCGTGGGCCACCCTGCGGGACCGGGGCGACGTCGCCGTGGCAGCGGAGCGGGCACCGCGCTCGGCAATCAGGGTCGTCGGCTCCGGGATCCTGGTCAACCTGCTCAACCCCAAGTTGACCATCTTCTTCCTCGCCTTCCTGCCGCAGTTCGTCGACGCCGGCCAGCCGGGTTCGGTGCTGCGGATGCTCGGGTTGAGCGGCGTCTTCATGCTGGTCACCTTCGTCGTCTTCGCCGGGTACGGCATCTTCGCCGCCGCCGTACGCGACCACGTGATCGGCCGGCCCCGGGTGATGAACTGGCTCCGTCGGATCTTCGCCGGCTCGTTCGCGGGACTCGGCGCCACGCTCGCCTTCGCGCAGCGCTGAATGCCGCCGACCGGGGCCCGGTGACCCGGCCGGAAACGACCGTGGCGCCCACCGGAGAGTTCCGGTGGGCGCCACGGTCGTGGTTGTTCTGCGGGCTACCGGCTTCCGCCGCTGCCGATCTCCTCGCGCTCGGCGCGCGGCTCGACCGGCGGATGACCGGGCGAGACCGGCGCCTCGACCGGCTTCTCGATCGGGTAGAAGAAGCCCTTGATGGCCGGACCCAGCGCACCGAGCCGGTTCATCTTCTTGGGTACCACCCAGCCGACGTACTCCAGTTCGCCGTGACCGTGCTCGTCGGTCTGGCCGAGCGGCTGGTGCACCTCGACGAACCGGCCGTCCGGCAGCCGCCGGATGATGCCGGTCTCGACGCCGTGTGCCAGCACCTCCCGGTCGTGCTGCTGGAGCCCCAGGCAGATCCGGTAGGTGAAGTAGTACGCCAGCGGCGGTACGACGATCAGTCCGATCCGGCCCGCCCAGGTCATCGCGTTCAAGCTGATGAAGAACTTGTCCGCGATCACGTCGTTGGCGCCGGAGAGCGTCAGTACCAGCCAGAACGACACCGCCATCGCGCCCAGGGCCGTACGGCCGGGGACGTCCCGCGGGCGCTGGAGCAGGTTGTGCAGCTCCCGGTCCCGGTTCAGGCGGGCCTCGATGAACGGATAGAACAGCGGCACCATGGTCAGGATGCCGGGCAGCACCACCGTGGGCCAGAACAGCGGCGGGATGACGTAGCCGCTGCCGATCGGGATGTTGATTTCCCAGGGCGGCATCAGCCGGGTCGAGCCGTCGAGGAACATGACGTACCAGTCGGGCTGGCTGGCCGCCGAGACCACGCCAGCCTCGTACGGCCCGAACAACCAGATCGGGTTGATCTGGACGAGCCCGCCGAGCAGCGCGATCACCCCGAAGACGATCATGAAGAAGCCGCCCTGCTTGAGCGCGTAGCGAGGGAACATCCGCTCGCCGACCACGTTCGAGTTGGTCCGGCCGGGGCCGGGCCACTGGGTGTGCTTCTGCTTGAAGACCAGACCGAGGTGCACGGTGATCAGGGCGACGAGCAGGCCCGGGATCAGCAGCACGTGCGCGATGAAGAACCGGCTGATGATGATGTGACCCGGGAACTCGCCGGCGAAGATGGCCGTGGTGACCCAGGTGCCGACCACCGGGATGGAGAGCATGATCGCGGAGGCGATCCGCAGGCCGGTGCCGGACAGCCCGTCGTCCGGGAGCGAGTACCCGGTGAAGCCGGCCAGGAAGCCCACCCAGAACAGCAGGTAGCCGATCATCCAGTTCAGCTCGCGCGGCTTGCGGAACGCTCCGGTGAAGAAGATCCGCATCATGTGCACGATGATCGACGCCATGAACAGCAGCGCCGCCCAGTGGTGCATCTGCCGCATCACCAGGCCACCGCGGATATCGAACGAGATGTTCAGCGAGGACTCGTACGCAGCCGACATGTGCGTGTTGCGCAGCGGGGCGAAGCTGCCGTCGTAGGTGACCTCGCGGAGCGACGGCTCGAAGAAGAGCGTCAGGTACACGCCGGTCAGCAGGAGCACGATGAACGAGAAGAGTGCGATCTCGCCCAGCAGGAACGACCAGTGGTCCGGGAAGACCTTGTTGAGCAGGGACCGCAGCGGGGTGTTCACCTGCAGCCGGTCGTCGACCTCCCGGGCCGCCTTGCCTGGCACCGCCGCCAGGTCGAACCTTCGACGCTTCATGGCCGCTCCCAGAAGTCGGGCCCGACGGTCTCGGTGAAGTCGGACTTTGCCACGAAGAAGCCCTCTTCGATGTCCAGCGGCAGCTGGGGAAGCCGGCGACTCGCGGGTCCGAAGATCGGGCGGGCGTTGTCGGTGATCAGGAACTGGGACTGGTGGCAGGGGCAGAGCAGCCGGTTCGTCTGCTGCTCGTAGAGGCTGGCGGGGCAGCCGGCGTGCGTGCAGATCTTCGAGAACGCGATGTAGTTGTTCCACATCGACTCGGGCTTGCCTTCTCGCTGGTTCGCCGCCCGAGCCTCGCTCGCGTCACCCTCCCGCAGGTGGATCAGCAGAACGGGGGAGTCCGCGTGCTCGTTGGTGGCACCGCCCTCGATACCGGGGAAGACGGTGATCTGACCACCGGGGCTGACGTCCTCCGGGCGTACCGGGGTGCCGTCGTGGTGGGTCAGGTGGATCAGCTTGCCGTCCTTCGGGTGCCAGCCGGTGGTGAAGTACTGGTTGTTCTTGTGCGGCTGCTCGATCAGGCCACCGATCAGTGGGGCGGCGGCGACCGCGCCCACCGGGGCCAGCCCGGCCAGCAGTGAGATGCCGAGCAGCGGGCGACGCCGTACTCCCAGCTCGTCGGCCATGTAGAGCAGCGTGTTACCAGTGATCTTGCGCTCTTCGTCGCTGGCGGGCTCGATGTGCCGGTCCTGGATCGACACCTCCTTCGGCAGCAGCTTCTTGCCCCAGGCGAGGATGCCGAAGCCGATGCCGAGCAGCGCCAGGCCGAGGGTCAGGCCGAGCACCGGGGTGTAGAGCTTGCCGGCGCCGCTGCCGGGCTTGTACTCCCACGGCCACCAGATGTACGCGACCACGAACGCTGTCGCGAAGAGGCCGACGAGAAGGAAGATGCCGGTGAGGGTCCGGGTCAGCCGACGCTCGGCCTTGGTACCCGGCACCGGGAACTGCGCCTCGTAGTGGACGATCTCGATGTCGTCGCGCCGGGCGCCCTCGCGGACGATGTCGAAGCGGGACACCTGCGGGTCGTTGACGTCGATCGCGTCGCCCGTCGCGCCGTGCGCGTGTCCGTCCGTCCGGGTGCTCATGACTTCCCCGCAATCCACAGCGCGGCGAAGATCAGCGCGACCATGCCGACCAGGAAGATGGCGATACCCTCGGTGGCCGGACCGAGTCGGCCCAGGTTCAGTCCGCCCGGGTCGCGGTCCTCGGCCAACGTCTGCTGGACGTACGCGATGATGTCGGCCTTCTGCTCGGGCCGTAGCTGGTTGTCGCCGAACACCGGCATGTTCTGCGGGCCGGTGAGCATCGCGGCGTAGATCTGCCGGTCGCTCGCCGACTTGATGTCCGGGGCGTACTTGCCGGACGAGAGCGCGCCGCCGCCGCCGCCGAAGGAGTGGCAGGAGGAGCAGTTGATCCGGAACAGCCGGCCGCCCTCGTCGATGCTCCCGCCGGAGTGCAGGTTCTCGCCCGGCGGAACCTGCGGGCCGCCGCCCAGTTCCTGCACGTACTGGGAGAGTTGGGTGGTCTGGTCGTCACTGAAGACCGGGGGCTTCGCCTCGGCCTGGGCCTCCTGCCGGGCCAGCGGCATCCGGCCGGTGCCCACCTGGAACTCCACCGAGGCGGCGCCGACGCCGATCAGGCTCGGGCCACGCCCCTCGACGCCCTGTGCGTTCCGGCCGTGGCAGGACACACAACTCGTGTCGAAGAGGGACTTGCCCTCCTGCGCGGCCGTGGTGAGCTTCGGGGTGTCCTGCGCCTGCAGACCAGGCGCGAAAACGGTGTAGGCGCCACCGGCCAGGATCAGTGCGGCCAGCAGCCGGACCGCGGCGCCCAGTCGCCGGCGGGTCTTGCCGCGCGGCGTCGACCGCGCGCGGCGCAGCCGCGAGAGCAGGCCGCCAGAGCGGTCGCCGCCGGGGGTGTCAGAAGTCATGGCCTGTGTCCTTAACGGTTTTCTCGACCTTGTCTCAGGGACGGGGCATCGGGGCGAAACGTGACAGCACCAAGATCACTGAAGCCAGTAGATCATGCCGTACAGGGCGATCCAGACCACATCGACGAAGTGCCAGTAGTACGAGACGACGATCGCCGAGGTGGCCTGCGCCGGGGTGAACCGGCCCATGGTGGTGCGGATCATGAAGATGATGAAGGCGATGAGGCCGCCGGTCACGTGCAGCGCGTGGAAACCGGTGGTCAGGTAGAACACCGAGCCGTAGCCGTCACCGTTGATCTTCACGCCCTCGTGCACCAGATTCCGGTACTCGTTGACCTGGCCCAGCACGAAGATCAGGCCCATCACGAACGTGATGGTGAACCAGCGCCGCAGCGCGTGCACGTCCCCCCGCTCGGCGGCGAACACACCGACCTGACAGGTGATCGAGGACAGCACCAGGATCACCGTGAACGTCGTCGCGTACGGGATCTGGAGCACCTCGGTGTGCTTCTCCCACTGCTCGGGCGCTGCCGCCCGGATGGAGAAGTACATCGCGAACAACGCCGCGAAGAACATGAGTTCGCTCGAGAGCCACACGATCGTCCCGACGCTGACCATGTTCGGTCGGGTCAGCGAGTGGATCCGGCTCTTGTCAATGGCTGAGGCCGCAGTCACGCGGTCATTATTGCCCCTGATCGGCATCGGCGATCGTCGGGGTGGCCTAATCACCTTGTCGGACGGGGTGACGTGCCCCGCCCGGTTCGTCTGGCCTAGCCTGAAAAGCGTGCTGCACGTCGATCCCGGTCCCGCGTCCGCCGTGCCCCCGGCCCCGGACGTACTCGCCGGTGGGGGCGCCGAGACGACGCCGTTCACCATCTCCACGATCTTCACCCACGCCACGCTGAACAGCTGGCTCGCCGTCGGGCTGGTGCTCGCCGCCGGCTGCTACCTCTACGGGGTGCACCGGCTCCGGCTCCGGGGCCACCGCTGGCCGCCGCTGCGTACCGTGCTGTTCCTCGGCCCCGGGCTCGGTGGGATCGCGGCCGTGACCCTGACCGGGCTCGGCGCGTACGACACCACGCTGCTCTCGGTGCACATGGTGCAGCACATGGTGCTGTCCATGGTCGCGCCGATCTTCCTGGCCCTGGGCGCCCCGGTCACGCTGGCGCTCCGGACCCTCGGCAAGGCGCCCCGGCGACGGGTGCTCGCCGTACTGCACAGCCGGGTGGCGAAGGTGGTCACGTTCCCGCTCTTCGCGTACGCGCTGTTCGTGGTCAACCCGTTCGTGTTGTATTTCTCCGGGATCTACCGGTGGACCCTGGAGAACCCGCTCGGCCACGAACTGGTGCACGCGCACTTCATCCTCACCGGCTGCCTGTTCTTCTGGCCGCTGGTCGGGCTCGACCCGCTGCCGGGACGCTGGCCGTACCCCGCCCGGGCCCTGCTGATGGTGCTCTCCGTGCCGTTCCACACCGTGCTCGGACTCACCGTGATGCAGAGCACCACGCTGTTCGGCGGGGACTGGTACCCGTCCCTGGCACTGGGCTGGGCCGATCCGTGGAGCGACCAGAAGGCCGCCGGCGGCATCCTGTGGGCCGGCGGGGAGTTCGTCAGCGTCACCATGCTGGGCGTACTGGTGATGCAGTGGGTGCGCCAGTCCGAGCGGGAGGCCCGCCGGGTGGACCGCGAACTGGACCGCCAGGAGGCCAGGGAACGCGCCGCCGGCACCTCGGTGTAACGCCGGGCTCCCGCCGGACGCCGAGGCGGACCCGACGTCCCGGGATCTGGGCGGCCCCGGCCCCCGGGCCGGGCGGGCCGGTCGGCTTCCGGACCGGACCGGTACGATCAGCGGGCAGCTACGAGGTGGGAGCCCAGCGACCGATGAGCGATCGTCAATACACCGTCCTGCTCTACAGCGACGACCCGGAGGTCCGGGACCGGATGCGGCTCGCGGTCGGCACCCGGCCCGCGACCGACCTTCGCGTCGAGTTCGTCGACGCGGCCAGCTACGAGGAGTGCATCCGGCTGGTCGACGACTACGAGATCGACCTGGTGCTGCTCGACGGCGAGGCGACCCCGACCGGTGGCCTCGGCATCGCCCGACAGATCAAGGACGATCGCGACGATGCCCCGCCGACCTGCCTGGTGATCGCCCGCGCCGCGGATCGCTGGCTCGCGGCCTACGCACAGGTCGACGCCACCCTCGTGCACCCGCTCGACCCGGTGACCACCGGCCAGACCGTGGCCGGCCTGCTGCGCGCCCGCGCCAGCGGGGCCAGCGCGCTCTCCTAGGGCGTACCGGGAACACACACCGCCAACCACCCCGCCCCGCTCGGGAGGCCCGCATGGGGGAACGGACCTGGCCCAACCTGCTCGCCGCGCTGCTGCGCGCCGAGGACCTCTCCACGGCGGACACCGCGTGGGCGATGGGCGAGATCATGTCGGGGTCGGCGACCTCGGTCCAGATCGCCGGCTTCGCCATGGCCCTGCGGGCCAAGGGGGAGACGGCGTCGGAGTTGGCCGGCCTGGTCGAGACGATGCTCGCCAACGCCGTCCTGGTGGACCTGCCGCAAGAACTGCGGGCCGGGGCGATCGACGTGGTCGGCACCGGTGGCGACCGCGCGCACACCGTCAACATCTCCACCATGACCGCGATGGTGGTGGCCGGCGCCGGGGTACGGGTGGTCAAGCACGGCAACCGGGCGGCCTCCTCCTCGTGCGGCGCCGCCGACCTGCTCGAGTTCCTCGGGATCCCGCTCGACCTCGGTCCGGCCGGGGTGGCCCGGTGCGTGACCGAGGCGGGCATCGGCTTCTGCTTTGCCGCCCGGTTCCACCCGAGCTTCCGGCACGCCGGTACGGCCCGGCGGGAACTCGGCGTCCCGACCGCGTTCAACTTCCTCGGCCCGCTGACCAACCCGGCCCGGCCCGGGAAGGGCGCGGTCGGCTGCTTCGACACCCGGATGGCGGCGGTGGTCGCCGAGGTGTTCGCGAGGCGGGGCGACTCGGTGCTGGTGATGCGGGGCGAGGACGGGCTCGACGAGTTCAGCACCGCCGCGCCGACCCGGCTGTGGATCGCCCACCAGGGCAAGGTCACCGAGACCGTGGCCGACGCCGTCGACCTGGGGGTGGCCCGGTCGGCACCCGGCGATCTGCGGGGTGGCGACGCCAGCTTCAACGCCGACGTGACCCGCCGGCTGCTGGCCGGAGAGCCCGGTCCGGTCCGGGACGCGGTGCTCGTCAACACGGCGGCGGCGCTGGCGGCCCAGGCGGGATTCGAGGGCGGCCTGCTGCCGGCGATGCGGACCGGGCTGCGGCGCGCGGCGGAGTCGATCGACTCGGGTTCGGCCGCCGACACCCTGGAGCGCTGGATCACGGTGGCCAAGGCCGCGAAGGCCGACGAGTAGGTCCTCGGCCCGGTCGACCAGCTCCTCGATCCCGGTCGACCGGACCCGCCGACTGGGCCTACCCGCCGGGTCGAGCGGCAAACCGGGCGTTCGGCGTCGCCCGAACCCGTGCTTGCGGGATCATGCCGAACGCGGCGGATGTCGGCGCGATCGATCCGCGTGTCCGCCGGTCAACCGGGTACCCCCGAAGTTCAGCGACGGAGGGGGGAACCAACATGTTGGTCGTCAAACGTTTGGGTGTGCTCGTCTCGATGGTGGTAATCGGCCTCGCGCCGGCCGGGGCCGCGTACAGCGCCGCCGCGCCGTCGGCGACGCCGTCCGCGACGCCGTCCAGCGCGCTGTCGGCGCAGGACAGGCAGTTCCTGCAGTCGATCCACCAGGTCAACCTCGCGGAGATCGCGACCGGTAACCTGGCGAAGCAGAAGGGGACGAGCCAGGAGGTCAAGGACCTCGGCGGGCGGTTCGTGACGGATCACACCCAACTGGATCAGAAGGTGCAGAGCGTCGCTTCGTCGGGAGCGTTGACCCTGCCGAACAAGGTGACCAGTGAGCAGCAGGCGGTGATGAATCAGTTGCAGAACGTCAGCGGCGCTGACTTCGACACGCAGTGGATCACCAGCCAGTTGACCGCCCACACCCAGGCCATGCAGCTGGTGCAGGCCGAACTGACCCAGGGCTCCGACCCGTCGGCCAAGCAGGTGGCGCAGCAGGCGGCCCCGGTGCTCCAGGCGCACCACAACGCGCTGGTGGCGGCGGCCCAGAGCCTGGGCGTGCCGATCCCGGGCGGCACCACCGTGGCGCCCAACCCGGGCGTCAGCTCCGGAAGCCCGGCGCGCAGCGGTACGCCGGTGACGCCCGGCCCGACAATCAGCTAGCCCACAGCCGTACGACGGCAACGGAACGGGTCCTCCGGCTGTGCCGGGGGACCCGTCGTCGTACCGCCCCGGATGCTCCTCCGGGTGGCTCCTTCGGGTGCCATCGGGCGGGGAGTTTGGCGGCGAACGCCGCGACCCGGGCGGCGACCGGCGCGGACGAGCGCACCTGCTCCCCGCCGTCCAGCGCGACGTACAGCAGCGCGGCCTGTCCACCGAGCGAGTGTCCGACGAGCAGACGGGTCCGGCCGTCGATCCGGGACTTCAGGCGATCGAGTACGGCTCCGACGAACGGCGGGTAGTAGCTGGCGCGTACCCCCATCGCGGGCCAGAGCAGCACGACCCGACCGGAAGCGCTCAGTCCGACCCGGGAAGGCCGATCGCGAACGCCTCTTCCAGGTCGTGCTGTGAGTACGCGCGGAAGGCGATGTGCGACTCGGTGCCGAGTACGCCGGGCACCTTCGAGATGCGTCCGGCGATCACCTGGGCGATCTGCTCGAACTCGCGTACCCGCACCACCGCGATGAGGTCGACGTGGCCGGCGACGGAGTAGACCTCGCTGACCCCGGGGACGGCGGCCAGGGTCTCGGCCACCTCGGGGATCGAGTCGGTGGCGCAGTCGATCAGTACGATCGCGGTGATCACCGGGACACTCCTCTCGTCGACGTACTCGCTGGCGCATCCCGTCCCCGGCGGTGGCCGGGAGCCGTGGATCGGTGCCGGATGCTGGCTGCCCGCCCATGCTAGATGCTGTCCGGGCGGGGCACCTGCGCACGGGGCAGGTCGTCCGCCCTGGCCGGGCCGGAGGGCTACCGGCCCGGTGCGGCGGCGGCCAGCGCCGGGACGGTCAGGTCGTCGCCGACACGTACCGCGTCGGTGAGCCGCTCGTCGCGGTGTACGACCGCACCGGGCCAGACCACACAGCGTTCGACCGTGCCCCGCACGACGGCGCCCGCGCCGATCACCGTGTTCCGGTAGTCGCCGCTCACCTCGGCGGTCGGGTCGACCAGGCTGCCGCCGGCCGCCGCGTGCAGGTTCGCCGCCAGGTAGTCGGCGGGGGTGCCGGTGTCGAGGTACGTGCCCGAGAAGCCGACCACCTCCAGCGCGCCGGCAGCCTCGGCCGGTCGCCAGACGGCGCGAACCAGTTCCGCCGGCTCGGCCGGCAGGTCCCGGATCCAGGCCCACGGCAACAGCGAGAACCCGGCGAACCGGTGCCCGCCGAAGTCGCCGGGCCGAGCCGGACCGGTGACCGGCTGACCCAGCAGCCGTACCGTCCGACCGTCCCAGCCGGCGAGCAGGGCGGCGATGTCCGGACCCGGCGGCGCGGCGGGATCCGCCAGGTAGGCGTCCGCGTTGCCGACCAGTACGCCCCGACCGTCGATCCAGTCGCGCAGGTTCGCCAGCCCGCCGGCCGTGCCGAGCGGGTCGCCGGGTTCCACCGAGAGCCACGCCCGGTCACCCACCTGCCGGACCACCTGCTCACCCAGGTAGCAGGCGTTCACCGCGACCGTGCCCGGACCGGCGAAGCCGAGCGCCGCCACCCGGCCCAGCGCCCGGTCCAGCAGCGGCACGTTCCCGACCGGACAGAGTGCCTTCGGCAGGTGTTCGGTGAGCGGGCGCAGCCGGCGGCCCTCCCCGGCGGCCAGTACGACGGCGCAGACACCATCCGCCGTCCGGGCGGGCCCGGGGGTGGCGGCCGGACTCACGCCGGTGGTGGGGTGTCGGTCGGGCCGGGCTCGGCGAGCGGACCCATTCCGTAGTGGGCGAGCAGCCGGGCCGTCGCGGTGCTCAGCCGGGGCAACTCGTCCAGCCGGTGCCAGGCGGCCTCGTACACCTCGGCGCCGTCGACCACCAGTTCCGTGGTCGAGGCCGGAACCCGGGCCTCGAAGACCATGTCGACCCAGCCCTTGAGATGCACGACGGCGTTCGGCACCGCCGGCCGGAGTTCCTCCAACGGCAGTTGGATGCCGGTCTCCTCGTGCAGTTCCCGGGCGGCGCCGACCAGCGGTGTCTCGCGGCGTTGCAGTAGACCGGCCGGAAGTGTCCAACCCGTTCCCGACGGTTGGCGCAGCAGCAGCAGCCGTCCGGGCTCGGCCGCCTCGGTGTCACGGACCAGGGTGACCGCGCCGACGATGTACTTCGGCACGGCCAGCCGGACCAACTGGCGGCGCACTCCGAGGGGTAGGCGGTAGAAGATCTTGTAGCCGATGGCACGCGTCGGCGAGCGGCGGGCGGTCACGCGACCAGGCTAGAGGTCGTACCGGTGCGCCTGGTGACCCGGGGCACGCCCGACTCATTCCTGGTGGTCGACCATGGCGATGAGCTGCTCGACCACCGCGTCCGGCTCGATCGTACGGTCCACGACGGCGACCAGCAGGGTTTCCAGATCGGGATAGCCCTGCTCCTCGGCAAGCCGGCGCAGCGGCAGATCGCTGGCCAACCCACGGTTGTGCTTGCGCAGCGTCAGCCCGATCGTTGCCCGACCCAGCCGGACCTTGTCGGTTATCGAGATCGCCGGCTCCTGGTGTTCGGCGAAGAACCGGCTGATCTGCATCTGCGCCTGCGGCGACTTGACGAAGCCGAGCCACTCCCTGCGGGGCCCCGGCGGGGCGACCGTCAGGTCGAATTCGGTGTGTGCGTCGGTCTCGCTGAAGATCTCGACCACGTCGCCCTCGTCCAGTTGGGACGAGAGCGGGGCCAGCCTGCCGTTGATCTTCGCGGCGAGGCAGTGGTCGCCCCGGCGCGGTCCCAGCTCGTACGCCAGGTCGACCGGTGTGGACCCGGCCGGGAGCACGACCTGCCGGCCCTCGGCGAAGACCTGGATCTGGGTCTCGGCGAGGTCGCAGCGCAGCGACTGGAGGAACTGCGCCGGATCGGTGGTGGTCCGTTCCCAGTTGAGCACCCGTTGCAGCCAGTCGAGCTGGTCGGCGCTGTTGGCCGAGTCGTTGGCCGCCTTCGGGTAGCGGAAGTCGGTGGCGACGCCGTACTCGGCGGTCCGGTCCATCGTCTTGGTCCGGATCAGCACCTCGACGGTGCGCTCACCCGGACCGATGACCGTGGTGTGCAGCGACCGGTAGAGGTTGTTCTTCGGCGCGGCGATGTAGTCCTTGAAGCGTCCGGCGACCGGCCGCCAGAGACCGTGGATCGTGCCGAGCGCGGCGTAGCAGTCGGTGTCCGGCCCGTCCACCACGATGACGATCCGGGGCAGGTCGAACGGGATGTCCTGCTCGCGGGCGACGGTGTCCTTCCAGATCGAGTAGTAGTGCCGGGGTCGGGGCTTGACCGCTGCCACGATCTTGTCCCGCCGGAGCACCACCCGGGCCTGGCCCACCACGTCGTCGAGATAGCCGGCCCAGCCCGGCCGGCTGTTGACGTGTTCCTCGATCCGGGCGTACGCCTCGGGTTCGAGGTGGCGCAGGACCACGTCGTCCAGGTCGCGCTTGAGGGCCTGGATGCCCAGCCGGTCGCAGAGCGGGACCAGTACCTCCTGGGTGGCCCCGGCGATCCGGGCCCGGGAGGCCATCGAGCGGGCGTCCAGTGTGCGCATGTTGTGCAGCCGGTCCGCGAGCTTGATGATCAGCACTCGGACGTCCTTGCCGGCGGCGATGATCATCTTGCGGATCGTCTCGGCCTCGGCGGCCTTGCCGTAGAACGCCTTGTCGAACTTGGTCACCCCGTCGACCAGGTGTGCGACCTCGGCTCCGAAGTCGCCGGTCAGCGCCTGGAGGGTGTAGCGGGTGTCCTCCACCGTGTCGTGCAGCAGCGCGGCCACCAGGGTGACCGTGTCCATGCCCAGCTCGGCGCAGATCTGCGCCACCGCGAGCGGGTGGGTGATGTACGGCTCGCCGCTCTTGCGGAACTGCCCCCGGTGCATGCTCTCCGCGATGGCGTAGCTACGGCGCAGAACGCTGACGTCAGCGCTCGGATGGACGGCACGGTGGGCCCGGACCAGATAGGTGACCGGATCGTCCTCAGCGGACGGCCAGGAGAGCAGCGAGCGTAGCCGCTTGCTCAGCGTGATCTCGGACGGTCGGGCGCTCCCCAGGGCGGCGCCGTGGCCGGCGTCGAGGTCCACGCGGAGACACCTCCTCACTCACCGCCCGCCTTCCGGTGCCTGCCGCTCGCCACCGCCGTCGTACCCGGCAGACGAACGCAAACCCCGAAATCGGGCAGGACTGCACTTCTCTAACAGCCTAAAGGAGTGAACGTCATCCGATCGGTCACTTGCTTATGTGCGTTCGGTCGGGAGTTGTCCCCGCGCCGCCGCCTCGGCCCGCTCCAGCAGGTCACGGAACCGGGCCGCGCCTCTGGCGGGGGAGGCCCAACCGGTGGAAGTCTCGACCAGCCGCGTGTCGGGTCGTTCCAACCAGGACAGGATGCGCTCGGACTCCTCGGCCGAGGCGCTGGGGACCGGGCCGTGGCCGGGCAGCACCGTCTCGGCGGTGGCCCGTACCAGGTCAAGGACCGGCCGAGGCGGTACGCCGGGCGGGGCGGTGCCGGCTCCGGCGAGCCTCCCATGCCGGATCACCGCGATCTCCCACCCTCCGTCGGCGGCCCGTCGGGCGGCGGCCAACTCCTCGATCCGGGTCAGCCCCACCAGCCGCTGCATCCGCACCGTGGCCCGGAGCACCGCGACCAGGCGGCCCCGGACCACCCCCGCCTCCTCGTAACGCTCCGCGCCGGCCAGCGCCTCGATCCGGGCGAGCAACGCATCGACCAGGATCTGCGGATCGTCCACCATGGCGGTGCGGACCGGGGCGGCCGCCTGGCGTTCGTACTCCGGGACCGAGATCCGGTGCTCGCAGGGTGCCGGGCAGCGGCCCAGCTCGGCCAGCGCGCAGGCCGGGCTGGTGGTCCGGACCGAGAGCCGGGGGGTGCACTGCCGCAACGGCACCGCGTCGTGCATCCCGGCCGCGGCGAGTTCGGCCGACCGCCGGGAGCTGAACGGGCCCAGATAGGCATCGTCGCCCGGCCCCAGCGACCGGACCACCGACAACCGTGGATACGGCTCCGAGGTCAGCTTCAGCCAGACCACCCGTTCCGGAAACTTGGACCGCCGGTTGTACGGCGGGGCGTGCGCCCCGATCAGCCGGAGCTCGCGGACCTCGGCCTCCAGGGTGTGCGCGCACTCGACGGCCTCCACCCGCTCGGCGGCGGCCAGCATCTCGGAGATCCGGGCCCGCTTCTCGGAGGCGGTGAAATAGCTGCGTACCCGGGTCGCGATGTCCCCGGAGGTGCCGACGTAGAGCGGCCGGTCGTCGGCGGCCCGGAAGATGTAGACCCCGGGCACCCGGGGCAGCCCGTCGGCCAGGTGCCGCTTGCGGCGCTGGGTCGGGGTGACCGCCCGGGCGAACTCGATCGCGTCGCCCAGCGTCTCCACCCGGTGCCCGCCCAGCCGGGCGATCAGCCCGTGCAGGACGTCGACGGTCGCCTTGGCGTCGTCGAGCGCCCGGTGGCTCGGCTGGTGCGGGGTACGGAAGAAGGCCGCCAGGGTGCCGAGCTTGCGATTCGGCACCTCGTCGCGGGTGAGCACCCGGCGGGCCAGCGCGGCGGTGTCCAGCACCCGCGGGTTCGGCCAGGTGTAACCGTGCCGGGCGCAGGCAGCCTTGAGGAAACCGACGTCGTACGGGGCGTTGTGCGCGACCAGTACGGCGCCGTGGAGGAACTCCAGGACGCTCGGCAGGACCTGCTCGATCGGTGGGGCCGGAAGCAGCATCGCCTGGGTGATCCCGGTCAGCACCGTGATGAACGGCGGGATCGGCTCGCCGGGGTTGACCAGGGTGGCCAGCACGCCCAGTTCCTCGCCGCCGCGTACCTTGACCGCTCCGATCTCGGTGATCCCGCCGCCGTCCGGAGCGCCTCCGGTGGTCTCCAGGTCGAGCACCACGAAGGTGGTCTGACTCAGCGCCAACGCGTCGGTCGGCCAGCCGTCCGGCAGGGACTCGCCGGCCGGAAGGCCGTCCAGCGTGCCCTGGACATATTTTGGTTGGACCACGGCGGGCAGGTTAAGTGCCCCGTACGACACTTCCGTCTCGTCCGTCCCGGTTAGCAGGGACCGACGAGGCGAGATCATCTGAGGTGTTCGGCAATCCATAGGGTGTCGGTGGGAGACTGGCGACATGCCGCGCGCCGAACCGTCCGACCACCGCCTCACCGAGGGGGCGGCGGAGACCACGCGCGCCGGAAGCGGCGGCAGCACAGTGAGGGACGCGGCTCCCGACACACCCCAATCCGGGCCTCCGGTCGAGGGCGAACCGGACGGAGCACCGTCCTTCGGCGGTGGCCCGGACCTGCCGACGCCCGCCGACGACCAGGACATCCTCGCCGCCGACGACCAGGGTGACCTGCCCCCACCCGCCGACCTCGAATCCGTCGGCCTCGAATCCGTCGACCCCGGACCCGCCGAGGTCCGGGCCGACGAGCCCGAGACCGCCGAGGTCCGGGCCGACGAGCCCGAGCCCGGGTCCGGATCTGACGAACTTTCGTCCGACGAGCCCGTCGACCGCGAGCCCGAGCCGACGCTGCCGGAACCGGTCCGGCAGCGGATCGTCAGCCTGGCCGCCGCCGCGTTGCCGACCCTGCCCGGCGACGAACTGCCGGCACCGCTGCGCCGGGTCGCCAAGTTCGCGCCCAACCGACGAGCCCGACTCGGTGGAGCGCCGATTGCGACCCAGCTCGCGGCCGACCCGCTGTTCCGACAGCGGGTGGCCAGCCGGGTGCTGGCCGAGGCTGGTGAACTCGGCTCGGCGGTCGTCTCGGGCGGCAGCCCCGCCGCCGCCGACCCGGTGGAGGTCGCGGCCCTCGCCTACCTCAGCCGGCCGGCGGGCTGGCGCGCGCTGGTCGAGGACGCCGGAGCGGCGGTCCGGGCCGAGGTCGACAGCGCGGTCGTCGCCGAACTGGTCCGCGAGGCGGAGCAGCGTGCCACCCGGTCGGAACACGACCGCGCGGTGGCCAAGGTGGAGGCCGACAAGCTGCGGGACGAGGTGGCCCGGCTCCGGGAGGAACTCGGCCAGTTGCGCGAGGAGACCCGGGTGCTGGGCCGGTCGCTGCGGGAGACCCAGGCCCGGGAGCGCCGGGCGGCCGAGCTGCTGGCGACCGAGAAGGGCCGGGCCAGCCGGGCGGCGGCCGACCACGAGGCCGAACTCCGTCGGGTACGGGCCCGGCTGGCCGAGGCCGAGGCGACCGCCGGTGCTGTCCGACAGACCGCCAAGGAAGCGCGCTCGGTCGACGACGCCCGGCTGTGGCTGCTCCTGGAGACGATCGGTCGGGCGGCCGTGGGGCTGCGTCGGGAGCTGGCCCTGGACCCCGCCGACCGACTGCCGGCCGACTACGTCGCCGACGCCTTCGCCGAGCGTCCGGCCACCGCCAACTCGGCCCGGGCCCTGGACGCCGACGACCCGGTCCGGCTCGACGAACTGCTGGCGTTGCCCCGGGCGCACCTGGTGGTGGACGGCTACAACGTCACCAAGCGTGGCTTCGGCGACATGTCCCTGGAGCAGCAGCGAAAGCGCCTGATCACCGGGCTGGGCGGCATCGCGGCGCAGACCGGTGCCGAGGTGACCGTCGTCTTCGACGGTGCCGAGCGGATGCACGGCCTGCCACCGGCCCCGCGCGGCGTACGGGTGCTCTTCTCCCGCAAGGGCGAGACCGCCGACGACCTGATCCGCCGGCTCGTCCGGGCCGAGCCGCCCGGGCGCCCGATCGTCGTCGTCTCCTCCGACCGCGAGGTCGCCGACGGGGTACGCCGACACGGCGCCTACCCGCTCGGCGCCGACTCCCTGCTCCGCCGCCTCGCCCGCTCCTGAGATGTAAGGAAGGGCCCCTTCTTATCGCTTTCTGTAGAAGAAGGGCCCCCTCCTAACAGGTTTCCGGTTTTGTCGTACCCGTGACTTAGCGTCGATGTCACCGATGGTGTCCGGATCACGACAACCCCGGCACCACCTTCGAAAGGAGGGCTGATGCTCATCGACTGCGACAGTTGCACCGTTCGGGGGGCGGCCTGTTCCGGGTGCGTGGTGAGCGCCCTGCTGGACCGTCCGCCCGGGCAGCCCCTGCTCACCGCCGAGGAGCAGCACGCGATCGAGGTGTTCACCAGGGCCGGCTTCGACGTCGAGGTGCTGGCCAGACCCGAACCGACCGCGACGCCGGTACGGCTGACCTCCCGGACCCGACGTCGACGGCACGTCGCCTAGACGAGTAGTTCCGAAGTCTGGGGTCGATGTCCGGGCATGAGGAGAGGGCATCCAAGATCATGTTGTGACGCAAGACCTGGACACCCTCTTGACCGCACTGTACGTGAAGATCGACGACATGAT
>NZ_JADPUN010000404.1 GCF_015690345.1 Plantactinospora alkalitolerans | reverse complement strand
CCACCCCCCGGGTACGGACCACCCCCCGGGTACGGACAACCGCCCGGGTACGGACCACCTCCCGGGTACGGACAACCGCCCGGGTACGGACAGCCACCCGGGTACGGACAGCCACCCGGGCAGCCGGCGGCGCCTCCGCCGACCACCAAGCGCATTCCGGAGGACCAGCCGTTCGTGGTACGTCCGAACGCGCTCAAGCGGGGCCTGCTGCTCGGCGCGGTCGCCGTGCTGCCGCTCAGCCTGATCATCTGCGTCGTCGGAGTCGGCCTGCTGAACTCGGACACCTCCGGTGCCTCCGACAGCGGCGCCGTCCTGGGTGCGCTCGCCTTCTTCGGCTGCATGCTGCTGCTGATCGCGGCGCCACTCGGCTTCCAACTGTGGCTCATCGCCTCGGGCGGCCCCGTGATGGCGGTCGGCCCGGCGGGCATGTGGATCAAGACCCGCCCCACCCGGGGCCAGGCGATCTGGCTGCCCTGGGAGGGGATCGCGCACATCTCGCGGCGGCGCTGGAGCCTGGAGAAGATGGTGGTGGTGAAGCCCCGCGACCCTCGGGCGGACAGCAACCTGGGCGCCTTCACCGCCGTCGACGCCGGCCTGTTGAAACTCTTCTACGGCTCCGGCTTCACCGCGACGCTCAACTTCGCCGACAAGCCGGAAGCGGAGATCATGGCGGCAATCACCCACTTCAGCGCCGGTCGCTGCACGATCACCTGGTAGTCAGCGCCGGTCACTGGTGATCAACCCCGCACCGGTGACCGGTGACCGGCGCCACCGCGGACCGGGCCGGCCGGGCCGACGGCGGCCCGGTGAGCAAGCTAACGATCACCGGGCCGCAGTTCGGCCCGGCGCAAGCACGCTCCGCTGACCTGCGCTTACCTCCGGACGGATACGCTTGGTGGGTGTGCGGCGGCGATCGGTTCGGCGCGGACCACGTTCGCGTCGGCGACCGGCCGCCGATAACATCCACGGTGTCGGACAGCGCTGTCCTCCGTACTCGATCAAGGAGCGCACAGTGACCGACCAGCATGATCACGACGGCCCGGACGCGGCGCTGCGCGCTGACATCCGCCGGCTCGGCAAGCTCCTCGGTCAGACCCTCGCCCGGCAGGAGGGCCCGCCGCTCCTCGACCTGGTCGAGGAGGTCCGCGCCCTGGTCCGGCACGACGCCGAGGCCGCCGCCCAGCGCCTCGGGGCGATGGACGTGACCACCGGCACCAAGCTGGCCCGCGCCTTCTCCACCTACTTCCACCTCGCCAACATCACCGAGCAGGTACACCGGTCCCGGGAGCTGCGCCGGCAGCGGGCCGCGCACGGCGGCTGGCTGGACCAGGCCGCCCGGCTGATCCACGAGCGGGGGGTGCCGCCGGAGGAGATCGCCTCGGCCGCCCGCAGGCTCGCCGTCCGCCCGGTCTTCACCGCCCACCCGACCGAGGCGGCCCGCCGGTCGATCCTCTCCAAGCTGCGCGCCGTCGCCGACGAACTCGACGCCGAGGCGGCGGCCGCCATCCTGTACGGCGCCAGCGACGAGGGACCGGCCAACCGGCGACTCGCCGAACTGCTCGACCTGCTGTGGCAGACGGACGAGCTGCGGCTCGACCGGCCGGATCCGACCGACGAGGCCCGCAACGCCATCTACTACCTGCGGGACCTGTACGCCGAGGCGGCACCGCAGGTGCTCGACAACCTCGCCGACACCCTGCGCGGACTCGGCGTGGAGACCGCGCCGACGGCCCGGCCGCTGACCTTCGGTACCTGGATCGGCGGGGACCGGGACGGCAACCCCTTCGTCACCCCGCAGGTCACCCGGGACGTGCTGCTGATTCAGTACGAGCACGGCATCCAGGCCACCGAGGCGGCGATGGAGTCGCTGATCAACGAGATCTCGGTCTCCCGGCGGCTGCGCGGAGTGTCGCTCGACCTCTCCGCCAGCCTCGCCAAGGACCTGGACGCGCTGCCCGAGGTGCCGGCCCGGTTCCGCCGGGTGAACGCCGAGGAGCCGTACCGGCTCAAGGCGCGGTGCATCCGGGCGAAGCTGGCCAACACCCGGCGCCGGCTCAATCAGGGCACCCCGCACGTGCCGGGCCGGGACTACCGGGGCTCCGCCGACCTGCTCGCCGACCTGGAACTGATGCGCGCCTCGCTGGCCCGCAACTCCGGCCAGCTCACCGCCGTCGGCCGGCTCGCCTCGGCGATCAGGACGGTCGCGGCGTTCGGCCCGCACCTGGCCACGATGGACATCCGGGAGCACGCCGAGGCGCACCACGCCGTACTCGGGCAGTTCTACACCCAGGTCGGGGAGGTACCCGACTACGCGGCGCTGAGCCGTACCGAGCGGACCAAACTCCTCGCCGAGGAACTGGCCGGACGCCGTCCGCTGTCCACCATGGACACCCCGCTGACCGAGGCGGCCAGGAAAACCTTCGACGTCTTCGGCACCATCCGGGAGGTCCAGGAGCGGTTCGGCGTCGAGGTCATCGAGTCGTACGTCATCTCGATGACGCTCGGCGTGGACGACGTACTCGCCGCGGTGGTGCTGGCCCGGGAGGCCGGACTGGTCGACGTGCACACCGGCCGCGCCCGGGTCGGCTTCGTCCCGCTGCTGGAGACCCCGGCCGAACTCGACGCCGGCGGCGACCTGCTCGACGAACTGCTCTCCCTGCCGGCGTACCGGTCGCTCGTGGCGGCCCGGGGCGACGTGCAGGAGGTGATGCTCGGCTACTCCGACTCCAACAAGGAGGCGGGGATCACCACCTCGCAGTGGTCCATCCACCGCGCCCAGCGCGCGCTCCGGGACGTGGCCGCCCGGCACAACGTACGGCTGCGGCTCTTCCACGGCCGGGGCGGTACGGTCGGCCGGGGCGGCGGGCCGACCCACGAGGCGATCCTGGCCCAGCCGTACGGCACGCTGGACGGCGAGATCAAGGTGACCGAGCAGGGCGAGGTCATCTCCGACAAGTACACCCTGCCGTCGCTGGCCCGGGAGAACCTGGAGTTGACCCTGGCCGCCGTGCTGCAGAGCACGCTGCTGCACACCACTCCGCGCCAACCGGCCGAGGCGCTGGACCGGTGGGACTCCACGATGGACGTCGTCTCCGGTGCCGCGTACCGGTCGTACCGGTCACTGGTCGAGAACCCGGACCTGCCCGCGTACTTCTGGGCCTCCACCCCGACCGAACTGCTCGGTGCGCTCAACATCGGCTCCCGGCCGGCGAAACGCCCCAACACCGGAGCCGGACTCGGCGGGCTGCGCGCCATCCCGTGGGTCTTCGGCTGGACCCAGACCCGGCAGATCGTCCCCGGCTGGTTCGGCGTCGGCTCCGGGCTGGCCGCCGCCCGCGAGGCCGGAATGTTCGACGTCCTCTGCGAGATGCACCGGGCCTGGCACTTCTTCGGGACGTTCCTGTCGAACGTCGAGATGATGCTGAGCAAGACCGACCTCAACATCGCCCGGCGGTACGTCGAGACCCTGGTGCCGGAGCCACTGCACCCGATCTTCCACACGATCGAGGCGGAGTACGAGCTGACCAAGCGTGAGGTGCTGGCCATCACCGCCTCACCCGCGCTGCTGGAGAACTCGCCCGTGCTGCAACGTACGCTCGCCGTCCGGGACACCTACCTGGAGCCGCTGCACCACCTCCAGGTCGCCCTGCTGCGGCAGTACCGCGACTCGGGAGCCGCCGGGCGGGCCATGGCCACCGCGCCGGGCGGTCGACGCGCCCCCGGCGACGGCACGGCACTCGAACGCGCCCTGCTCACCACCGTCAACGGCATCGCCGCCGGCATGCGCAACACCGGCTGACCGCCGAACCGGGCCGGGATGGGCCGGGATGGCCAGAACTGGCTCGAATGGCGTCGCTGAATCCGCCCGGAACCGGCGGAACGGCAGAACTGGTGGGCGGCGCGGCGCCGGACCCGGCGCGCAGGAACCGGGACGACCGGCAGTCAGCTCGGTCGCCCCGGCCCGCTTCGTCGACGACCGACCTGCTACGCGTCCACGACGTTCCAGTAGGACCACACCGCCGGCGGTCCGCAGACGGCGCGAAGGCTGTACGTCCCCGGTGCCGGCAGCACCGGGCTGTACCCACGGATCAGCGGGTCGGTGCATTCCAGGTAGATCTGGATCGCACCGGTGTAGACGTAGCAGTAGAAGTCGATGGAGTAGCCCGGCGGGTAGTACCCGTAGTAGCAGTTGAACTGCGACACGGTGGCGGTCTTGTTGGACGCACTGAACGGCGTCATCCGGGACAGGTCGGGCTTGGTCTTCTGGATGGTGAACATCTCCGTGGCCACCGGGTGGCCCTTGCCGGCGGCGAGGTCGCCGGCAGGTGCGGGTACGGGTGCCGGCGCCGGTGCTGGCGCCGCAGAGGCTGGTGTCGCGACGACGGCGCACGCTGCCAACGTGACCAGTGCGGCTACCGCCAGTCGTAGTGTGGTTGGGATGCCGGACCTCGATCCGGCGAAGGGTCGACTCATGTGGCCAGCTCCTCGGTCGGGTTCCGATGGGGCGAGTCCGCCATCGGAAGAACCCGACTATGGCGCCCGGCACTGGACAGGATCTGGAGCGCGACTGGAGGGACTGGATCCGGAACGGCCCGTCCGGTCAGCTCGTCTCGCCGGCCACGCTGAACGAGCGGAGACGGTCGATGGCGAGCACGGTGAAACCGATGGTGAAGACACCGGACATCACGATCGCCACCGGCAGCGACACCCTGCCCTCCAGCAACGTCGTCGGCGCGATCGTGTCGGCCACCGTCATCACGTAGTGCTGGATCGACAACACCGTCGTACCGCTGACCACGTTGCCGAGCAGACCCTCCCAGATCAGCACGTACACCAGGCCGAGCAGCACGGGACGGCGGGTTACCAGGCTGAGTGCCAGGAACAGGGCCGAGTAGACAAGCGCACCGACGGCGGTGGCCGCCGCCAGCCCCAGCCCGAACCGGATCGAATTGGCCAGCACCCCGGCGACGTAGAGCGGAATGGCCGCGGTCAGCGCGGTGACCAGCGTGGCCACCCCGAGCTTGGGCAGCACGATCTGCCAACGGGGCAACGGCTTCGTCAGGACGTGCACCAGGGTTCCGTCGTCGATCTCGGAACCCAGCACCGCGGTGCCGACGATGAGCGCGATGACGGGCAGCACCACCCCGAGGCCGAGGCCGTAGATGATCGGCGATCCCCACTGACCCGGGTCGACCCCGGCGGCCCGGGACATCGCCGCCAGCAGGACCAGCAGCATCGGCAGCGGGAACAGCAGCAGGAACCGCCGGCGGCCGAAGAGACCGCGTGCGGTGATCCAGGAGATGGTCGTCACCGGTCTCACGCCTCCACAAGGTAGGAGAAGACACTCTCCAGGGATTCGTCCGAGGGCAGCAGCCGGCGTACCCGGATGCCCGAAGCCAGGGCGATCTTCGGCAGGGCCCGGGTGAAGCTGCCGTAGTCACCGGCCCTGACGGTCAGCCCGTCACGATCGATGTCCACGCCGTTGACCGACGGCTGACCCATCAGCTCGACCGCCAGCCGCCGGTCGTCGCTGGACTGCACCGCGAAGACGTGCGGCCGGTTGGTCATCAGCCGCC
This sequence comes from Plantactinospora alkalitolerans, assembly GCF_015690345.1. Lineage (GTDB taxonomy): Bacteria > Actinomycetota > Actinomycetes > Mycobacteriales > Micromonosporaceae > Plantactinospora > Plantactinospora alkalitolerans. The sequence goes on along the minus strand of NZ_JADPUN010000404.1, from coordinate 34,080 downwards.
GGATGGTCCGGAAATCGCCGGAGGCGGCGAGCCGGCCCGAGACGATCACCTGGACCGTGCCGGAGACCTGCTCGACCTCCTCCAGGATGTGCGAGCTGAACAGGATGGTCCGGCCGGCACCGCCGAGCGAGTGCAACAGCTCCATCATGTGCATCCGCTGCCGCGGATCCATTCCGTTGAACGGCTCGTCGAGCAGCAGCACCTCGGGATCGTGCACGAGCGCGGCGGCGACCCGGGCCCGCTGGCGCATGCCCTTGGAGTAGGTGCCGACCCGGCGGTCCTGGGCGTCGGCCAGTTCCACCAGGTCGATCGCCCGCTGCGCCGCCGCCTCCGGCTGGGCCAGCCCGTGCAGCCGGGCGCTGGCCAGCACGAACTCGTACGCGCTGAGGAAGTCGTACACGGCCTCGCGCTCGGTGACCAGGCCGAGCCGGCGGTACACGGCGGGGTTCCGCCAGGTGGGTTCACCGCCGAGCGTCACCGTGCCCCGGGAGGGGGCGAGGAACCCGGCCATCATGTGCAGCACCGTGGTCTTACCGGCACCGTTCGGTCCCAGCAGCCCGGTCACCCCGGTGCCGAGACTCATCGACACGTCGTTGACCGCCACCACGTTGCCGTACCAGCGGGACACGCCGTCGAGGTCCACGTTCGTCATGCTGAGCGACCTTTCATTCCCGACCGGCTTCCGGCACGCGCGCTTCTCGCGCTCATTTGGAGGCAACCTTCCGGTAGCGGGCGAGCAACAGCAGGACGCAACCGGTGACCAGAGCGACCGCGACGATGGCGTACAGCGGGCCGTAGCCGCCGATACCGGCCTCGCCGGTCGACTCGAACACCCAGTCGCCGAGCCCGCTGACCAGGCTGACCGGGCTGGCGAGGCCGGCAAGCTGGTTCGCGGTCGCATTCGGCATCAGGGTCAGCACCACCACGACCGGGGTGGTGAGCATGAAGGCACCCACGATCGCTCCGGCCGCGATGGCGCGCCGCCGGATCAAGGACGAGATCAGCAGCGCCACGGCGCCGAAGACCACCGCATGGACGACGACGTAGGCCAACGCCCCCAGGTAGCTGCCGAACTCGTCCCACACCAGGCCGACCTCGCCCACGGTGAACGCGGCGCCGACGAACATCACCGTGATCGGCCCGGCCAGCAGCAGGAATGTCGCGCAGACCAGGGACGCCAGCCGGGCCAGCGCGTAGTCGGCGCGGTGCAGCGGGCGGGCGAAGTACAGCGGCATCACGCCGCTGTGCAGGTCGCGGGAGGCGAGTTCCGGTGCGACGATGGCGCAGAAGAAGATGATCAGGATCGTCAGTACCTCGGGAAACTCGGCGTAGCGCAGCACCACCTCGCCGGTCTGGGCCCGTACCGCGGTCAGCACCACGGCGACGACTCCGACCACCCCGACCACCAGCCACGGGAAGATCTTCGCCTTCGCGGTGCGGCCGAGCCCGAAGGCGGCCCGTAGCCCGTGCAGGAACAGCGCACCGACGATGTGTCGCCGGCCGAGCCGGGGACCGGAGTACCGCTGGTAGCCGATGTCGTGGATGACCCCGGTCGGCCGGGCGGCCGGCTGGGCGTCGAGCGTGGTCACTGGAGTCCTCCCGTGGTGGTGCCGGCGTCGGCCAGGTCGGCCGGCTCGGCCGGCTCGGCCGGCTCGGTGGGCTCGGTGGGCTCGGTGGCGAAGAGCTCCGCGACCCGGTGCCGCCGCTGGTCGAGCCGGTGCAACGGCAGGTCCAGCTCGGCGACCGCGGTCAGGATCAGGTCGTACGTCGTGTCGTCGACCAGCGGTACGAGCAGCAGTTGACCCTCGGCGCGTACCGACAGGCCGGCCTCGGTCAGCCGGGCGGCCAGTTCCTCGGTGCCCTCGCTGACCTCGATCGAGAGCACCTCGGTCACCGTCGTCATGTCGGAGAGTTGCGCGGACCGGAGCAACCGGCCGCCCTCGATCGCGACGAGGGCGTCACAGATCCGTTCGACCTCGCCGAGCAGGTGCGAGCAGACCAGTACGGAGATGCCGAACTCGGTGCCGATCCGCTCGATCAGGGCGAGCATGGCGTCCCGACCGGCCGGATCCAGCCCGTTGGTCGGTTCGTCGAGCAGCAGCAGGTCCGGATCGTGCACCAGCGCCTGGGCCAGCTTGACCCGCTGCTTCATCCCGGTCGAGTAGCCGCCGATCTGCCGGTAGCGCTCCTCGTAGAGGCCGACGTGCCGCAGCGTCTCGGAGGCGCGCTCCCGGGCGGTCGTCCGGGGCAGCCCACTCATCCGTCCCATGTGCGTGACGAACTCGGCGGCCGACAGGTCCGGCGGGAGGCAGTCGTGCTCGGGCATGTAGCCGACCCGGGTCCGGACCTCGTGCCCGTCCACGGTCGGATCGAGCCCGAGCACCCGGGCCTGCCCGCCGCTCGGGCCGAGCAGACCCAGCATGATCTTGATGAAGGTCGACTTGCCGGCCCCGTTGGCGCCGACCAGTCCGACGATTCCCGGCTCTACGGTGACCGTCAGGTCGGACAACGCGGTCACCTGATTGCCGTACGTCTTGGTCAGCGACTGGGTCGCGATCAGCGTCACGTCGCCACCCTAGAGCCCGGAGGCCCGGCAGGGGGTCCGGGACGGACCCTGAGGGTTCCCTGATCCTTTGCGGGCGCCCCTGATCCGGCCCGGCCGGACGGACAAAACCAGCCAACCCGGTGCCTCGGGCCACCGATCCGGATTGCCCCGTCATTCGGCGCTTCCGATCTTCCCTCGGTTGGGTAATCTCCTCGTGGCCACTGATCGAATACGGTGTTGCCGATCGGGGCGTCCAATCGGGAGTGGCGGTCTCGACCGATCAGCGGCAGGCTGGGAAACTGTGGGCCGGCGGGGTAGTGGGGAGTGCGATGAGCAACGGGTGGGTGCTGCCCGACGAGTTGCTGCGTGACGCTCCGGCGTACACGCCGCGTCCCTTTGAGCTGGCCGACCTGGAGTTGCTGCTCTCCGGGGCGTACGCCCCGCTCGACGGCTTCATGGGTCGCGCCGATCTGGCCTCGGTGGCCCGGCGCGGACGACTCGCCAACGCCACTCCCTGGCCGGTACCGGTGACCCTGCAGATCCCGCCCGAGCTGACCAAGGGCCTCGACCTGGCCAATCCGGCGGAGCGCGGACTGGTCCTCACCGATCCGGAGGGGGCGCCGATCGCGCTGCTGGAGGTCACCGACCTCTGGCCGAACCGGCAGGGCGCGTACGGCGTCGGCGGTCCGGTCCGTCGGATCGGCGACGGCGGGCACGGCCCGTTCCAGCGGCTGCGCCGGGCGCCGGGCGAGGTCCGCGAACTGCTGCCGCCGGGCCGGGTGCTCGGGGTGATCGCCGACCGGCCGCTGCACCGCCCCCAGCTCGCGCAGATCGCCCACGCGGTCCGGACGCTCGCCGCCCACCTGCTCATCATCATCCCGGTCGCCGACGGCAGTCCGGACGGGCTGTCGCCGGAGGTACTGGTGCGGAGCGTGTTCGGGGCGCGTGACCGGATGCCGCCCGCCACCATCGTCGCGGTGCCGATCGCCCGACGCGGCGACGAGGTCTGGGACGCACTGCTCCGGGCCCGGGTGGCCCGCGCCTACGGGGTGACCCACGTCCTCTCCACCACCGAGATGCTCACCGGCGGCGGGCTGCGGATGCTGGTGCCGCGCGAGTTGGCCTACGACAACCGGGACGGCCAGTGGCGGTGGCGGGACGACATCCCGCCCCGCAACCGGCGACTGGCGCTGAGCCAGGAAGAGATCGACGACCTGCTCGACCGGGGCTTCCCGTTGCCCGAATGGCACACCCCGCCGGCCGTGGCCCAGGAGCTGACCCGGGCCCGGCCACCCCGTCGGCACCGAGGTCTGGTGGTCTTCTTCACCGGGCTCTCCGGCTCGGGCAAGTCGACGATCGCCCGGGGCCTGGCCGACGCGCTGCGGGAAAGTGGAGACCGGACGGTGACCCTGCTCGACGGCGACGTGGTCCGGCGGGAACTCTCCGCGGGCCTCGGCTTCGGCCGGGCCGACCGCGATCTGAACGTTCGCCGGATCGGCTGGGTCGCCGCCGAGGTGGCCCGGCACCGGGGCCTGGCGATCTGCTGCCCGATCGCCCCGTACGCCCGGGCCCGGTCCACCGCCCGGGAGATGGCCCGGGCCGCCGGTGCCGGGTTCCTGCTCGTCCACGTCGCCACCCCGCTGGCGGTCTGCGAGCAACGGGACCGGAAGGGCCTGTACGCCAGGGCCCGGGCCGGTCAGCTCACCGGGATGACCGGCATCGACGACCCGTACGAGGAACCGACCGACGCCGACCTGGTGCTGGACACCACCGACCTTCCGGTCGAGGACTGCATCCGCACAGTCCTCACCCGCCTGACGGAAACCGGCTGGGCAGAACCCCGCCTCCAACCCGCCTGAGGTGTAAGGAAGGGCCCCTTCTTATCGCTTTCTGCATAGGAAGGGCCCCTTCTTAACACCCCCACCCGAGCGCTAGTGTGCGTATCTGTTGGATTGCGTGCGAGCGCGTTGGAGGCGGTGTGGGAAGTCTGGTGCCGGGCATCGACGGCCTGAGCTACGGCGGCGACTACAACCCCGAACAGTGGCCCGAGCAGGTGTGGCCGGAGGACGTCGCGCTGATGCGGGAGGCCGGGGTCAACCTGGTCACCGTCGGCGTCTTCGCCTGGGCCTGGCTGGAACCGGCCCCGGGGCGGTACGCCTTCGACCGGCTGGACCGGATCATGGACGGGCTGCACGCCGGCGGGATCAAGGTCTGCCTGGCCACCGCCACCGCCTCGCCACCGCCCTGGTTCTCGTACGCACACCCGGAGACCCTGCCGGTGGACGCCGACGGTCGACGACTCACGTACGGCAGCCGGCAGGCGATCTGTGCCAGCTCCCCCGGGTACCGGCAGGCCGCACTGGCCCTGACCGAGCAGCTCGCCCGGCGGTACCACGACCATCCCGCGCTGGCCGTCTGGCACGTGCACAACGAGTACGCCTGCCACAACGCGCACTGCTACTGCGACACCTCGGCCGAGGCGTTCCGGAGCTGGCTCCGGCACCGGTACGGCGACCTCGACGGCCTCAACGCGGCGTGGGGTACGGCGTTCTGGTCGCAGACGTACACCGACTGGGCGCAGGTGCAACCGCCCCGGGCCACTCCGACCTCGTCGAATCCCGGGCAGGTGCTGGACTTCAGGCGGTTCGGTTCGGACGAGCACCTGGCCTGCTTCACCGCCGAACGGGACGTGCTGCACCGGCTCTCCCCCGGCGTACCGGTGACCACCAACCTGATGACGGCGAGCTGCGTCGACCTGGACCACTGGGACTGGGGCCGGGAACTCACCGGCCCGGACCGGCTGCTCTCCAACGACCACTACCTGCTCGGTGAGCACCCGCTCGAACCACCGGCACAGATCGCCTTCGCCGCCGACCTGAGCCGGTCGCTGGCCGGTGGCCCGTGGCTGCTGATGGAGCATTCCACCAGCGCGGTCAACTGGCAGCCCCGCAACCTGGCCAAGCCGGCCGGACAGCTCGTCCGGGACGCGCTGGCACACGTGGCGCGGGGCTCGGAGGGCGCGCTCTTCTTCCAGTGGCGGGCCAGCCGGGCCGGGTCGGAGAAGTGGCACTCGGCGATGCTGCCGCACGCCGGAACCGACTCGAAGATCTGGCGCGAGGTGGTCCAACTCGGCGGGCACCTGCGGGCGCTGGCCGAGATCGAGGGCTCCCGGACCGAGGCGGACGTCGCGGTACTGCTCGACTACGGCAGCGTCTGGGCCCAGGAGGCGGTCAACCAGCCCAGCCGGGACATGGTCGCGTTCGACGAGATCCGGCGCTGGCACAGCGCGCTCTGGCGGGCCGGGATCACCGCCGACCTCGCCCGGCCCGGCGCCGACCTGAGCGGCTACCGGCTGGTGCTGGCCCCGGCGCTCTACGCGGTGGACGACGCGGGGATCGACAACCTCACCGGGTACGTCCGGTCCGGCGGCACCCTGGTCGTCGGCCCGTACAGCGGGTTGGTCGACGAGCATGACCAGGTCCGGCCGGCCCCGCTGCCCGGCGCCTTCGCCGAACTGCTCGGCATCCGGGTCGAGGAGTTCTTTCCGCTGCCCACCGCCGGCACGGTACGACTCGACGACGGCGCCACGGCGACGGTCTGGACGGAGGCGCTGACCACACCGGACGCCGAGGTGCTGGCCCGGTACGCCGACGGGCCCGTTCCGGGTGGTCCGGCGATCACCCGGCGGACCGGTGCCGGCGGACCGGCCTGGTATCTCGGGACCCGACTGGACGACGCCGCGCTCGGTCGCCTGCTGACGACCGTGGCGGACACCGCCGGTGCCCGGCCCACCCAGGTACCCGTACCCGGCATCGAGGCGATCCGGCGACGGCACCCGGACGGACGGTCGTACCTGTTCCTGCTCAACCACGGCGACCAGCCGGCGGAGGTCGACGCGGCCGGGGTCGACCTGCTCACCGGCGTCCGGTGGACCGGCCCGACCAGGGTCGAACCGCACGGCGTCACCGTGCTCGCCGGAAGGGAAGCCGGCGCGGAGCCGCCCGCCGGAGCCAGACACTGATGCTGGCCCAGCAACGCCAGGAGGCGATCCTGGGCCGCGTCCGCACCGCCGGCGGGGTCCGGGTCACCGAACTGGCCGCCGAGTTCGGCGTCTCCGACATGACGATCCGGCGTGACCTGGAGGCGCTGGCCGAACGCGGCCTGCTGGCCAAGGTGCACGGCGGAGCGACCACGGCCCGGCCCGGCTCGACCGACGAGCCGGGTTTCGCGGCCAAGTCCGTCCGGCAGCGGGCCGAGAAGGCCGCCATCGCGCGGGAGGCCGCCCGGCTGGTCACCCCGGGCATGGCGGTCGCGCTCTCCGCCGGTACGACCACCGCCGAACTCGCCCACCGGCTGACCGGGATACCGGCGCTGACCGTGGTCACCAACTCGATCCCGGTCGCCGAGATCCTGCACCGGTCCGGGCGCCCGGACCAGACGGTGGTGCTCACCGGCGGGGTACGCACACCGTCCGACGCGCTGGTCGGGCCGGTGGCGGTCGCGGCGATCCGGTCGCTCCACCTGGACCTGGTCTTCCTCGGCGTACACGGAATGAGCGAGCGGGCCGGCTTCAGCACGCCGAACCTGTCCGAGGCCGAGACGAACCGGGCACTGCTGGCCTCGGCGGACCGGCTGGTGGTACTCGCCGACCACACCAAGTGGGCGACCGTCGGCATCTCCTCGTTCGCCGACCTGGCCGAGGCGCACACCGTGGTCACCGACGCCCGCCTGCCCGAACCGGCCCGGGAGGCCCTGGCCGCCCAGGTCACCGAACTACTGATCTGCGAGCTGGCGGCATGAACGGACGAGGCGGGGAGGTGGCATGAGCGAGCGGAACCCCTCGACTCGGCCCGGCATGAGGCGTACGTCGGTGAAGCTCGCGGACGGGCGCGAGCTGATCTACTTCGACGAGCGGTCGGACGCGGTCCGGGAGGGGCCGGACCGGCGGGACCTGCCGCCGCCGCCACCCGCCTCGCAACTGCGGTACGACCCGCTGGTCGACGAGTGGGTGGCGATCGCCGCCCACCGGCAGAGCCGGATCTTCCTGCCGCCCACCGACCAGTGCCCACTGTGTCCGTCCACTCCGGACCGCCACAGCGAGATCCCGGCGTACGACTACGACGTGGTGGTCTTCGAGAACCGCTTTCCGTCCTTCAGCGACCGGCCCGGAGACCCGCCCGGACAGGTCACCCCGTACACCGCGCTCCGGCCGGCGGCGGGGCGGTGCGAGGTGGTCTGCTTCACCGCGGACCATCACGCCTCGTTCGGCACCCTTGCGCCGGCCCGGGTCCGCACCGTACTGGAGGCGCTCGCCGACCGCACCGCCGCGCTTTCCGGGCTGCCCGGCGTGGAGCAGGTGTTCTGCTTCGAGAACCGGGGCGTGGAGATCGGCGTCACCCTGCACCACCCGCACGGTCAGATCTACGCGTACCCGTTCCTGCCACCGCGCAGCCGGGCGATGCTGACCGCGGCGCAGCGGCATGCGGAACGTACCGGCGGACGGAACCTGTACGCGGACGTCCTCGCCGCCGAGCGGGCTGCCGGGGACCGGGTGGTTGCCGAGAACGAGCACTGGACGGCGTACGTGCCGGCCGCCGCCCGCTGGCCGTTCGAGGTGCATCTGGCTCCACACCGGCCGGTGCCGGACATCCCGGGGCTGGACGACGCCGAGCGGGACGCCTTCGGACCGCTCTACCTCGACCTGCTGCGCCGCCTCGACGCGCTCTTCGACCGGCCGCTGCCGTACATCTCGGCCTGGCACCAGGCGCCGGTGCACGCCGCGCCGGGCCTGGGTCACCTGCATCTGCAGGTGTTCAGCATCCGGCGGGCGGCGGACAAGTTGAAGTACCTGGCGGGGTCGGAGTCGGCGATGGGCGTCTTCATCAACGACATCCCGCCGGAGCGGGCGGCCCAGATGTTGCGGGACCTCGCCTGAGGCGATCAGGACCAATCTGTCGGATGCTGGCTAGGCTGCCGCCATGGCCCACTCGACAACCCCGACAGGTGCACGCGGACTGGTCACGGCGATGGCGGCCCGGGTGGCCGCGGCCGAACTGCCCGGCCTGGTCACCCTGGTCGCCCGAGGCGACGACGTCCACGTCGACCCGATCGGCACGCTGACCCTCGGCGGCACCGCGCCGATGCGTCGCGACACGGTCTTCCGGATCGGCTCGATGACGAAGCCGGTGCTCGGAGTGGCCACGATGATGCTGGTGGAGGACGACCGGCTCGCCCTCGACGACCCGATCGACCGTCTGCTGCCGGAACTGGCCGGCCAGGCCGTGCTGCGCCGGGTCGACGGCCCGCTCGACGACACCGTCCCGGCCCGTCGTCCGACCACTGTCGAGGACCTGCTGACGTTCCGGATGGGTTTCGGCCTGATCTTCGAGCCGAGCTTCCAGCCGCCGTACCCGGTCGTCACCGCGGCCCGCGAGCGGCAACTGCGGATCGGGCCGCCCGACCCGCGTACGCCGCACGACCCGGACGAGTGGATCAGACAGTTCGGGACGCTGCCGCTGCTGCACCAGCCCGGCGAGCGGTGGCAGTACGACAGCGCCGCGCTGGTGCTGGGGGTCCTGGTCGCCCGCGCCGCCGGGCAGTCGCTGCCGGACTACTTCCGGACCCGGATCTTCGAGCCGCTCGGCATGGCCCAGACCGGCTTCTCGTTGCCTGCCGAGGACCTCGACCGGTTGCCCGGCTACTACGCGACCGACCCGGAGACCGGTGCGCTGACGGAGCAGAAGTCCTCCACACCGGGCGAGTGGGCCGAGCCGCCGGTGTTCCCGTCCGGCGCGGCCGGCCTGGTCTCCACCGCGGACGACTATCTGGCGTTCGCCCGGCTGCTGCTGCACCGGGGGGTCCACCGGGGTGAGCGGCTGCTGTCGGAACGCTCCGTCGAGTTGATCACGACCAACCACCTGACGCCGGAGCAGATCGCCGGGGGCGGGCCGGTGCTGGACGGGCAGGGTTGGGGCTACTGCCTGGCGGTCAGCACCGGGTCGGACGAGGCGTCTCCGGTGCCGGGCCGGTACGGCTGGGACGGCGGCTACGGCACGTCCTGGTTCAACGACCCCCACCGGGACCTGATCGCGATCGCGCTGACCCAGACCGTCGATTTCCTGTTCAACGGTGGGCTGACCGAGTTCCAGCGGCTGGCCTGACGGGCCGCGCCCGGCTGATCTGACGGGCCGTGCCGGGCTGGCCTGGCGGGCCGCGCCCGGCTGGCCCGACAGGTCGACCCGCCGGCCCGACAGGTCGCCCGGCTGGCCCGACAGGTCGCCCGGCTCTCGGACGACACTGTCAGGCGGCGGCCGGCAGGCTGACCGTGACGACGAGGCCGCCACCGTCGCGGGGTTCGGTGTGCGCCGTGCCGCCGTGCGCCAGGGCGACCGCCCGGACGATCGACAGTCCGAGCCCCGCACCGGGCGTGCCGGCGGCCAGCCGGTCGGTGACGAGCCGACGGAACGGCTCGAACAGCCTCGGCACCTCGTACCCGGGTACGACCGGCCCGGTGTTGGCGACCCGCAGCACGACCGTACCGTCCGGCCCGGCGCCACTGCTGATCCGTACCCAGCCGTCCTGCGGGACGTTGTGCCGTACCCCGTTCTCGACCAGGTTCTGCACCAGCCGCTCAAGCAGGACGGAGTTGCCGGTGACCGGTGCCTCGGCCGCCTCGACGTGTACGGCGACCGGGCCCGGCGGTACCTGCGCGACCACGTGCTCCACGACGTCCGCCAGGTCCAGATAGGCGCGGTCGGCCACCTCACGTTCGGACCGGGCCAGCAGGAGCAGCCCGTCGATCAGCCGCTCGTGCCGGGCGTTGACCGCCAACAGCGTCGTGCGAAGCTGGCGTAGTTCCACGGACGCCGTGTCGGCGTCCACCGCGACCTCCAGCAACGTCCGGTTCAGGGTGAGCGGCGTACGCAGTTCGTGCGAGGCGTTGGCGATGAACCGCCGTTGGCTGTCGAAGGCATGGTCGAGCCGTTCCAGCATCACGTCGAAGGTGTCGGAGAGTTCCTTGATCTCGTCGGGTGGACCGGTGAACGCGATCCGCTCGTGCAGGCCACGATCGGCGTCCGGGGCACCGGCGATACGTCGGGCCGTCTCGGTCACCCGATGCAGCGGCTGGAGCAGTCGGCCGGCGATCAGCCAGCCGAAGGCGATCGCGGCGGCACCCACCACACCCAGAGCGATCCCGCCCTGGGTGAGGAGGGCGTCGAGGGCGTCCTGCCGCGTCTCGACGGCCGCCCGGTTCACCTGTTCCAGATTCCCCGCCGGGTACGGCGGGTCGGCATCACCGGACCGCGCTGGTGGCGACGTCTGCTGGCCGTTCACCAGTCCCGGGTCGGTCTGCCGGGCACCGGCCGACCCCGACCCCGACAGCGACCCCGACACCGTGAAGGACGGCCGGTCGGGCAGCCGCTGCGAGACGAGGGCGTACGTCACCCCGAGCAGCAACAGCCCGGCGAGCAGGAAGAGTCCGCCGTAGACCAGCGTCAGCCGGGCCCGAATGGTCAGCCTCGTGGACGACATCCGGTTCACGGGATCCGGTACCCCACTCCCGGTTCGGTCACCACGAGCGGAGGATCACCGAGCTTGCGTCGCAGTTTGAGGATCGCCATCCGCACCGCGTGGGTGAACGGATCCGCATTCTCGTCCCACGCCTTCTCCAGCAACTGCTCGGCGGAGACCGCGGCACCGTCGGCGCGGAGCAGTTCGGCGAGGACCGCGAACTCCTTACGGGACAACGGGACGTACCGGCCGTCGCGGTAGACCTCGCGGCGGTGCTGGTCGAGGCGTACCCCGGCGCGTTCCAGGATCGGCGGCGCGGCCGACCGGGACCGCCGGCCCAGCGCGCTCACCCGGGCGGCCAGTTCCCGGAACGCGAACGGTTTGGGCAGATAGTCGTCCGCGCCCAGGGCCAGTCCGGTGACCCGGTCGTCGATCTCGGCGGCGGCGGTGAGCATCAGCACCCGTACCGGGGATGCCTGTCGGGTGATCGCCCGGCACACCTCGTCGCCGTGCACGACCGGCAGGTCACGGTCGAGCACCACCACGTCGTAATCGTGTACGCCGATCCGTTCCAGCGCCTCGCCGCCGTCGTGCACCACGTCCACCGCGTGGGCGACCCGGCGCAGCCCCTGGGCGACCGTGTCGGCGAGCAGCCGTTCGTCCTCGACCAGCAGGATCCGCATGTCTCCATGGTGATCCGGACCAGGTCACCTCGGCGTCAACCTTTTCTGTCCGGGTCACCTCGGCGTCAACCTTTTCTGTCCAGGTCACCTCGGCGTCAACCTTTTCCGTCCGGGTCACCTCGGCGTCAACCTTTTCCGTGACGGCCGGGAAAGGTCGGTCCGGTTCTACTTCCACCGGTGGCCGGCGACCCCGTCCGGCCCGGACAGCAGGAGGTGGACGACGATGCGGAGAAGGACGAGGCTGGTACTCGGTCTGCTGCTCGCCCTGACGGTAACCATGGCCGGTTGCGGCCCGGCCGACGACGGCGGCGACGGGGTGGCCACCGCGGGTGGCAGTGCGACCGGCGCCACCGGAGCGAGTCCGGAACCGAAAGACCGTCAGGGCCAGCAGGAGGAGTTGCTGCGGTTCGCCCGGTGCATGCGCGCCAACGGCGTGCCGGAGTACCCGGACCCGGAGTTCGACGGCGGTGCGGTCGGCCTGTCGCTGCCGGAGGGTACGGATCGGCAGAAGGTCGACGCGGCGCAGCAGAAGTGCAAGCAGCACCTGCCCAACGGTGGTGAGCCGGTGAAGGTGGACCCGGCGGCGCGGGAGCAGACCCGGGAGTACGCGAAATGCATGCGCGCGAACGGCGTACCGAAGTTCCCGGACCCCGACGAGAACGGTGGGATCAGCATCGAGGGCGGCCCCGACCTCGACCCGAGGTCCGAGGCCTTCCAGGCGGCCGACCGACAGTGTGCGAAGCACCGACCGCTGGGACCGTCCGGGACCACGGACGACGGCGGCAACCGGAGCGACAACGGCTGAGCGGGCCGGATCAGTCCCACCGAGCCGGGCTGACAAAATATACGTTCATGGAGCAACGGGTTCATTTCATCACGGTTGCGACGCTCGATCTCGACGCGGCCCGACGGTTCTACGTCGACGGTCTGGGCTGGTCGCCGACGCTCGACGTACCGGACGAGATCATCTTCTTTCAGCTGGCCCCGGGCGTGGTGCTCGGCCTCTTCGACGCGGACGCGTTCCTCGCCGACATCGACGCCGGGTCCGGACTCGCGGCCGCGCCGAGTGGATTCACCCTCTCGCACAACGTCGACAGCCCCGAGGAGGTCGACCGGGTGTTGGGCCGGGCCCGCGACGCGGGGGCCCGGATCGTCAAGCCGGGGCGGCAGGCCGCCTTCGGCGGCTACCACGGATACTTCGCCGACCCGAACGAGGTGTTGTGGGAGGTCGCCCACAACCCGGGCTGGCGGGTCACCGACGACGGGACCGTCGTCCTCGGCGCGATCGAGGAGTCGGCCATCGAGTAGTCCGCCATCGAGGAGTGCAGGGTCGAGGAGTTCGGGGTCGAGGAGTTCGGGGTCGAGGAGTTCGGGGTCGAGGAGTTCAGGGTCGAGGAGTTCAGGGTCGAGGAGTAGCCGGCCGATCGGGAGCGGGCCCGATCCGACGGTCGCCCGCGCCGCGGTGACCATGGTGGTCGAGTGGTCCACCGGTCGAGTGGTCGAAATGCCGGCGGGTGCGCCGCCCAGAACGAGGGCGCGGGGGGCCCGGGACAGGGCCCCCCGCAGGGAAGGGACGGCCGGCTGTGCGCAACAGCCGGGAAGACCGTCCTACCGGTACGGGCCTCTCGCGGCGGCCTCGACCGGACCGGTCTTCCTGGACGCGACTGGCATCACGTCCACCCTGTCCAACGAGGCTGCCCGAAGGGTGGTAACGGTAGAAATCGGTCGCACCTGGACGTCACCCGAGGCGGTGTCCGTGGATGTTGACGACTTGTCGTCATCGGAACGACCACAAGTCGTCAACATCGCGGATGGCGGAACGTCAGGCGGCGAGCTTCCTGGCCAGGTTGCCGTCCAGCGCGGCCATGAACTCGTCGGTGCTCAGCCACGGGGCGTCCCGGGAGATGAGCAGGGCCAGGTCCTTGGTCATCTGACCGCCCTCGACGGTCTCCACGCAGACCTGCTCCAGAGCCTCCGCGAACCGGGTCACCTCGGGCGTGCCGTCCAGCTTGCCCCGGTGAGCCAGACCCCGGGTCCAGGCGAAGATCGACGCGATCGGGTTGGTCGAGGTCTTCTCGCCCTTCTGCCACTGCCGGTAGTGCCGGGTGACCGTGCCGTGTGCCGCCTCGGCCTCGACCGTACGGCCGTCCGGGGTCATCAGCACCGACGTCATCAGGCCCAGCGAGCCGAAGCCCTGCGCCACCGTGTCGGACTGCACGTCACCGTCGTAGTTCTTGCAGGCCCAGACGAAGCCACCCTCCCACTTCAGCGCGGCGGCCACCATGTCGTCGATCAGCCGGTGCTCGTAGGTGATTCCGGCGGCGTCGAACTCGGCCTTGAACTCGCTTTCGAACACCTCGGCGAAGATGTCCTTGAACCGGCCGTCATAGGCCTTCAGGATGGTGTTCTTCGTCGACAGGTAGACCGGGTATCCACGGTCCAGGCCGTACCGCAGCGACGCCCGGGCGAAGTCCCGGATCGAGTCGTCGAAGTTGTACATCCCCATCGTGACGCCGCCGCCAGCGAAGTTCGCGACCTCCATCTCGACCGGGGCCCCACCGTCGGTCGGGGTGTAGGTGAGGGTCACCGTGCCCGGTCCCGGCACCACGAAGTCGGTGGCCTTGTACTGGTCGCCGTGCGCGTGCCGGCCGATGATGATCGGCTTGGTCCAGCCGGGCACCAGCCGCGGCACGTTGGACATGATGATCGGCTCGCGGAACACCACGCCGCCGAGAATGTTCCGGATCGTGCCGTTCGGCGAACGCCACATCTTCTTGAGGCCGAACTCCTCGACCCGGGCCTCGTCCGGGGTGATGGTGGCACACTTCACGCCGACACCATGCTGCTTGATGGCGTTCGCGGCATCGACCGTGACCTGGTCGTCGGTTTCGTCGCGGTACTGGATCGACAGGTCGTAGTAGTGCAGGTCGACGTCGAGGTACGGCAGGATCAACTGCTCGCGGATCTGCTTCCAGATGATCCGGGTCATCTCGTCGCCGTCGAGTTCCACAACCGGGTTCGTAACCTTGATCTTCGCCATCGGCCGGCGCTCCTCTCCGGGACACATGCTCTCTAGCAGTACGAGCGTACTGCAGCGCGCCGAGGGCCCGTACACTGCCCGCCATGATCAGCTGTTCCGTGGGTCGGGCCACCGTCATCGCGCTGCCGGATGCCGAGGGACTGTTCTTCCAGCCCCGCGCCGAGGCGTTCCCCACCGCGAGCCCGGAACACTGGCGACTCGCCGACGAACGCGACGCGGCCGCGGTGACCGCCGACGGGCAGTGGCGGCTGCCGTTCCGATGCTTCGCGATCCGGTTCGACGGCAACCCGGGGAACGGCGCGGAGGGCGGCGCGCAGAACGGCACGGAAGGCGGCGCGCAGAACGGCACGGAGAACGGCACCGACGCTGGCGGCGATGGTCGGGTGATCCTGGTCGACACCGGCGTCGGACCGGCCGACGCCCCGGCGAAGAGCTGGGCTCCGGTGCCGGGCCGGCTGCCCGCCGAACTGGCCGCCGCCGGAATCTCGCCGGATCAGGTCGACACGGTGGTGCTCACCCACATGCACACCGATCACATCGGCTGGGCCGTGACGGGGAACCCGCCGACCCCGTACTTCCGGAACGCCCGCTACCTGCTGCAACGGGCGGAAATCGACACCATCCGCCGGCACGGCGCCCCCGGCCTGGCCGAGCATCTCCTCGACCCACTCCTGGCGACCGGTCAGCTCAGCGCCGTCGACGGCGACGAACAACTAGCCGCTGGCGTACGAGTGCTCTCCACCCCGGGCCACACCCCCGGCCACCAGTCCGTGCTGGTCGAGGCTGACCGGTTAACAGGGGACCCTTCTTCTACGAAAAGCGATAAGAAGGGGCCCTTCCTTACCGCTGGGGCGCTGCTGCTCAGCGGCGACCTGCTGGTGCACATGGTGCAGCTGGTAGCGCCCGAACTGCCGTACGCCCACGAGGACGATGCGGAGGAGGCCCGGCGGTCCCGGGAACGGGTTCTCGGCGAGCTGGCTGGCCGGCCGGGAGCCAGGCTCGGCACCCCGCACCTGAGTACACCCTTCGTTCCGCTGTAGTACTGCTTCAGGTCGATTGTCGCGGGTGGTGCGGTTCGCCCTACCTGACGACCATCGAGCACATGACTTTCCCGTACCCGCTCAGCCGCCGACGCTTCGTCTCGGCGGCCGGTGTCGCGACCGCCGGCATCGTGGTCGGACCGATGCTGCTGACCCCCGACGGCGCCGCCGCGCACATCCCGTCCAGCGCCGGCGGACCACTGCCCGGCAACCTGTTCACCCTCGGCGTCGCGTCGGGTGACCCCCTGCCCGACGGCGTGGTGCTGTGGACCCGCCTCGCCCCGCAGCCACTGCTCGGCGGCGGCATGCCGGCCCGGCCGGTGCCGGTGCACTGGGAGGTTGCCTCCGACGAGCGGTTCCGGCGGGTGCGCCGCCGCGGCACCGCGCTTGCCCACCCCGACCTGGCCCACTCGGTGCACGTCGAGGTCTCCGGACTGAGCGCGGACAGCGACTACCACTACCGGTTCCGGGTTGGCCAGGAGGTCTCGCCGGTCGGCCGGACCCGGACCGCCCCGGCCGCGCACGCCCGGCCCCGGCGGCTCCGGTTCGCGTTCGCGAGCTGCCAGGACTACCAGGCCGGCGCCTACACCGCGCACCAGCACCTCGCCGAGGAAGACCTCGCCTTCGTCGCCTTCCTCGGCGACTACATCTACGAGAACCGGCCGAATCCGGCGGCGTACCGGGTGCATCAGGGCACCGACGAGCCGTACTCGCTGACCGACTACCGGAACCAGCACGCCCAGTACAAGACCGATCTCGACCTGCAACGCGCGCATGGGGCGTTCCCGTGGATCGTCACCCTCGACGACCACGAACTGGACAACAACTGGGCCGACGAGATCCCGCAGGATCCGGACCTGCAGACTCCGGAGGCGTTCCGGGCCCGGCGCAAGGCCGCTCTCCAGGCGTACTACGAGCACATGCCGCTGCGCCGGTCGGCCCTGCCGCGCGGCCTCGACCTGCGGCTCTACCGGCGGTTCCAGTTCGGCAACCTGGCCAGCATGCACGTGCTGGACACCCGGCAGTACCGCAGCGACCAGCCGGCCAGCCTGGCCGACGCCGCCAGTCCCGACCTGTCGATGACCGGGCCGGAGCAGGAGCGCTGGCTGGTGCACGGGCTGCGCTCGTCCGGCAGCCGATGGAACCTGCTGGCCAACCAGGTGATGTGGGCCTCGAACGACCGGCAGGCCGGACCGGCGCAGACGTTCGACCTGGACAACTGGGACGGGTACCGGACGCAGCGGCGTCGGCTGCTGGAGTTCTTCGGCTCCGGCCAGGTGGACAATCCCGTCGTGCTGACCGGAGACCGGCACTGCACCTGGGTCTGCGACCTGAAACCGGACTTCGACGACCCGGCCTCACCGGTGGTCGGTGCCGAGATCACCGGCACGTCGATCACCTCGGGCGGCAACCCGGACACCGCCGCCTTCCACCGGACGTACGACCCGATCATGGCGGAGAGCCCGCACTGGAAGTACATCGACAACCAGCGCGGGTACGTCGTCTGCGACGTGACCCCGGAACGGATGCTCAACTCGCTCCGACTGGTCGACACGGTCTGGGCGCCAACGGCCACGGTCCGGACCGCCGCCGAGTTCGTCGTACTCGCCGGCAAGCCGGGCATCTCGGTGGCCAGCCAGGAGACTCCAACCACCAGCCCACGGGTGTAAGGAAGGGCCCCTTCTTATCGTTTTTTGTATAAGAAGGGGCCCTTCCTAACCACCCAACCGGGTTACATGTTGGCGATGTCGCCCTGCTTGGCCCGGACGGCCTCGGCTGCGGCAAGCAGGCTCGCCGTCTCGTCGGCATCCAGCGGCGTCTCGACGATCCGCCGAACGCCCTCGCGGCCGATCTCGGCCTCCACACCCAGGTAGACACCGGCGATCCCGTACTCGCCGTCGACCCAGGCGCAGACCGGCAGGACCTCGCCGGAGTCGGTGGCCACGGCCCGGGCCATCCGGGCGGCGGCGGCCGACGGGGCGTAGTAGGCGGAGCCCGTCTTCAGCAGCGCGACGACCTCGGCCCCACCGTTGCGGGTCCGGACGACCAGTTCCTCGATCTTCTCGGCCGGCATCACGTCGCGCAGCGGCTTGCCGTCGACGGTGCTGCGGGACGGCACCGGCACCATGGTGTCGCCGTGCGAGCCGAGGGTCAGGGTCCGGACCGAGGCCACCGGCACCGAGAGCGCCTCGGCGACGAAGTTCGTGAACCGGGCGGTGTCGAGCATGCCGGCCTGGCCGAGCACCCGGTTCTTCGGGAACTGGGTGGCGAGCTGGGCGAGCGCGGTCATCTCGTCCAGCGGGTTGGAGACGACGATGACCACGGCGTTCGGCGCGTACTTCGCTACGTTCTCGGCAACCTGGCGGACGATCCGGGCGTTCGTCTCCAGCAGGTCCATCCGGCTCATGCCCGGCTTACGGGGCAGCCCGGCGGTGATCACCACGACGTCGGAGCCTTCGATCTGCTCGTAACCCTCGCCGTTCTTGCCCGTCGTCACGCCCACGACGGTGGTCTCGAAGCCCTCGACCGGGCGCGACTGGTTGAGGTCCAGCGCGATGCCCTCGGGCTTGCCCTCGATGATGTCGGTGATCACGACCGTGTCGAAGACGTCGTACTCCGCCAGGCGCTGCGCGGTCGTGGAGCCGTAGAAGCCAGCGCCGACGACGGTGACCTTTTTGCCCATGGTCGTCCCACTCTCTGATACCGGTCGGGTTATTTCCGGACGGTATCAGTCAGGAGTCTTCGGATCTGGCCAGGGGCGGATTTGCCCGGCGCCGCTCACACTCGGGCCGGTCGCCCCGCCCATCCTCCGGAGGCACCTCCGGGACCGAGTGTCCGGATTTCCGGTCGGCCTCCGTGAAGGGAATCCTTCGTGGCCGGCTCAGCCCCGCTCGGCGCGCTCCCGCTCGAGTTCGGCCCGCTCCACCACGTTGGTGAGCAGCATCGCCCGGGTCATCGGGCCCACCCCGCCCGGCATCGGTACCAACGCCCCGGCCACCTCGGCGACCTCCGGTCCGACGTCCCCGGTGTAGCGCCCCTTGCCGTCCGCGCCGATCACCCGGGTGATGCCGACGTCGACCACGACCGCGCCCGGCTTGACCATGTCGGCGGTGAGCAGCCCCGGCACGCCGGCCGCCACGATCACGATGTCGGCCGCCCGGGTGTGTGCCGCCAGGTCCAGGGTCCCGGTGTGGCAGAGCGTCACGGTGGCGTTCTCGCTGCGTCGGGTCAGCAGCAGGCCGAGCGGACGACCGACGGTGTTGCCCCGGCCCACCACCGCCACCTCGGCGCCGCGCAGCGCCACGTCGTGCCGGCGGAGCAGTTCCACGATGCCGCGCGGGGTGCAGGGCAGCGGACCGGGATAACCGAGTACGAGCCGACCCAGGTTGACCGGGTGCAGGCCGTCGGCGTCCTTGTCCGGGTCGATCATCTCCAGTACGCGCTGGGTGTCCAGGTGCGCGGGCAGCGGCAGCTGCACGATGTACCCGTGACAGGCCGGGTCGGCGTTGAGCTCGGCGACCACCGCGTCGACCTGCTCCTGGGTCGCGTCGGCGGGCAGTTCCCGGCGGATGGACGCGATCCCGACCTCGGCGCAGTCCCGGTGCTTGCCGTTGACGTACGCCTGGGAGCCGGGATCCTCACCGACCAGTACGGTGCCCAGCCCCGGCACGATGCCGCGCTCGGCCAGCGCCTTGACCCGGCTGCGCAGTTCGTCCTTGATGTGTGCCGCGGTGGCTTTGCCGTCGAGGAGGGTGGCCGTCACAGCCAGATCGTCTCACGAGGCGCCCCCCGGTGGTCGGGCACCCGCCTGGTCGGGTGCCCGGGTCGGCCACTCGGCCAGCTACCGGTCAGCCGCCCGACTGGCACCGTATGTTAACTATCTGTAACCGTGTTCTTAGTCACTCTGAGTGAGAACTTGTGGGGTTGTCCACAATTCGGATCAGCCGGGAGGGCGCAATCAGGATCATTCGCCCAGCCGACAGTCGGAGAACTTCGCGCCGGAAGTGGTCCTGTTTCATGACGGTAGATCCGGGTTGCCCGAATCAGCACATGACCTGAAGCTCGGCCTCTTTAGCAGCTCAGAGCGAACATGTGCAAGCGCTGGAAGCCAGCTGCGTTATTGACTTGTAATCATCCAGTTTGGCCTGAGGTCCAGCTACGACCTACCTTTGCCCAGCGTTGCTCAGCGTCACCCAGCCATGGGAACGACTGCTCAGCGTAAGGAGACGAGGAGGCTCAATGCAGGTTCGTAGGCTCGCTGCCTGGACCGCCCTCCCCCTTGCCGCGACCCTCGGCCTCGCGGCCTGTGGCGGCGGCGGCGACTCGGGGGACGGCGATCCGAATGCCACGGTTTCGATTCAGATCGCGGAACCGCAGCACCTGATTCCGACCAACACGAACGAGTCAAGCGGCAACCAGGTGCTCACCGCCCTGTTCGCCCCGCTGATCAAGTACGACGCGCAGAACAAGCCGTACGAGGTCGCAGCGGAGTCCGTGACGTCCACCGACAACGTGGTCTGGACGATCAAGCTGAAGGACGGCTACACCTTCCACAACGGCGAGAAGGTGACCTCGGACAGCTACATCAACGCCTGGAACTACGGCGCCTACGCCCCGAACGGTCAGGGCAACAGCTACTTCTTCGAGAAGGTCGCCGGCTACGACGACCTTCAGTCGAAGGACCCGGACGGCGAGGGCCCGCAGAAGGCCCCGGAGCCCAAGGCCAAGACCATGACCGGGCTCAAGAAGGTCGACGACCTGACCTTCACCGTGACGTTGGCGAAGCCGTACACCGAGTTCAAGACGATCCTGGGCTACACCGCGTTCTACCCGCTGCCGCAGGCCGCCTTCTCCAGCCCCGGTGTGATCAAGGACGGTTTCGAGGACGCCCCGATCGGCAACGGCCCCTTCAAGATGAAGGGCACCTGGCAGCACGACGCCAAGGTCGAGGTCGAGCGGTACGACGCGTACCCGGGCGACAAGCCGAAGATCGCTGGCGCCGAGTTCCGGATCTACCAGCAGCTCACCGCGGCGTACGCGGACGTGCTGTCGGACAACCTCGACGTGGACGTGACCGTCCCGACCGAGAACCTGAGCAACGCGCCGACGGACCTGGGTGACCGGTTCCAGCAGAGCCCGGCCTCGTCCTTCCAGTTCGTGGCGTTCCCCACGTTCCAGAAGGAGTTCAGCAAGCCCGAGGTGCGCAGGGCGATCTCGATGGCGATCGACCGTGACGAGATCACCAAGTCGATCTTCAAGGACTCGCAGATCTCCGCCCGCTCGTTCGTCTCGCCGGTGGTCGCCGGCTACCGGGACGACACCTGTGGCGAGGCGTGCGAGTTCGACCCGGCCAAGGCCAAGGCGGCGTACGAGGCTGCCGGCGGCCCGAAGCAGATCAAGATCACGTACAACGGTGATGGCGGCCACAAGGACTGGGTCGACGCCACCTGCAACCAGCTCAAGACCAACCTGGGTGTGGAGTGCGTCGGTGCCGCCGAGCCGAAGTTCGCGGACCTGCTCACCAAGGTGGACGCCAAGCAGCCGGTCGGCCTGATCCGGCTGGGCTGGCTGATGGACTACCCGTCCATGGAGAACTACCTCGGCCCGATCTACACCACCAACGGCTCGTCGAACTACTACGGGTACAGCAACCCGGAGTTCGACCAGCTGGTGAAGGAGGGCACGGCCGCCGCGACACCGGACGAGGCGGTCAAGAAGTACCAGCAGGCCGAGGACATTCTGGCCAAGGACATGCCGGTGATCCCGCTGCGGTTCGGCCAGAACGTCTACGCGCACTCGACCAAGGTCAAGAACGTCGAGGTCGACCTGTTCCAGGTCGTCGACATGACCAAGATCGAGGTTGTCAGCTGAGCTGACGAAGGCCCGGTCCGGGCCACCCGGTGATCCTGGGTGGTCCGGACCGTTCTCAACTCCGCACAACCCACCCCCCCACGGAGAGTAAGCGAGTATGTTCCGCTACATCGTGCGGCGCCTGCTTCAGATGGTCCTGGCCTTCTTCGGGACCACCCTGATCGTCTACGCGCTGATGTTCGCCGGACAGGGCGACCCCATCCAGGCACTCGCTGGTGAGCGCCCGGTCACCGAGGTGCAGCGGGCATACCTGACCGAGAAGTTCCATCTCGACCACACCGGGATCGGCGGCTTCTTCTACCGGTACTTCGACTACATCGGCAACCTGCTCCGCGGCGACCTCGGCGACTCGCTCACCGGTCGGAAGATCAGCGACATGCTGGCGCAGGCCTGGCCGGTCACCATGAAGCTCGCGGTCATCGGTCTCCTGGTGGCGATCGTGGTCGGCGTGACCTCCGGGGTCATCGCCGGGTTGCGCCGTGGCGGCATCTTCGACAACGCCACCCTCGCGCTGACCCTCCTGGTCCTGGGCGTTCCGACAATCGTGCTCGCCCCGCTGGCCCAGTACTTCCTCGGCGTCAAGCTGCCGCTCTTCCCGCCGACCGCCGGCGCCGATCCCAGCCTGTACGCGCTACTGCTACCCGGCATCGTGCTCGGCTCGCTGTCGCTGGCCACGGCGCTGCGGTTGACCCGGACCTCGGTCGCGGAGAACCTCCGCTCCGACTACGTCCGGACCGCCAAGGCCAAGGGCATGCCGACCCGGCGCATCGTCAGCGTGCACGTGCTGCGGAACTCGCTGATCCCGGTGATCACGTTCCTCGGCGTCGAACTCGGCAACCTGATGAGCGGCGCGATCATCACCGAGGGCGTCTTCAACATCCCGGGCGTCGGATTCAACCTGTTCCGCGGCATCAAGACCGAGGACGGCCCGCTGGTGGTCGGCCTGGTCAGTGTGCTGGTCGTGGTCTTCCTGGTGTCGAACCTCGTGGTCGACATCCTCTACGCCGTTCTCGACCCCCGGATCCGCTATGAGTGAGGCACAGGCAGGCATGAGCGAGGTACTGACCATGCGTGAGGGCAGCGAGGTGGCGGACATGAGTGAGCGCAGCGAACGAATCAGCCAGCTCGGTGCTGGACCTCGTGACGGCGCCGAGCGCAGCGAGGTGGCGGCATGAGCGAGATGCAGACCGTTGCGGCGGCGGAACTGGGTGAGGGCGCGGACGACCCGGGCAACCGGCCGCGCAGCCTTGCCGGCGACGCCTGGCGTGACCTTCGCCGTAACCCGATCTTCTGGATCTCACTGTTCCTGGTCCTGGCCGTGACCGCCATGGCGGCGTTCCCTGGCCTGTTCACCTCGAACAACCCCCAGGACTGCACGCTGAGCCGGCAGCACGCCGGGCCCGGCGGCGGCGCCCCGTTCGGGTACGACTTCCAGGGCTGCGACATCTACGCCCGGTCGGTCTTCGGCGCCCGCGCCTCGCTGCTCGTCGGGGCGCTCTCCGCCCTGCTCACCGGGATAATCGCGGTGGTGGTCGGGATGCTCGCCGGCTACTTCGGCCGGTGGATCGACTCGGTGCTGTCCCGGCTGATCGACGTGGTCCTCGGCATCCCGCTGCTGCTGGCCGCGATCGTGATGCTGAAGCGAATCAGCAGCGACAGCCCGAACATCCGGATCATGGCCGTGATCTTCGTACTCGCGATCCTCGGTTGGACCACCGCCGCCCGGGTCATCCGGTCCTCGGTGATCAGCGCCAAGCAGCAGGACTACGTGGCGGCGGCCCGGATGCTGGGTGCGGGCAACGGCCGGACGATGTGGCGGCACATCCTGCCCAACTCGCTGGCACCGGTCATCGTGGTGCTGACCATCGCACTCGGTTCGTTCATCGCCGCCGAGGCGACGCTGTCCTTCCTCGGTATCGGTCTGAAGGCACCGACGATCTCGTGGGGCATCGACATCGACGCCGGTCGGACCCACATGCGGGAGTCCGCACTGCCCCTGGTGGTGCCCTCGACCTTCCTCGCGCTGACCGTACTGGCGTTCATCATGCTGGGCGACGCGATCCGCGACGCCTTCGACCCGAAGCTGCGGTGATCACATGAACGAGCGAAGCGGACCGAACGGACGGACCAGCCCGCAGGGTGTCGCGGTGGACGACGGGCACCTGCTGGAGGTGCGGGACCTGTTCGTCGAGTTCCACACCCGGGACGGGTCGGCCAAGGTGATCAACGGCGTCTCATACCACCTGGACGCCGGTGAGACGCTGGCGGTGCTCGGCGAGTCGGGCTCCGGCAAGTCGGTCACCGCCCAGGCGATCATGGGCATCCTCGACATGCCACCGGCGGTCATCCCGTCCGGTCAGATCCTCTACCGGGGCACCGACCTGCTCACCCTTCCCGAGGACGAGCGCCGCAAGGTGCGCGGCAAGCAGATCTCGATGATCTTCCAGGACGCGCTCTCGGCGCTGAACCCGGTCTTCCCGGTCGGCTGGCAGATCGGCGAGATGCTGCGGCTGCGTGAGGGAATGTCCCGGGCCGACGCCAAGCGCCGGGCGATCGAACTGATGGAACTGGTCAAGATCCCCGCCGCCAGGCAGCGGATCGGCGACTATCCGCACCAGTTCTCCGGCGGAATGCGGCAGCGCGTCATGATCGCCATGTCGCTCGCCCTGGATCCGGCGGTACTGATCGCCGACGAACCCACCACCGCGCTGGACGTCACGGTGCAGGCACAGATCATGGACCTGCTCGGGGAACTGCGCCGGGACCTCAACATGGCGATGATCCTGATCACCCACGACCTCGGCGTCGTCGCCGACGTCGCGGACCGGATCGCCGTCATGTACGCGGGCCGGATCATCGAACACGCCGATGTGCACTCGCTGTACGAGGCGCCCGCACACCCGTACACCAAGGGTCTGCTGGAGTCGATTCCGCGGCTCGACCACAAGGGCCAGCGGCTCACCACCATCCGCGGCCTGCCGCCGAACCTGATGCGTATCCCCAGCGGATGCCCGTTCCACCCGCGCTGCCCGTACGCCCGACAGGAGTGTGTCGACGTCGTGCCGACCGTCCGCTCCCTCGGCAACGACCGGACCAGCGCCTGCCACTTCGCCCAGGAGGTGCTCGATGGCCGCATCTGATCCGACGAACCCGCAGGCCACCACCGGTGGCGCCGCCACCGGCGGTACCGACCCGGCCCGCACCGGCGGGACCAAGCCGCGCGGTGAGACCGTGCTGCGGGTCGAGAACGTCGTCAAGCACTTCCCGATCACCCAGGGCGTCGTCTTCAAACGGCAGATCGGCGCCGTGAAGGCGGTCGACGGGGTCAGCTTCGAACTGAACCGGGGCGAGACACTCGGGATCGTCGGCGAGTCCGGCTGCGGCAAGTCGACGCTCGCGAAGCTCCTCATGCGGCTGGAGACACCGACCGCCGGCCGGGCCATGCTCGAGGGCCGGGACATGTTCAAGCTCTCCGGCGGGGAGTTGCGCCGGATGCGGCGGAACGTCCAGATGGTCATGCAGGATCCGTACACCTCGCTGAACCCTCGGATGACGGTCGGCGACATCATCGGTGAACCGTTCGACATCCACCCCGACGCGGCGCCGCGCGGCGCACGACGGCAGCGGGTGCAGGAGCTGCTGGATCTGGTCGGGTTGAACCCGGAGCACATCAACCGGTACCCGCACCAGTTCTCGGGTGGGCAGCGGCAGCGGATCGGGATCGCCCGGGCGCTGGCGCTCAAGCCGGAGATCATCGTCTGTGACGAGCCGGTGTCGGCGCTGGACGTGTCGATCCAGGCGCAGGTGATCAACCTGCTGGAGAGCCTCCAGGACGAGTTGGGGCTGTCGTACATCTTCATCGCGCACGACCTGTCGGTGGTCCGGCACATCGCCGACCGGGTCGCGGTGATGTACCTGGGCAAGATCGTGGAGATCGGTACCGAGGACGAGATCTACGAGCGGCCGACGCATCCGTACACCCAGGCGCTGCTCTCGGCGGTGCCGGTGCCGGACCCGAAGGCCCGGGCGCAGCGCGAGATCATCCGGCTGGTCGGCGACGTGCCGTCGCCGGCCAACCCGCCGTCGGGCTGCCGGTTCCGCACCCGGTGCTGGAAGGCCCAGGACATCTGCGCCACCACCGAGCCGCAGTTGGTGCTCCGCGCCGTCGAGCCGCACCCGTCGGCCTGCCACTTCGCCGAACTCAAGCAGCACGTCGTCGCCTGAGCAGTCGCGCGCGGGCAGAGTCGCGCGAGCGGGCAGAGTCGCGCGAGCGGGCAGAGTCGCGCGAGTGGCCGAACGGCGACAGGATCGCTCCGGCCGGCGGCGACAGAGCAGAGAGCCCGGGAACCAGGGGGTGGTTCCCGGGCTCTCGTCTACATGCACCGAAGAATGCTCGCGATATCCGCCCTGCTGACCCTGGCGGTTCCTTTGCTGGGCTGCGACGCGGACAACCCGACCGCCGCCGGACGGTCGACGGCCGGGTCGACGCCGTCGGACGCGGGACCGACGACCGACACCGGGCCCGGTTCGCCGGACGGTCCCGCCGCGACCTGCCCGCCCGTCACCACGGCTACGCCCCTCGGTGAACTCGAGGGGATCGCCGACGCCGGCAACTCGCTCTGGGCACTGCTGTTCCCACGCGGCCGCCCCGGGCTGAACTCCGGCGAGGAGGAGAAGATCGTCTGGCGGATGACCGGCTCGGGTGCCCTCCGCATCCGGGCCACCGGTCCGGACGGGGTGACCATCGAGCCGGCCACGGACCCCATCCCGCACGAGAGCAGCTCCTGGACCAGGCCCGGCGACGAGTGGGGCACCACCTGGAACTTTCCCGTCGCCGGCTGCTGGACCGTGCGGGCCAGCCGGGCCGGCGGAGCGACCGGCAGCCTCGCCCTGCCCGTCGGCTGACCGACCCGGCCCGGCCCGGCGCACGCGCCGGCCGACCGATACCGCGAGCCCGACCGGCCGACCGACACCGCGAGCCCGACGCCGAGCCGGGAGTTTCGGCGACCCGGACCAGTGGCGAACCGCAGATAGCCGAGAATCATCGCCCTGCCGGATGCCGGCCAGCCGGCATCCGGCAGCGGCCGGTCAGTGGAAGAAGTGGCGGGTGCCGGTGAAATACATGGTCATGCCGGCCTCTCGGGCCGCCGCGATGACCTCGTCGTCCCGGACGGACCCGCCGGGCTGTACGACGGCCCGGACCCCGGCGTCGGCCAGCACCTTCAGCCCGTCCGGGAACGGGAAGAACGCGTCGGAGGCGGCAACCGCGCCCCGGGCCCGGTCGGCGCCCGCCCGGGACACCGCGAGGTGCGCCGAGTCGACCCGGTTGACCTGTCCCATCCCGACCCCGACGGTCGCCCCGTCGGCGGCGAGCAGGATCGCGTTGCTCTTGACCGCCCGGACGGCCCGCCAGGCGAAGACCAGGTCGCGGCGTACCGCCTCGTCCACCGGTTCTCCGGTGGCCAGCCGCCAGGCGGCCGGGTCGTCGCCGGGAGCGTCGACGCGGTCCGCCATCTGCACCAGTACGCCCCCGCTGACCTGGCGCCACTCGGCGGGCAACGGCGCCCAGGCGGGAGCCCGCAGCAGTCGGATGCTCTTCTTCCCGGCGAGTATGTCGACCGCGCCGGGCTCGAAGTCCGGAGCCACGATCACCTCGGTGAAGATCTCCGCCACCTGCCCGGCCAGCTCGACCGAGACCGGCCGGTTCACCGCGATCACGCCGCCGTACGCGGAGACGGGGTCGCAGGCATGCGCCTTCCGGTGCGCCTCGGCCACGTCCGCCCCGACCGCGATGCCGCACGGGTTGGCGTGCTTGATGATCGCCACCGCCGGTACGTCGGCGAAGTCGTTCGCCGCCCGCCACGCCGCATCCGCGTCGACGTAGTTGTTGTACGACATCTCCTTGCCGTGCAACTGCTCGGCCTGGGCGAGTCCGGCCGGCGCGGACGGGTCGGTGTAGAGCGCCGCCTGCTGGTGGGGGTTCTCGCCGTACCGCAGGCCGGTCGTGGCGTGCAGGGCCAGCCCGGCGAAGGGCGGCCACTGGAGGTCCTCCGGGCCCGAGCGCACCGCGAACCAGTTGGCCACGGCCACGTCGTACTCGGCGATGTCGGCGAAGGCCCGCGCCGCGAGCGCCCGCCGCTGCCCGTGGCTGAAGCCGCCGTCGGCCAGGGCCGCCAGCACCGACGGGTACGCCGAGACCGACGTCACCACCGCCACCGAGGCGTGGTTCTTCGCCGCCGCCCGTACCATCGCCGGCCCGCCGATGTCGATCTGCTCGATGCACTGGTCCTCGTCCGCACCGGACGCCACCGTCTCGGTGAACGGGTACAGATTCGACACCAGCAGGTCGAACGGCGCGATGCCGAGTTCGTCGAGCTGGGCGGCGTGGCTGTCCAGCCGCAGGTCGGCCAGCAACCCGGCGTGCACCTTGGGGTGCAGCGTCTTGACCCGACCGTCCAGGGTCTCCGGAAACCCGGTCAGTGCCTCGACCGGGGTCACCGGTACTCCGGCCCCCTCGATGGTCCCCGCCGTGCTGCCGGTGGACACGATCTCCACTCCGGCGGCGTGCAGGGCCTGGGCGAGTTCGACCAGCCCCGTCTTGTCGTAGACGCTGACCAGCGCGCGCCGGATCGGCCGCCGGTCGTCCGCCGTGGAACTCCTGTCGCTCACTCCGATCGTGACCTTCCTTCCGGTGATCGTCCAGCCCTCCCGGAGCAGCCGGCCGACCTGCGTGACGAGCTGTCGTCGCTCGGCCACCTTGATCCGCTCGGTGAGGGTTTCCTCGTCGTCGTCGCCGAGTACCGGCACCGCCACCTGGGCGATGATCGGCCCGGTGTCCACCCCGGCGTCGACGAAGAACAGGGTGGCCCCCGCGAGTTTGACTCCGTAGCCGAGGGCGTCGCGCGGGCCGTGCATGCCGGGAAAGGACGGCAGCAGCGAGTTGTGGGTGTTGACATACCGGTCACCGAAGGCCGTCAGGAAGTGCGCGCCGACCAGCTTGAGGAAGCCGGCGGAGACGACCAGGTCCGGCTGGTGTTCGGCGACGTGCGCGGTGAGGGCGCGATCCCAGTCCTCCCGGCTCGGGTACGCCGCGACGGAGTCGACGAAGACGGGTACGCCGGCGGCGGTGGCCCGGTCGAGGCCCGCGATGCCGTCGCGGTCGGCGCCGACGGCGACCACCCGGGCGCCGTACGCGGGATCGGCGCACGCGTCGAGCAGGGCCTGCAGGTTGCTCCCGGAGCCGGAGACGAGGACGACGATGCGGGCTGCCGACACGGGCTCAGTCACCCCCAAACCCTACCGGGCAGGTCAGGACGGCCCTTCGGGGGCGCGGCCCGACCGCACGGTTCGGTGGTGCGGGCCCGGCCCGCCTCGGCATGTCGGGATCGGGCGGCGCCCCAAAGCGGTGTTGATTAGGTACGCTGCCGGACGCTCAGGACGATGACCATCCCTCGGACATCGACTCTGAGTAATCCCCCATAAGCGCTGAGTGCAGACTCAAGGAGTTCAACACCCATGCAACCCGGCTACCCCTCGCACCCGCCGCAACAGATCGATAACAACATGACGATGTCCATCGTCGCCATCTTCCTGTTCTGGCCGCTCGCCATCCCGGCGATCATGGCCGCCTCGAAGGTGAACCCGCTGCTACAGCAGGGCAACTACGCCGAGGCACAGACCGCAGCGGCCGAGTCCAAGAAGTGGTCGAAGCTCGCCCTGATCATCGGCATATGCTTGTGGGCGGTCAGCCTCATCTGCTGCGTCATCAGTTTCATCATCAACATGAACGCCGCGAACGTCTGACCGGTACCGCCTGTTCAAAAGGAGTCTCGTCATGCAGCCCGGCTACCCAGGCCAGGACCCGTACGGGCAGCAGCCGTCGGATCCGAACGCACCGCAGCACCAGGATCCGTACGGACAACCGCCACAGCCCGGACCGGGACAGCCCGGGTACGGGCAGCCGACCTCGGGACAGCCGTACGGGCAGCCGACCTCGGGACAGCCGTACGGGCAGCCGACCTCGGGACAGCCCGGGTACGGACAGCCGCAGTACCAGGACGCGCAGCAGCCTTACCAGGACGCGCAGCAGCCTTACCAGGATCCGTACGGCCAGCAGCCGATGCCGGGCCAGCCGTACGGGGCGGCGCCGGGATATCCGGGCGCCGGCTACGCGATTGCCGGGCAGGGACAGAACAACACCCTCGGCCTGGTGTCGATGATCGTGGGCATCATCTCGATCCCCGCGGCCTGCTGCGCGATCCTGGGCATCGTGGCCGGCATCGCCGCCATCGTGCTCGGCATCATCGGCCGGGGCAAGGTCAGCAGGGGTGAGGCCAGCAACTCGGGTCAGGTGATGGCCGGTCTGATCTGTGGCGGGATCGGCCTGCTCCTCGCCGTGGCCAACGTGGTGCTCGCGGTCGTGCTGAACGTCAACAACTTCACGTTCGGCCCGTAACGAACCGCCGGGCGGCGACTCCGCCGGTCGGCACGAGAACGGTCCACCGTGGGGACGCTCCGAGTTTTCGGGGCGCCCCCACGGGCGTCCGGCACCCGGGGACGTCCGGGGTCAGGTCCGGGCGACGGCCCGGGTGGCGGCGGCGCCGATCAGGGTCCCGATCAGCACCACGACGGCCGCGCCCGCCGCTACCTGCAGGTAGGCCGGGCCGACCTCGGCGAGCCGACCTCCGCCGAGGGATCCGCCCGACATGAGGGCGGCACCGCCGAGCACCACCCCGGCGACCGGTCCGCCGAGCGCCGCCGCGCAGAGCAGCGTCCCCCAACCCGGTGCCGGCAGGTTCCGATCGGCGGCCACCCGCATCATCCGCCGGGCGAGCAGCCAGCCCGCGCCCATGCCGGCCAGCACCGGCACGGCCAGCACGGCTCCGCCGACGCCACCGAGCGACCCCTGTGGGAGCCCGGCCAGCAGCGGTACGGCCGGCAGCGCACCGATGGACACCTCCGAGGTCCGGACCACCGTGTCGGTGCCGACCGCGAATCCCGGGCCGAGCAGGTAGCTGGCGGCCCAGACGGCGGCGTTCGGCGCGTAGCCGACGCTGACCAGCGTGATGCCGGCCTGCCCCACGACCCCGGTGCGATATGCGCCGATCATGTCGCCGGCCTCGCCGCCCCCGGTGGCCACCGCGAGCCCCGCGGCACCCGCACCCGCACCGAGCAGCAGGAGGGCGGCGACGACCCCGGTACGCACCCCGTGCCGGAGCACCGGCGGGGTGCGCCGGGCGAGCACGCCCAGGGCACCGGTGGTACGCAACGCGCCGACCAGTGCGGCGAGGCCGCCGAAGGCGGTAAGCGTGCCGATGGCCCGGAGCGCCGAGACGGTGGGCCCGCCGGAACCGAGCAGGAGCGCGGCGAGCCCGCCGAGCGCGCCATACCCGATTCCGATGGTGCCCGCGACACCGATCGCCCGGCCCATCGTCGGGTTCTCCCGGGCCCGGACCGCACGGCTGACGTGCACGCCGGCCCTGGCCAGTCGCCACGCGGCCAGCATGGCGAGCGCGAGCGGGGCCAGCCCGAGCGGTCCGGCCCCGGTGTGCAACGGCACGCCGTGCCCGAGCAGCCATCCGGCGAGGCCGAGCCGGGCGGCGCCGACGATCGAGCCGCTTCCCTCGGCGAACTGGGCCACGCCGAGCACGACAGCCACCGGCAGGTACGAGACCACGGCCGCCCAGCAGGTGGCCACCGCGGCGGCCACCAGCAGCGGTGCCCGCCCGGCGCGCCGGCCCCCCGGCCTCGGCTTCGGCGCCGGTCGACGCGGCACCCGGTCCCGCTGGGCGGGTCTGGTACGCGGGGCCTCCGGCCGGTCACGCCCGTCCGGCTCCGGACCTTCGGCCGGCTCGGTGAGGCCGGTCTGCGGAGCGGCGGAGCGGCGGGGCTGATCAGGGACGGTGGATGGCATCAGCGCCTACTCTGGCACGGCAGCGGGTCGGCCGGTTCACGACACCACCGTACGGAGGCTCCGGGCCGGGCGTAACCCGCTGATCCGGCGTATCAACGGAGTGGGGCGTACCCGGGCCGGACGGTCACCGGAGGCGGAGAAGGCCGGGCCGGCGCGTCGATCCCCGACGCACCCGGACCCGGCCGCCGGGGCGGTCGGCGCGGGCCGACCACCCCGGGGATGGCTCTCGGATCAGTTGCCGGACATGATCTGTCGCATCAGCCGGGCGGTCTCGCTCGGCGTCTTGCCGACCTTCACGCCGACGGCCTCCAGCGCGGCCTGCTTCGCGTCCGCCGTGCCGGCGGAACCGGAGATGATCGCGCCGGCGTGCCCCATCGTCTTGCCGGCGGGCGCGGTGAACCCGGCGATGTATCCGACCACCGGCTTGGTCACGTTGCCCTTGATGAACTCGGCCGCCCGCTCCTCGGCGTCGCCGCCGATCTCGCCGATCATCACGATCGCGTCGGTCTCGGGATCGGCCTGGAAGGCCGCGAGCGCGTCGATGTGGGTGGTGCCGATGATCGGGTCACCGCCGATGCCGACGCAGGTGGAGAAGCCGATGTCCCGCAGCTCGTACATCATCTGGTAGGTCAGGGTGCCGCTCTTGCTGACCAGGCCGATCCGGCCGGAACCGGTGATGTCGGCCGGGATGATGCCGGCGTTCGAGGCACCCGGCGACGCGATGCCGGGGCAGTTCGGCCCGATGATCCGGGTCCGCTCACCCTGCGCCAGGTTGTACGCCCAGAAGGCGGCGGTGTCGTGCACCGGCACACCCTCGGTGATCACCACGGCCAGCGGGATGCCGGCGTCGATCGCCTCGACCACCGCTCCCCGAGTGAACTGCGGCGGTACGAAGATGACGGTGACGTCCGCGCCGGTGCTCGCCATCGCGTCCGAGACGCTGGCGAAGACCGGCAGTTCGACACCGTCGAAGGAGACCTTCTGACCGGCCTTGCGGGGGTTCACCCCACCGACGACGTTGGTGCCGGCGGCCAGCATCCGCTTGGTGTGCTTGGAACCCTCGGACCCGGTCATCCCCTGGACGATGACCTTTGATTCCTTGGTCAGCCAGATTGCCATCTCAGACCCCCGCAGCCGCGAGCTCGGCGGCCCGCTGGGCCGCGCCATCCATAGTGTCCACCCGCTCGACGAGCGGGTTGGCGGCGCCGTCGAGAATGGCGCGTCCCGCCTCGGCGTTGTTGCCGTCGAGTCGCACCACGAGCGGCTTGTCGACCTTCTCGCCCCGCTCCTTCAGCAGCGCCAGCGCCGAGATGATGCCGTTGGCGACCTCGTCGCAGGCGGTGATGCCGCCGAAGACGTTGACGAACACACTGCGTACGGACGGGTCGGACAGGACGATCTCCAGCCCGTTGGCCATCACCGCGGCGCTGGCGCCGCCGCCGATGTCGAGGAAGTTCGCCGGCTTGACGCCGCCGCGCGACTCGCCCGCGTAGGCGACCACGTCGAGGGTGGACATGACCAGGCCGGCGCCGTTGCCGATGATGCCGACCTCGCCGTCCAGCTTGACGTAGTTGAGGTCCTTCTCCTTGGCCCGCTGCTCCAGCGGATCCACCGAGGCCTGGTCCACCAGCGCCTCGTGGTCCGGGTGCCGGAAACCGGCGTTCTCGTCGAGCGTGACCTTCGCGTCGAGCAGGAGCACCTCACCGGACGCCGTCCTGGCCAGCGGGTTGACTTCGACCAGGGTCGCGTCCTCGGCCACGAACGCCTGCCACAGCCGTACCGCGATCGGCACCACCTGGTCGGCGACGTCGACGGGGAATCCGGCGGCCTCGACGATCTCCCGGGCCTTCGTCTCGTCGACTCCGGTGTTCGCGTCGATCGCCACCTTGGCGACCCGCTCCGGCGTCTCGGCCGCGACCTGCTCGATGTCCATGCCACCCGCGACGCTGGCGATGCAGAGGAAGGTGCGGTTCGCCCGGTCGAGCAGGTAGGAGAAGTAGTACTCCTCGGCGATGTCCGCGGTCACGGTGATCATGACCTTGTTCACGGTGTGGCCCTTGATGTCCATCCCGAGGATGTCGGTCGAGCGGGCCACCGCCTCGTCGGGGCCCTCGGCGAGCTTGACACCGCCGGCCTTGCCCCGACCGCCGACCTTCACCTGAGCCTTGACGACCACTCGGCCGCCGAGGCGCTCGGCGATCGTACGGGCCTCCTCAGGGGTCGTCGCGACACCGCCGGCGAGCACGGGCAACCCGTGCCGCTCGAACAGCTCACGCCCCTGGTATTCGTACAGGTCCACGATTGCGCGTCCCGTCCCGTCTCCGCGGCGCGCCGTCGCACCGCCGCCAGCGTGTTAATGGGTTGACGCCCGTCACAAGGAACAACAGGCCATCGGCCGCAGCCTAGCGAGGTGACCACGGGGGGCATCCACGTGGGTGCTCGGTGTGCGGTAACGCACACCGAGCACAGCGGCGCTC
>NZ_JADPUN010000233.1 GCF_015690345.1 Plantactinospora alkalitolerans | reverse complement strand
ACACCACGCCGGGACAGCCCGGGTGGTGGCAGGTCGGCTGGGGGCGAGTCCGGTTCGGACTCACGGGTCATGACACACCTCCGGGCGTGGCCACCGGCCGGTGCGGGGGCGGGTCCGAGGGACGCGCGGTGCGGTGGGGGCACCGGACCACGGCCGGGGTGCCCAGTAAACCAAAGAGGGATCTCGATGTCGACCGTCCGTACGAGGGTGGTCCGGATGTCGGACGACTGGCGCCTCCCATCGATATCTGTCATGCTCTTGCGCCATGGCCCGGCTGACGAAACGGTTCCCCCTCATCCTGCTGACGGTCGCCGCGGTGCTGGCGAGCGGTGGTGCGGCGCAGGCCGGCAGCGGCTCCGCGCAGGCCCGGCACGGCACCGGCGGCACCGGTCACGGAGCTGCCTGCGGCACCCGGGCCCTGCTGTTCTGCGAGGACTTCGAACGGCTGCCCGTCGGTGGCGCCGCGTCGCTGAACTGGGGGATCGACACGAAGCACGGAACCCTGACCGTGGAGCGGCAGCGCTCCGACAAGGTGCTGCGGGTGCACACCGAGGGCAACGGCCGGGCGTTCCTGCGGGTCGACGACTTCGCCGCCCCGGGAAACAGTTTCCACGGCCGGATGCGGCTGAAGGTCGACGCCTTCCCGACCGCCCCCGACTGGGCGCACTTCACCCTCGTCGAGGCGACCGGGTCGGGTAGCGCCGAGGTCGTCCGTCCGATCGGCGGGCAGTGGGCGCCACCGCTGGGCGGGTCGTACTGGGGTGTCGGGGCCGACGGTGGCCCGACCGGTGACTGGACCAACTGGCGCGAGTCCGCACCGACCGTCGAGGACCGGTGGCAGTGCTTCGAGTGGCGGTGGGACGCGTCGGACAACCGGATCGCGGTGTGGATCGACGGCGTGGCCCAACCCGAGATGACCGTCACGACCACCGAGCACGGCGGCAACCCGGTCGACTTCGTCCTGCCCCGGGCCGACACGGTGAAGATCGGCTGGCAGCTCTACCAGGGCGGCCCGACGCCGGACCACTTCGACCTGTGGCTGGACGACATCGCGCTCGCTCCGAACCGGATCGGCTGCGGTCGCTGAGGCCGTACCGCCCGGTGCTGGTTCGCACCGGGCGGGACTCCGCGACCCCGACACGTTCGGTGTCGGGGTCACGGGCTCCGTTCGCTCGGCTACGACCCCAGGACGGCACGTTGCAGGGGTGGCAGTGCTCCACAGGTACGGAAGAAGGCGCGTACGGCGCTGCGGGCCGGCCGGCCCTGGACGGCGACCCGTACGTTGCGCATGGATTCGGACACTGCGGCGAAGCCGTGACTCAGCATCTGCCGTTGGTAGTCGGCCAGTGCGCTCTCCGATGGCCGGCCACCGCTGAGCACCTGGCACAGTAGCGCCGCGTCGTGCAGAGCGGCGTTGCCGCCGAGTCCACCGACCGGCGGCATGTGGTGCACCGCGTCACCGAGCAGGGTGACGGGACCGGCCGGCCACGGTTGAAGGGGTGCCGCGGCGGAGAAGGTGAACGCCGAGACGCTGTTCGGAGCCGCCGCGCCCACCAGGCGATACAGGTCCGGATGCCAGGTGCGGGCCCGGTCTGCCACGACGTTACGCAGCGTGTCGCTGGACATGGTCGTCACGTCGGGCGGAACGCTGTCCCGGTGGGCGACGTACGCCCACATCAGGTAGTCGTAGTCGGCGGCTTCCGCCAGCAGGATCTCGGGGTCGACCCCGAGGGTGCGGAGGTCGTCGGCAACCTGTTCGACCGCCTCCGAAACGGTCTGCCGACGCCGGAAGACCGCCGTGAAGAGGAAGCCCTGGTCGGGCAGCATCATGTTCTTGCCGGCCAGCAGCGTCGGGGGCAGCCAGGCGCTGGTCTGCGGGGTGAGTGGGACCTTGCCGCCGACGCCGATCGCCTGGGTGTCGACGGTGCGTGCGTTGGGCAGCAGTTGGCGTCGGACCCGTGACCGCGACCCGTCGGCACCGACCAACAGGTCGCCGGTGGCGCTGCTGCCGTCGGCGAAGTGTGCCGTCACGGTTCCGTCGTCGTGTTGCTCGTAGTGCGTGAACTCCTTGCCCAGGTGGACCAGGTCGTCCAGTCCGGCCAGCAGTAGCCGGCGCAGGGTGAGGCGGCTGACCGCGTGCTCACCGTCGGCCGTCCGGTCCTCGGATCCGATGTGTGCCAGTCGGCGGAGGTGGTGGTCGAAGACGCCCAGCCCCGGGCCGGGGTCCCCGGCGGTGGCGACCACGATGCGCCAGAGCGCCGGGGGCAGGCAGGCCTGGAGCGCGTCGCTACCGGTCGCCTCGATGTTGATCCGGTATCCCTGGAGTCGGGCGTCGAGCTTGTGGTCGCGCTCGTAGACCGCGCAGGAGACGCCGGCCCGACGCAGACCCTGGGCCAGGCAGAGCCCGCCGAGCCCGCCGCCGATTATCAGTACCCGGGTCATCGGTTCTCCTCCGTCAGCGCCGTGATCAGGCGGTCGTGCCAGGCCACTTCGACCTCCAGTCGCATCAGCGTGTGGTCGAAGGCGACCGGCTCCAGACCGGTCAGGTGCGGCTCGGCCTGCTGGCGCAGTGCGCGCATGAACGCCAGCCGCTCGGCGAGTGTGGTGCGGCGTTTCCGGGTCAGGTCCAGCAGGGTGGCCGGGTCCACCGCGCTGGCGTGCTGGAGTGCCAGGTCCACCGGGTCCGGCCGCAGCCGGGCGTCGCCCAGGGCCGCGTGCAGTTGCTCGATGAACTCTCGCCGGCCGGACTCGGTTATCTCGTAGACCGTGCGGGCGGGCAGGTTGCCCTCCTGCTCGGTACGGACGACGGCGATGACGCCTTCGGTCGCCATCCGGCGTAGGGCTCCGTACAGCGAGCCGGGCTTCATGTCGGTCCACAGCTCGACCTGGTCGAGCTGGGCATCCTGACGGATCTTGTGACCGTGCATCGGCCCCCCGCGAGCCAACGCACCGAGTACGAACAATCGGGTTGCATTCACCCGAGTACTCAAACACGACTACCTAGCCCTAGTCAAGGACGAGTACTTGCGTTTGAGTATCTCAGGGGTGCGGCGGCGCTACTCGGCCCGCCTTCTGCCGTCCACCGACGCGGTGCTCGGTGATGAGGGCGGTGACCAGCACGGCGACGAGCGCGGCAAGCTGGCCGATGGCGGTGGTGACCACGCCGAGCGGGATGGTGGCGAGCGCGACCACGGCGGCCGCGACCCGCCAGCCGCCGCCGGAAACACCGAGGATGCGCCGGAACACGACGTCGCCAGCCAGGTACAGGGCGGCGCCGCCGCCCAGTGCAACGGCCCATTCGGGATGGGCGTGCGCGAAGGGGTGCGCGAGGGTCTCGGTCACCCCGGCGGCGAGCGCCACGACACCGAGAATGAGCGGAATGTGCGCGTACCCGTAGGCGAGCAGCGCCAGCAGGCTGCGGCGTGAACCGGGCGCGGCCGACAGCGCCCGCTCGGCCCGCTCGTCGTCACCGCTGAAGTAGAACCACCACAGGCAGGCGGTCAGGGCGAGACCCAGCACGGCGGCGCCGACGAGCGGCGCATCGACGCGGTGCCCGGCGGCGCCGATGCCAATGGCGACAATGGACTCGCCGAGCACGATCAGCATCACCAGGCCGTGCCGCTCGACGAAGTGCGCTGGGCGGACGACGAAGCGGGACAGCCCACCGCCGAGGAACGGTCCGGCGAACGCCAGGAGGAACGCCCCCGACCAGAGGGCGAGCACGGCCGGCCCGTCGAGGAACCCGGCGCCCAGCACCAGCAGGGCCGCGCCGACGTTGGTCGGCGCGATCCGCAGGATCCCGTGTACGGAGTCACGGCTCCTCGCCCTGGTGAACAGGACGGTGTGCGTGACGGTGACGACCAGGTACCCGAGTCCGAACGCGACACCGTCACCGGCGAAGGCTCCGGGCAGGGCCAGGGCCATGACGAGGTAGCCGGCCATCCCGGTGAGCAGGTGTAGCCGTCGTGTCGTGCGGTCGAGCGCGACCGCGTTGGTGAGCCAGGCGTATCCGCCGTACATCCACCAGATGACCCCGAGGGCGAGTACGGCCCGCAGCAGGCCGGTGGCCGTCGGATCGTGCTCCAACATCCGGGTGAGTTGGGTGATCGTGAAGACGAACACCAGGTCGAAGAAGAGCTCGATGGTCGAGACCCGCATCGGTCCGACGTTCCGTACCTCGTTCGGGGCGGCGGATGCCATCGGGGCGTCGGGTCCGGTGTCGGCCTGGTTCACGTCGGTTTCCTGTTCCGATAGGTGGCGGTCGGTACTGGTCGGACGGTCGGTGGACGGGCGGATCCGGATCACCAGGGGACCGGTCGGCGGTCCCGGAAGAAGCCGCCGGTGGGGCCGGAGTCGGGCAGGCTCGCCGCCCAGACGATGCCGGCGGCGCCGTCGTGGACCGGGCGGCCACCGCCGCCACCCATGTCGGTGGCGACCCAGCCGGGACAGACCGCGTTGACCAGAATCCCGTCGTCGCTCAGTTCCGCGGCGAGCATCCGGGTCAAGGCGTTGAGGCCGGCCTTGCACAGCGCGTACGCGGGCGTCCCGCCGCCCATCGACGCCAGCGATCCGGCCTCGCTGGAGACGTTCACGATCCGGCCCTGTCCGCTGGTCCGGAGCAGCGGCAGCAGGGCCAGCGTCACCGACCACGCGCCGAAGAGGTTG
Organism: Plantactinospora alkalitolerans; assembly: GCF_015690345.1. Classification (GTDB taxonomy): domain Bacteria; phylum Actinomycetota; class Actinomycetes; order Mycobacteriales; family Micromonosporaceae; genus Plantactinospora; species Plantactinospora alkalitolerans. The sequence goes on along the minus strand of NZ_JADPUN010000233.1, from coordinate 35,285 downwards.
GTGTCGAGGGCGGTCCGGACCTCGTCGAGATCGGCGGCGCTCGCCCGCGCCCAGGTGTCGTAGCAGATCGCGGCATTGTTGACGAGCGCGTCGACCCGGCCGTGGTCGCGGGCGAGGTCGGCGGCGAGCCGGGACGCCGCCGCCGGATCGGCGACGTCGAGCGGGTGCGGAACGACGGTGCCGCCCGACCGGGCGATCTCGTCCGCGGCCTGGCGGGCCCTGTCGGCGTCCCGCGCGGTGAGCACGACAAGGTCGCCCCGGGCGGCGAGCTGGCGGGCGACCTCGCGTCCGATCCCGCGATTGGCGCCGGTGACGACAGCGACGCGGGTCGGCATTGGACAGACCCTCCTGTTTGGTTGGGAGAAGGGTAGGCCAACCCGTGCGGACGCGGAGTGGCCCGGGGGTTCCGCGCCCGGTCTTCCGTCGGCGGTCCGGAACGGGAGCCCGGCGGAGGCCGGGCCGAACCCGGTGAGGACCGTGTGACCAGGGTCCTGCTGGCCGACGACCAGTAGTTGATCGGGGGTCGGACTCCGGATGCTCCGGATGCTCCGGTTCTCGGCCCGACTTCGGGCCTGATGGGGAAGGGAGAATCGTGGGAAACCGCTACCCTGGTAGTCCGATCCTCACGACAGTACGGAGCTGATCTCGTGACCGCGCCCAACGACGGAGGGTATCCCGCCTTTCCGATCGACGTCCCGACCTCGGCCCGGATGTACGACTACTCGCTCGGGGGCAAGGACAACTTTCCGGTCGACCGCAAGGCCGTCCTCCACGTGTGCGCGCAGCAACCAGCCAGCCTGGACGTGACCCGGGAGAACCGCCTCTTCCTCTACCGCGCGGTCCGGTTCATGGCCCGGGACCTGGAAATCCGGCAGTTCATCGACCTGGGCAGCGGCCTGCCGACCCAGGCGAACGTGCACCAGGTGGCGCAGGAGTTCCAGCCGGGGGCCCAGGTGGTCTATGTCGACTTCGACCCGATCGTGCTGGCGCACGGGCGGGCGCTGCTGGCCGACGACGAGACGACCACGGTGATCGCCGCCGACGTCACCGTGCCGGAGAAGATCCTCGCCGACGAGCAGGTACGTCGGATGATCGACTTTTCCCGACCGGTGGGCGTACTGCTGCTCTCGGTGACGCACTCCATCGTCGACGATGCCGCGGTGCACCATCTGCTCGGCGTCGTACGGGACGCGCTCGTTCCGGACAGTTACCTGGCCTACTCGCAGTTGGCCGGTATCAGTCGGGAGGGCGTGGACGAGGGCAACGCGATGGTGAAGAAGATGGGCATCCCCTGGAAGAATCGCACCCTGGCGGAGGTGGCGGAGTTCGTGCGCGGCTTCGAGCCGGTGGAGCCGGGACTGGTCGACGTGAAGACCTGGCGTCCCGACCCCACCCAGCCGCCGTTGTCGCCGGTCGACGAGGCACTGCGCCCGTACCTCGGCAAGGGAGCGGACGAGACCAGGTTCTACGAGTACGGCGGCGTGCTGCGCTGGCCCTGACCCGCGCTGGCCCTGACCCGCGCTGGCCCTGACCCGCGCTGGCCCGGTGAGCCAGTGGTCGGCATCGATCATCGGCCGAGGCTGACCTGGACCGGTCGACCGGGGACCCCATCAACTGCCGTAACTTCCCGCCGGGCTCGCCCGACCGGCGCCGGAGGGCCATCTACCATCTATCCGGCTGCCTCAGCCGGCTTGTCGTTGGCCCCGGAAGGACACATGAGCGAGTACGCGTTGTTGATTCTCCCGTCGTCGAACCGTGTCTACGCGGAAGCCTCGGTCGCACTGACCCGGGCCGAGTTGGCGGTGTTCGACCGGGCCGTACTCGGCGGTCGGCTGTCCGACGTCTCGGAGACGACCATCGGCGGCGTCCGCTACGTCACCTTCGCGGCCGACCCGCTCGACGAGCAGGCTGCGGCGTACCTGGCCAACCTGTCGTCGATCTACGCGTTGTTCGAGGTCACCGGCGGTCTGCTCCGCCCGGTCGAACTACGCCGGCTCGACCGGTTCGACGACGACCTGCTGACCATTCCCAAATACCCGGGCAAGACCAACGAACAGTTCACCAAACTGCTGCTCAACGTGACACTGCTCGCCTCGGATTTCGCGCCGGAGATGCTCCGCCGGAGGTTCAGCGTGCTGGACCCGCTCTGCGGCCGGGGCACCACCCTGAACCAGGCACTGACGTACGGCTTCGACGCCGCGGGAATCGACCGCGACCAGAAGGACTTCGAGGCGTACTCGACGTACATCCAGACCTGGTTGAAGCGGAAGCGGGTCAAGCACCGGGTGGAGGCGGGACCGGTACGTCGGGAACGGAAGGTGGTCGCCCGGCGGCTACAGGTCACCCTGGCGGCCGACAAGGAGGCGTACAAGGCGGGGGAGACGCAGCGGCTGGACGTGGTGAACGCGGACACCACCCGGAGTCTGGAGTTCTTCCGGCCCGGCACCCAGGACCTGCTCGTCGCGGATGCCCCGTACGGCGTACAGCACGGCAGCCGGACGGCCGAGAAGGGGCTGGCGCGCAGCCCGCTCGCCCTGCTGGCCGAGGCCGTACCCGTCTGGGTGGAACTGCTGCGGCCGGGTGGGGCGCTCGGCATCGCCTGGAACACCAACGTCGCCCGCCGGGAGCAGGCGGAGCAGGTGCTCGCCGACTCCGGCCTGGAGGTGCTGACGACCGGCCCGTACCAGCAGTTCGTCCACCGGGTCGACCAGTCGATCGTCCGGGACGTGCTGGTCGCCCGCCGTCCCCGCTAGGAACGTCGGTTAGGAAGGGCCCCTTCTTCTACAAAAAGCGATAAGAAGGGGCCCTTCCTTACACGTCAGTAGCTGCAGCCGGAGGTGGGGAGGCTGGTTGCCGCCGGTGGGGTGACACCGTCGTAGAGGGCCAGCAGGAAGTTCTGCGGGCAGCGGAGGGTGCCGCTGGTCCGGATTCCGAAATGCAGGTGGGGACCGGTCGAGTTGCCGGTGTTGCCGGTCGAGCCGATCCGCTGCCCGGCGGTGACGGTGGCGCCGCTCGCGACCGACCATGCGGAGAAGTGGCAGTAGGTGTAGACCGCTCCGTCGGTGCCGGTCAGGTTGATGCCCTGGCCACAACTGCTGTCGTTGACCCGGGCCACGGTGCCGGCCCGGACGGCGTAAGCGGCGGTGCCGGTCGGCACCGGCAGGTCGATCGCGGCGTAGTCGTGGTGCGGGTCGTCGTACTCGCTGCGCGGCAGGGCGGTCCGGGGCAGTGGCATCGAGAAGGTGGTGCCGCCGCCGGTGGCCGTGGTGATCCGGACGGCGTCGGCGATCACGTAGCCGGTGCCGCTGGTCCACCGGCTGACCCCGACCGCGTTGTAGTCGCCCGCGGCGAGGGAGAAGGTTCCCAGTGCCACCCACTGGCCGCCGTTGGTCCGCTGGTTGACCGGGATGCTCTGGGTGCCGCTGGTGGTGACGACCATGAACGGGGTGGAGTTGTTGTATCCCGGATCGGCGGGGTACCAGACCTCGACGAGGTAACTGCCGGCGCTCGGCACGTCGACCTTGAACCAGGCGGGGTCGCTGGCGGTGGTGTCGGGGTTGGCGAAGCGGTAGTCGGCGCCCTGTTTCTGGCTGGAGTAGCTGGACGTACCCCAGTTCGCGCTGCCGGTGAACCGGCCGGCGGTGGCGTTGTCGACGGTCACCGTGGCGGCGGCGGCCGGAGCGGTCGGCAGCAGGATCGTGGTGGCGAGTGCGGCTGCGATGAGGACGGCCCAGCGACGTGCGTAACCGATCTTCATGGAGGACCCTTCGCGACTCGGGCGGGGCACAATGTGAAGGTATTTAACCAACTGGCGGTGACTTTGGAAAGACTTCTACATTGACGTCCGCCTGTGTGGCGTGGGGCGGATCGGGTGGTGGGGCAATTTCGGTCGGACGGTGGGGCGGAGCGGCGGGCCGGCCGTTTTGTCGGGCCAATACGGCTATTTGGGTATTGGACGACTCTGACCCGAATTAGAGTGGTCTGGTCGGACGAGCTGGCCGCCAGCGGTGCCGGTCGCCCCGACGTACCACGGGGGGACCGGGATGACTGACAAGCTGACCAGCGACGAGCCCTGCGGCGCGCTCGAACTGGTCTGCACCTTCACCGGCGCCATGCCGACCGGGGTCACCGTCTCCCGGCAGGGTCGGATCTTCGTCAACTTCCCGAAGTGGGGCGACGAGGTCAGCGCCACGGTCGCCGAGCTTCGCGACGGCACCTGCCAGCCCTTCCCCGACCAGGCGTGGAACGACCCGGCCGGGAACGACGACGCCGGGGCATTCGTCTCGGTGCAGAGCGTGGTCGTCGACCCGACGGACCGGCTCTGGGTGCTGGACACCGGGAGCCCGATGCTCCAGCCGACCAGACCGGGCGGACCGAAGCTCGTCTGCGTCGACCTCGACACCGACCGGGTCACCCAGACCATCGTGTTTCCCGCCGACGTGGCACTGCCGACGTCGTACCTGAACGACGTCCGGTTCGACCTGCGTCGACGCTCCGCCGGCACGGCCTTCATCACCGACTCGTCCAACTCCGGACCGAACGGGATCATCGTGGTGGACCTGGCCAGTGGCGTCTCCTGGCGGCGCCTGCACGACCATCCGTCCACCAAGGCCGAGTCCCTGGCCGACTTCCGGCCCCTCGTCGAGGGGCGACCGTTCCTGTTGCGACCCGCCGAGGGTCCGCCCAGTCCGGTCAGCATGGGTTCGGACGGCATCGCGATCTCGGCGGACGGCAGCCGTCTCTACTACTGCCCGCTGATCTCCCGCCGGCTCTACAGCGTCGACGTCGACGCGCTGGTCGACCGGTCGATGGACGACGCCGAGGTGGCTGCCACCGTCCGCGACGAGGGGGACAAGGGCACCGGCTCCGACGGTCTGGAGAGCGACGACGCCGGCCGGATCTACGTCACGGCGTACGAGCAGAACGCCATCCTGCGTCGCACCCCGGACGGGGCGTACGAGACGGTGGTCCACGATCCACGGCTGCTCTGGCCGGACACCATGTCGATCGGCGCCGACCGGTACCTCTACGTCACGGCGAACCAACTGCACCGCCAGCCCGACTACTCGGGTGGGGTCGACCGGCGGCGCCGCCCGTACGCCCTGTTCCGGCTCGCCATCGACGCCGGCCCGGTCTCGCTCGCGCCCTGACGTCGACGAGATCATTTGATCTCAATCATTGCCGTCAATATCAACAGCAGAACAGATCATCGTCTGACATCGAATGGTCGCGTGGCGGCGATATTGGTTTTTTGGCACTTAGACGACCTGATCGGATTGTGGTAACGACCTATTCGGCCGGCGCGATCGAGCTCTTTGGTCGCATCTTGAACGTTTCCCGCGTCGTTTCCTTCCTGGAAAACTTCACTGGGAGCCCACCTGCAAGTTCCACGGAAACGTGGCGCGCGGGGATCGGGAGAGGAGCCGGACTTGGCACGGACGGACGCGGTGTCGGCCGCGGTTCTGCGCGACCTGGCGGCCGAGATATTCGAGGTGAGCCCGGACGAGGTCACCGAGGGTGCGGCGTTCTACGAGGACCTCGGGATCGACTCGGTGCAGAAGGTCGAGTTCGTGGTGCGGATCGAGCGGCAGCTCGGCGTACGGCTGACCGACGAAGAGGCGGCGGGCCTTCAGGACTTCGGCGACGCCCTCGCCGTACTCCGGGATCGAGGTATCTCCATTGGACCGTGACCGGACGGGTGGCGGTCGCCGAGCCGTGGCGATCTCGGGCGTCGGCGCGGTGTCCGGTGCCGGACTCGGCACCGAGGCACTGTGGACGGCGGTGACCGACCGGCGGGTGCTGACCGGGCCGGTCACCCGGTACGACATGTCCCGGTATCCCGCGCGCTGCGGCGTCGAGGTCCCGTCGGCCGCCGTGGTCGCGCTCGACTCGGTGGTACCCGGGCACGAGTCCCTCGCCGCCCGCTACCTCGCCGCCGCCGCGCTGGAGGGACTCCGGGACGCGGGCCTGCCGGCCCATGGCCGTCAGCGGCGGTTGGGTGCGTTCGTCGGGACGGTGATGGCCAACCGGCCGCTCCTGGACCGGGGCATCGGGCCGGGCGGGCTCGCCGTTCCGGGCCACGGCTGGGCCCGCCCGGACGATCTGCTGGACACGCTGCGGAAGACGGTCCAGGTCACCGGGCCGACGGTGCTGCTCGCACCCGGCTGCGCCGCCGGGAACAGCGCCATCGCCGCCGGCTGCCGGGCGATCGCCAGCGGCGAGGTCGACGTGGCGGTCTGTGCCGGGGTCTCCGAACTGTCACTGGAGATCCTCGCGATGTTCACCTCGCTGCGGGCCCTCGCGGTGGACACGGTCCGTCCGTTCGACGTGAACCGCCGGGGCACCATCCCGGGGGAGGGCGCCGGAGTACTGGTGCTGGAACCGGTCGACCGGGTCGTGGCCCGGGGACGACGTCCGTTGGCCCAGGTGCTGGCCTGCGCCGCCGCCGCCGACGCGCACAATCCGACGCAGCCGCATCCGGACGGCAACGGTCTGGTGTCGACGGTGCACGGCTGCCTCGACCGGGCCGGGCTGACCGCCGACGACGTCGACTGGGTCTGCGCGCACGGCACCGGCACACCGGCCAGCGACGGGATCGAGGCGCGGGCGGTGGCGAAGGCGCTGGCCGGGAGGCGCCGGCCGGTGGTCTCGTCCCTCAAGGGACAGTTCGGGCACGCCGAGGGCGCGGCGGCAGCCCTGGAGGCGGTGGTCGCGGTCCGGGCCCTCGCCGAGAACTTCGTGCCGGGCAACGTGACGCTGATCGAGCCGGACCCGGCGTGCGGGGGCATCGACCTGGTGGAGCCGGTGGGCCGGCGAACGCCGGTGCGGACCGTGCTCAGCCAGGCGTTCGGATTCGGTGGTGGCGTGTCGACCATACTGCTGGGAGAGGCCGAGAGTGCTGCCGGTTAACGACTGTCTGTCCGTTCGTGGCCTGGGACTCCGGCTGCCGGGCGTGACCGGGCCGCAGGACCTGGTACGCCTGGTCGGCGGGACATCGGCGGCACCGTCGGAGGTACGGCGGTTCGAGGCCCCGTACACCGATCTGGATCCGGTGGACCGGTTGGCGGCCGGTCCGGTCGAGCCCCGGATGCCGCCGGGCGTGGCCGTCCGGGGACTCCGGGCGCTGCCCCACGAATCCCTGCTGGCGCTCGCGGCAGCGGTCACGGCGGAGGACGCGGCGTCGCCGAGCGACCTGCGGTTGGCCGCCGCGTCGCCGAGCGACCTGCCGTTGGCCGGTCCGTCGCCCAGTGACCTGCGGTTGGCCGCCGCGTCGCAGAGGGACGTGCGGTTCGCCGGTGCGTCGCCGGGCGGTGCCGGGTGGACCGGTACGCCGCCGGGTGGCATCTCCGGCTTCGCCGCCGGTGTCGGTCCGGTCGCGGTGCTCTGGGCCAGTTCGAGTGCCGGGCTGGCCGAGTACGCCACCATCTGCGTCGAGGCCGCCGTGCTGGATCCGGGCCTGAGCAGCCCGATCATCGGTCCCGCGTCGGCGTTCAACGGACCGGCGGCGACGGTGTCCATCCGGCTCGGGCTCGACGGACCGAACGAGACGGTGACCGGCGGTACGACGGCCGGGCTGACCGCCCTGATCGAGGCGGGCCGGTTCGTGGCCGACGGCGCGGCGGCGCGGGCCCTGGTCGGCGCCTCGGCCACGGTGAGCCGGTGGAGCCTCGCCGGGCTGGCCGAGGACTTCGTCGCGGCCGAGGGTGCCGGGTGCCTCGCGGTGCAGCCCTGGCACGACGGCGATCCCGGTGTCCGTCTCGGGCGGTTCCACCGGGTCGGCCTGGACCGGTCCCGCCTGGTGACCGAGAGCCGCGACCTGGTCCGCGCGGCACTTCCGCCCGGCGGACCACGGCTCGGAGCGCCGCCCGGCACCGGGGCGGCGGCCGGCCGGGGAGCGACCGGCGGGGCAGCGGCGGTCGGATCGGGGCCGATGATCGTCTCAGCGCTGGACGTCGGCCTGGTCGAGGCGCTGGCCGAGGTGCATCCCGGGCCGGTGTGGCACCTGGAACGGTCGCTCGGCGACTTCGGTGCGGCCGGCGGCTTCATGGCGGTGGCCTGTGCCGTCGCGTACTGCGCCGGCGCCCGGGCGCCGACCAGCCTGCTCGCACTCGCGATCGAACCGTCCGGAAACGCAGCCGTCATGGAGGTCTTCACATGGGGAGCGTCAACCTCGTCGAGCGTCTGGTAGGGCGGCAACTCGCGCTCGGCCGGGGTGAGCGGGTCGCATACCTGGACCAGGGTGGGAAGCTCGGCTACGCGGAGCTGTACCGCGCGGTGCGGTGGTATTCGGCGCGGCTTGCCGAGGCCGGGATCCAACCCGGAACCCGGGGGCTGATCGTCGCCGACGACGCCGTCCCGACCGTGGTCGCGATCCTGGCACTGTGGTGGCGGGGCGCGGTCGCGGTTCCGGTCAGCCCCATGCTGAGCGAGGCGGAACTGGCCTTCATCGCCGGAGACTGTCGGGCCGGTTTCCTGCACACCGACGAGCGCGGCGGCGAGCTGGCGACCCGGGCCGGCCTCACCCGGCTGCCCCGGGGTGACGCGGCCTGGGCGGGAAGCGGCGCTCCGCCGGCACCACCGCCGGAGAGCCGGGAACCATCCGAGGTGCTGCTGATCCAGTACACCTCGGGCAGCACCGGCAGGCCCAAGGGCGTACTGCACACCGGATCCGGGATGGAGGCCGTGTTGGCGGGCTTCGGCCGGGTTCTCGACCTCCGGCCCGAGGACACCGTGCTGTCCACCGCCAAGCTCTCCTTCGGCTACGGCTTCGGCAACTCGCTGCTCTTTCCGCTCGCCACCGGGGCGGGAGTGATCCTGGGCCAGGGCCCACCGGACGTCTACCGGCTCGCCGTGACGATCGCCCGACACCGACCGACCGTGCTCTGCGCGGTACCCCGGATCTACGCCGCGCTGCTCGACCGGGCCCGTGCGGCGGCCCCGGCGACCGCCGCCGAGGTGGCCACGGCAGAGCAGGTGGCCACGGCAGAGCAGGCGGTCACGGCAGACCAGGTGGACGGCGCGGGCCAGGTGGACGGGGCGGGACCGCTCGACCTCGGATCGGTGCGCCTCGCCGTCTCGGCCGGCGAGCACCTGCCCGGGTCGCTCTGCGCCGACTTCACCCGCACCTTCGGGGTGCCGCTGGTCAACGGCCTCGGCGCGACCGAGGTGCTGCACATCGTGGTGGCCACCCGGGGCAGCCAGCCCGGGTCGACCGGGACGGCCGTGCCCGGCATGACGGTCACCGTCCGGGACGACGCCGGACACCTCCTGCCGGTCGGATCGGAGGGTCGGCTGCACGTGGCGGGCCCGTCCGTCGCGGTCGGCTACCTGGACCGTCCCGAGACCGAGGCCCGGACCTTCGCCGACGGTGGTGCGTACACCGGTGACATCGTCGCGCAGCAGCCGGACGGGGAACTCCGGTACCTGTGCCGGCACGACGACCTGATCAACATCGGCGGGTACAAGGTGTCACCCCTCGACATCGAGGCGGCGGTGCGGGATCTGGCCGGGCTGGGGCAGTGCGTGGTCGTCGGGTCGCGGGACCGGAACGGACTGGAGCAGGCGGTCGCCTATCTCGTACCGGCTGTCGGCGCCGATCCGGTCGCACTGCGCCGGACCGCACGGGCGGCCTTCCGGGCCGGGCTGCCACCGTACAAGCGGCCCGCTGTCGTCGAGGTCGTCGAGCACCTGCCGACCACCTCCACCGGCAAGCTCGCCCGATACAAACTCCGGGCCGCCGGTACGGCGCCAGCGGTGGTCCGGATGCGGGTGCTGCGCGACGGCCCGGGACGGACCCTGGTCTGCATCCCGTACGCGGGCGGCTCGTCCGGGGCGTTCACCCGGTTGGCCCGGCACCTGCCCGGCTCCTGGCGGGTGGTGGCGGGCGAGGCGACCTACCGGGACGGGGTCACCATCGCCGACGCGGCCCAGGCCTGGTGGCAGGCGGGTACGCCGTACCTGTCCGACGGGGCGGTGCTGTTCGGGCACAGTCTGGGCGCGGTACTTGCCGCCGCGGTCGTCGACGCGGCCGGGGACGGGCTGGCCGGGACGCAGGTCGTGCTCTCCGCCCCGCCGCTGCTGGCCGGAGCCGAGCGCCCGGCACTGGTCTCCGACGACGACGAGACGCTGCTCGCCGGGTTGCGCAGCACCGGTCTGCTGCCCGCCAGCGCGCTGACCTCAGAGGAAATCATCCGGCTGCTGCTGCCCCGGTTCCGGCGGGACATCGCGCTGGCGCCGAACGGTTTCGAGGGCGTACGGAGTCGAGCCGTACACGTCCTGCTCGGTACCGACGACGGGCTCTGTACCCGGGAGGCGCTCGCCGCCCGGATCCCGGTCGACCGGATAGCCAGCCTGCACCTCATCGCCGGCGACCACTACTTCGTCTCCACCAATCCGGCCCAGACCGCCGAGGTGCTCGCCGACATGTTCCAGGACTGATCACATCGCGGGCGGTGGGGCGATCGCCCGGCCCCTGATCGCCCGGTGCTGGGTGGCTCCTGCTCAGTAGGGTGGGACAAATATCCCAGTCGCCACAAAAGCTGACACCGGGGACGTAATACTGATGTTGCACCCGCTGGGTTCCACGGAGAGCTCGGCGGGCGGCAGGGCGCCCCGGTCCGTGCCTGCCGGGCATCGCCAGCCAGGCGGTCCGACCCTGCTGACCCGCTACCGGCGGCGGCACATCCACCGTGACAGCGGGCGACCGTTGCCAAGTACCCGACGCTGAGCCCACGAGGCTCCGCGTGATGGCGACGCCGATCGGCGGTCCGCCAACCGGTGGCGCGGCCCTGACGGACGGACAGCTTCCGCCAGGGCCGCGCCGCTCTGCTGTTCCGCCTTCTGCGGCCCGCCGTGGCTTCCCGCCGAGATGTCGTACCGCCACCGGTCCGGCGCGGTGTCAGTCGATGTCCTCCCGGACCCGGGCGACCAGTTGGGTCGGATTGACGAACCGCAACGCGATCACCAGAAGCACCAGCATCATCGTGGTGTACATGACCGCCATCGCGTCGATGGACTGCTGGGCCCGGATGCCGGCCGCCGACATCGAGTAGTACAGCGCCACGACCAGGGTCTGCGAGTCCGGCCCCGCCGTGAGGAAGGTCAACTCGAACATCCCGACCGTACGCACCAGGACCAGGATCGAGGCGGCCAGGATCCCCGGCAGCAGCAACGGAGCGAGGATCCGGACGAAGATCTGCCGGGTGCCGGCCCCGCACATCCGGGCCGCCCGTTCCACCGCCGGGTCGATCTGCTCGATGAACGGCGTCATGGTGAGGATGACGAACGGCACCGACGGCACCAGGTTCGCCAGCACCACCCCGGACAGGTGCCCGGCGAAGCCGTACTTGTAGAGCACCGTGGCCAGCGGGATGCCGTAGGTGATCGGCGGCATCAGGATCGGAAGCAGGAACAGCAGGTAGAGCAGCCGCCGGCCGGGAAACGACCGGCGGGCCAGCGCGTACGCCGCCGGCACCCCGACCAGTACCGAGATGCCGACCACCAGCAGCGACACCTCGAGAGTCACCACCAGCACCTGGAACAGGCCGAACTCCTGCCACGACTGGCCGTACCACTTGGTGGTGAACTCCTGGGGGAGCCAGCTGTCGTACCAGCGGTTGCCGAACGAACTGACCAGTACCGAGCCGATCACGCCGGCGAGGTTGACGAAGAAGAACGCCACCACGCCCCAGATCAGCCAGGCTGCCGGCCTGGCGACCAGGCGTCGACGGCGACGTGCCGGAGCCGTTGCGGACGACGTCATCAGCCCTTTCCTCCCGCCGTCGAACCGGTGTACAGCAGTGCCCGCCAGCCGAGCACGGCGGCGATCACCAGCAGCTCGACCAGACCCATCAGCACCGCGATGGTGGCCGCCATCGGATAGTCGTACTGCACGTACGCCGCGTCGTACGCCGCGATCGAGATGACCCGGGTCGTGCCGGCCGGGTCACCGACCAGCACGGCCGACGGGAAGACGCTGAACGCCAGCACGAAGGTCAGGCAGAACGTGGTGGCGAGTCCGGGTGCCAGCAGCGGCAGGGTGATCCGGCGGAACCGCTGCCACCAGTTCGCCCCGAGGGTGGCGGCGGCCCGCTCCAGCGTCGGGTCGATGCCCGACAGGTACGACAGCACCAGCAGGAAGGCGAACGGGAATCCGGTGATGACGATGGAGAAGAACACCCCCCAGTAGTTGTTGGTGAGCCGGATCGGATCGTCGGTCAGGCCGACGGCCAGCAGGGTCCGGTTGAACCATCCGGTCGGGCCGAGGAAGTTGAGCAGCCCCTGCGCGGTCAGCACCGTGCCGAGGGTGATCGGCACCACCAGCACCGTGGTGAGCAGCCGTTTCCCCCGGAACCGGCCGCGCATCCGGTACGCGATCGGCACCGAGGCCGCGACGTTGAGCAGGGCCGCCGGCAGCGACAGGCTCAGCGTGGTCCAGATGGTGTCCCGCAGGTACGCGTCGGTGAAGAACTCCTGGTACGTGGCGAACGGGCCGCCCTCGGTCGGCTGGAACGACAGCCCGACGCCGTAGCCGAACGGGTAGATGAAGAGCACCAGGACGAAGAGCGCCGCCGGAACCAGCAGCAGGAGTTGCCGGTCGACGCCCCGCTCGGCCAACCGGTGTCGGAGCGCCACCCGCACGCCGACCGGCGCCCGGCCACCCGGCGGATCGTCGCCGGTCGGGTCGCCGGTGCGGGACGGTGTCGCGGTGGCGCTCACCGGGAGTCCCCGGTCGTGGGTTCCTCCGCCGGTTCGCCGGCGGGGCGGTCGTCCCCGTCGGCGTCGGTCCCGTCCGCCGGAAAGACCAGCAGCCGTACGGGATCCACCACGATCCCGATCCGTTCACCGAGGGTCGGACGCGTCTGGGTACGCAGGTTGAACTGGACGCCGTCGGCGGTGCGGGCCTCGACCGCCACCTCGCGACCCTGGTACTCGACCACCTCGACGACGGCCGGCACGCCCTCCTCCGGACCGGTGATCCGAAGGTCCTCGGGACGTACCCCGGCGATCACCTCGGCCCCGGCGCGTACCGGCCCGACCGGCGTGCCGACGAGCCGCAGGCCATGACCTGTCACCACCACCTCGTCCTGGCCGGTACGGTCGTCCGCGCGCAACCGCAGCAGGTTGCGGTACCCCATGAAGTCGGCGACGTGCCAGTTCGCCGGTCGGGTGTGCAACTCCTCCGGCGTGCCGATCTGCTGCACCCGGCCCTCGCGGAGCACCACCAGGCGGTCCGCCAGGGAGAGTGCCTCCTCCTGGTCGTGGGTGACGTACACCGTGGTCAGCCCGAGCGACTGGTGCAACCGCCGGATCTCGGTACGCATCTCCAGCCGCAGCTTGGCGTCCAGATTGGACAGCGGCTCGTCCATCAGCACCAGTGCGGGCTCCAGCACCACCGCGCGGGCGATGGCGACCCGCTGCTGCTGCCCGCCGGAGAGTTGTCCGGGCAGCTTGTTCGCGTGTTCCTCCAGCCGGACCAGCCGGATGGCCTCCTCGGTCCGGCGCCGGATCTCGGCCCGGGGCAGCCGACGCATCTGTAGTCCGAAGGCGATGTTGCGGCGTACCGACATGTGGGGGAACAGCGCGTAGTTCTGGAACACCATGCCGAAACCGCGCCGCTCCGCCTGCACGGTGTCGAGCCGGGTGTCGTCGGACCAGATGCTGCCCCGGGTCAGCGGAAGCAGGCCGGCCAGGCAGTTCAACGCGGTGGACTTGCCGCAGCCCGACGGTCCGAGCAGGGCGATGAACTCCCCGCTGCGCACCGTCAGGTTCAGGTCGGTCAGTGCGTCGTGGCCGGCGAAACTCCGTGTCACGCCGTCGAGCCGCAGTTGTGCGAAGCTCACTTGCTCACCTTCGCGCCGCCGATCTCGCGGTCCCACTTGCTGAACGCCGCGACCAGGGCCTTGGCGTCGAGTGGCACCTCGATTGGGTTGCCGGCGATGAGTTGCTCGTACTCGGGTCGGCCGAACTTCTCGATCGCCTGGCGGCTGGCCTCCGGTGCCATCGACAGCGGCACGTCCTTGATCGCCGGTCCGGGGTAGAAGTAGCCCTGGTCGTACGCCTTGGCCTGCTGCTCCGGGGTGAGCATGTGGTTCAGCAGGGCCAGGATGGCGGCCTGCTTGTCCGTCGACACCCCCTTGGGGACGACCGCGTAGTGGGCGTCGGTGACCCAGTGGAAGCCCTCCAGCGTGCCGACCTTCGCCTCCTCGGGCACCGTGCCGAGCACCCGTGGGTTGATGTCCCAGCCGGTGGTGCTGACGATGATCTTCGCGGATCCGTTGGCCAGGTTCTTCATCGTCTCACCGGTGCCCGACGGGTAGAGCGTGACGTACTTGTTCAGCTCGGCGAGGTACGCCCAGGTCTTGGCCCACCCGTTCACCGGGTCCTTCGGGTCGGTGTCGCCGAGCAGGTACGGCAGGCCCATCAGGAAGGTCCGACCGGGTCCGGAGTTCGACGGCCGGGCGTACTGCACCGCACCCGGGTTGGCCTTGGCGTACTCGAGCAGTGCCGGGGCACTGGTCGGCGGGTTCGGCACCTTCGACGGCAGGTACTCGATCAGCGGCCCGGACGGGTAGTAGGTGACCGTCACCCCGTGGTCGCCGGCCAGCTTCTGCATCGCCGCCGCGCCGGGCAGGTAGTTCGCCATCCCCGGCAGCCGGTCGGCATGGGTGGGCAGCAGCGGGGTCCACAGGTTCTGTTCGATGCCGGCCGCGAGACCGTCCACACCGGTCAGTACCAGGTCGATCTCGACCCGGTTGGCGTCCTGCTGGGCCTTGACCTTTCCGACCAGTTCCGGCGAGGGCGACTTCGAGTACGTCACCTTCGACACCGTGTCGGAGTTCTTCGACACGAAGTCGTCGATCATCGCCTGGGTGAGTTGCAGGTTGCCCGCGACGTCGAGGATGTTCAACACGACCGGCGAGCCGGGCTTGTCGGGAACCGCGCCTCCGCTCGGCCCGGGTTGCGCGGTCTCGGGGGCACCGCAGGCGGCGACCAGGCTCAATGCGGTCAGGGCCGTGGCGACGATCAGTCGGCGTTGGCTTCGGCGCATGGCATTCCCTCTCTCTATTGTGCTGATCCATGATCTTCCTCTATGCGGCGGCGGTCCGCGCCGGCCCCCGGGAAGGGCCGGCGCGGACCGCTACTTTCAGGAGGTTCTCGGTTGTCAGCGACCGGTCCGGATGCTCTCCGGCGGTCCCAGGTAGCTCGGCCGCAGCCCGCCGGTGTCGACGACGAGCTGCTGCACCACCACGGTCGGGTCGACCATCCAGAACTTCAGCGTGTGTACGCCCGGTGTGTCGACGGGATGGACGGTGGTCGTGACGTTGACGTTGTTGGACGTGTTCCGCTCCCACTGCCGGTTCATCGTCGTGTCGTTCGCACCGGTGCTGGTGGTGACGTTGACGACCTGCGGAGCCGCGCCGTCGACCGAGACCGCGTACCTGAGCCCGTCGGTCGGCAGCACGTTGTTCCGGGGGGACAGGTACGCCGACACCTTCACCGGACCGCTCGTGGTCAGGGTCATCTCGTACTCCAGGCGCGGGCTGTCGCCGCCCGGCGTACGACTGGCCGCGGTGACCGGGAACGGGGTCAGTCCGTCACCGGTCCGGCCGAGGTCCGGAATCCGCTTCCAGTGGACCCCGCCGGTGTCCACCGCCCGGGTGTAGTGCTCGGCCGGAATCGAGACGTAGCCGTTCGCCTCGACGTGGCCCCTCGGCCGCAGCCCCTGCGGGTTGTCCACCACCGCCTGCACCACGACGCTGGCGCCGTTCGGCCCGGTGACCGTGATCGGCACGGTGGTGCTGCCCTTCGGCGCGTGCCGCCAGTCGACCCGGACGTTGATCCGGACCTGGTCGCCGACCCGGCCACCGCGCCGGTCGAGCTTCAGCCACGGCGCGGCGACGTCGACGGTGTAGTCGAACGGGACGGTGCCCCGGTTGAACACCTCGATGTACTGCCCCGGCTGGCTCTGGTACGGGCTGAACGTCGGCAGCACCGCCGGTCCGGTCTCGGCGGGCCACCACCTGTCGGAGCCGTCGATCGCGACACCCAGTTCCGCCGTTGCCGGCACCTCGATCCGCTTCAGGTGCGGGTAGAAGGCATCGGGCAGGGCCTGGTTGTTCAACTCCGGCTGCTGCCAGGGCGCGTTCGGGCCGTACCGGGCGACGTCGCCGTACCCGATCTTGGGTTGGGTCTGGAAGCCGCGCCACTTGCCGCCGGCCAGGGTGTTGTTGTAGTAGTCGGACATCGCCTGGTCCTCGGCGAACCGCTCCTGCGCCTCCTCGGCCATCGCGTTCGTCGCGGCCCGGCCCTGCGCGGCGTAGAGCAGGTTGGTGAACTGCGCCTCCCGCAGCGCGTAGAGGTTCGCCGACGCCTTCACCTGGTAGTAGACGAGCTGGTAGTAGGCGTCGTCGTAGCCGTCCGGGAGCCGGCCCCGGAGCTGCTCGGCCCGCGCGGCGAGCCGCCGCCATTCCTGTACGACCCGGCGCATCTCCTGGTAGTCGGTCAGGCTGTACGGGCCGGTGTCGGTGTAGACGACCGCCGAGGAATCGGTCGCCGGATCCTTGGCCGGATCCAGAGTGATCCTCCGGTTCAGCAGTTCCGGCTTGCGCCGGGCCTGGAGCTGGCCGTACTCGTGCAGGATCTCGCCGATCTCCCCTGCGTACCGGTCCGGGAAGTTCTGTGCCGCGTACGCCTCGTGCCACTCGTCGAGCTTCTCGATCGGAATGCTCGCCGGGTCCCAGGCGTAGTCGAGGAAGAGCTGGAGCGGCAGCTCCTCGTTCTTCATGTCACCGACGTTGACCACCCAGAGCTTGTCGACCCCGTACGTGTACGTCAGGTTCAACTGCTCCCAGGTGCTGGCCAGGTTGATCGTGTCGACCCACTTGTAGTTCCGGCCGCCGCCGACGTAGTCGAAGTGGTAGTACATCCCGTACCCGCCGGCCCGGGCCGGCAGGCTCTGGTCCGGCAGCTTGCGCATGTTGCCCCAGTTGTCGTCACAGAACACCACCGTGACGTCCTCGGGCGGGCGCATGCCCCGGTCCCAGTAGCGCTGGACCTCCTTGTAGAGGGTGAAGACCTGCGGGATGTCCGGCAGTTCGCGGTCGCTGACCTCGTCGAGGATCTGCCGCTGGCTGGCGATGATGCTCTCCATCAGCTCGATGCCGTCCCCGTCGGGCAGGCTGACGTCGCCGTTGCCGCGCATGCCGAGGGTGACGACGCCCTCGAAGTCCTGCTCCTCCATCCGCTCGATGCCGTCCCGCCAGTACCCCTTGAGCGCCTCGGAGTTGCGCCGGAAGCTCCACTCACCGGTGCCGCCGTACGGGTCGGCGCCGCCCCGGGCGTGCCGGTTCCACTCCTCGATGCCCCGCATCATCGGCGCCTCGTGCGAGGTGCCCATCACGACGCCGTACTCCTTGGCGGTGGCGTGGTTTGCCGGGTCGTCCTCGGCGAACGCCCGGCCCCAGACGGCTGGCCAGAGGTAGTTCGCCTTCAGCCGCAGCATGGTCTCGAAGACCTTGGCGAAGAAGTGCCGGTTGAAGCCGCCCTGGTAGCCCGGCGCGAGCCCCGGTCCGAAGAAGTTCGGCGCCCAGGTGCCCAGCGCCGGGTTCTCGTCGTTGATGAAGAAGCCGCGGTACTGCACCGCCGGCGTGCCCTGGGTGTGCCGGCCGGGCAGGACGTGCAGCGCGTCGTCGGGCCGCGCCGGTACGTCGTCCCACCAGTACCAGGGAGAGACACCGGCCTGTTTCGACACCTCGTACGTCCCGTAGATGGTGCCCCGCTGGTCGCTGCCGGCGATCACGAAGGCGCGACGGACACCGGGCAGCGGGTTCTGGACGATCTGCTGTAGCGAGGTTTCCCACTTGCCGGCGATCCCGGTGACGTCGAGCTTGCCGCTGGCGACGAGCTGGTCGATCAGCGGGCTCCTGCCGATGGTGCCGACGAGCACGACCTCACCCTGCCGGGGCACCTGGTCCACGGATACCGCCGGGCGCACCTCGGTGACCCGCTCGATGTCGGTCTGCAGGTCGTGCACCACCCGGACCACGCCGGGATGGTCGCTCGCGCTGACCACCAGCGTCGCGGCCCGGCCGCGCTCGACCAGGGGCAGGCTGCCCGGCTTCGACCGGGACGAGACGAAGCCGGTGGGATCGGGCTTGTCGACGTGTCCGCCGGACGCTCCGGCCGAGGACGAGGCCAGGGCGGGCGCCGCCGTGACGGCGACCGTCAGGCAGAGCAGGACCCGCCAGAGTCTCGAACCGGTGGGTCCGGTGTGGAGGGATGCCGGCGGGCCGGCGGAAATGGACCTTCTCATCGCGCGCTCCGGGCCTGAAGGAGGTAAGGAAAGGGGCGACGTGAAACTTATCGGATATGTACCGGAAAGAAATCTAAACACATCGCAGAACAAGGTCAAGGCCGACGTCGATGTCCAAGGTGTACCTGGCAGCACGAGTCGCGATGACCGACCCGGATTCCGGCCAGGCAAAACGCGATCAGCTCGCCTTTGACATTCATCCTCCGGATCGAGGCTGCTGAAACATTTCGAGCGCCTTCCGAAGAGCTTTTCTGCCCGCCACCGAAGTACACCCGCCGCCCGGCGCGGATCCGGCCGTCGCCCGCAGACCCGGGGATCCGTCGACGTGCCCGACGGGTCGGTCAGGAGTTGGTCCGGGGTACCACCAACCCGGACTCGTACGCGGTGACCACCGCCTGGGTACGGTCGCGCAGCCGCAGCTTGCCGAGCAACCGGCTGACATGGGTCTTCACCGTCTCCTCGCTGATCACCAGGCGGTCGGCGATCTCCGTGTTGGAGAGTCCCTCGGCGATCAGCCGGAGCACCGAGGTCTCCCGCGGGGTCAGCGCGTCGAGTAGCGTCGCCCGCTGCGGCGGCCGCGGGCGCATCCGGGCGAACTCACCGATGAGCCGTCGCGTCACCGCCGGCGCGAGCAGCGCGTCCCCGGCGGCGACCACCCGGACGGCGTCGAAGAGGCGTTCGGCGGTCACCTCCTTGAGCAGGAAGCCGCTGGCCCCGGCACAGAGCGCGTCATAGACGTACTCGTCGAGGTCGAAGGTGGTGAGCATGATGATCCGGGGCCGGCCGCCGTCGCTGCCGCGGATCTCGTCGGCGGAGCCGGGGAGGTTGGGGCCGCCAGCGATCACCCGGGTTGCCTCGATCCCGTCCAACACCGGCATCCGTACGTCCATCAGCACCACGTCCGGTTGCCGGCTCCGGCAGAGCCGGACCGCCTCGGCGCCGTCCGCGGCGCTGCCCACCACGGCGAAGTCCGGCTGGGTGGCGAGCAGGGCACCGAAGCCGGCCCGGACCACCTCCTGGTCGTCCACCACCAGCAGGCGTATCCGGCCCGGTCCGGCCACGTCCGCCGTCGCCGGGCCGGTGGTACCCGGGCCTGCGTCGATCATCCCGTCTCCTTCGGTAGCGGCAGGGTCGCCCGGACCAGGAACCCGCTGACCGGCGCCGGGCCGGCGGTCAGGGTGCCGTCGACCATCGCGACGCGCTCGCGCATGCCGACCAGCCCGTGCCCGACCGCACCGATAGCGGCCTGCCCCGGACCGTTGTCGCGGACGCTCACGCACAGGGTGTCGGCGGTGTAGTGCAGCGCGACGTCGACGGCGGCACCCGGCGCGTGCCGACGCACGTTGGTCAGCGCCTCCTGCACGATCCGGTACGCGGTCAGCTCGATCCCCGGATCCAGCGCCCTGACGTGGCCCCGGACGATGAGCCGGGCGGCGACGCCGGCCGAGGCGCGCGCCTCGTCGAGCAGTTCGTTGAGCTGGTACAGGCTCGGCTGCGGCCGGCGGGTCGGCACGCCCTCGGTGTCGGACCGGAGCACCCCCAGCAGCCGGCGCATCTCGGTCAGCGCGGCGCGTGCCGTCTCCGCGATGCCGACCAGCCGCTTCGCCCCCTCGGCCGGCATCCCGGGGGTGGCCAGGCGCGCGGTCTCCGCCTGCACCGCGATCATCGAGATGTGGTGGGCGACCACGTCGTGCAGTTCGCGGGCGATGCGGGCCCGCTCGCCCCGCGCGACGTGCTCGATCAGGGTGTCCTCGAGGGCCTGCCGGGAGACGGCCCGCTCGGTGGCCGCCCGGCGTAGCCGGCGGGCGATACCGGTGCCCAGCGCCGTCGTGGTGCCGGCGGCGAGCAGCACGGCGGAGAGCCGGCCGGTGCCGGCGGGAAGGGCCGATCCGCCGCCGGTGGTACCGGACAGCCACAGCGGACCGAGCAGGGCGTACCCGACGAACGGCAGCACCATCGGCGCGGCGACCCACGGAGAGTGCCGCCGGCCGACCAGGTACAGCACCGCGAGCTGGGCGACCAGGCCGGCACCGGTGAGCCGGGGCAGGGTGGCCAGGCTCAGCGAGGACGCCACAGTCATCGTTCCGGCCGCGATCACCAGGTGGGTGCGGGCGACGGCCAGCGGCACGGTCGCGCAGAGGGCGAGCAGCAGCGCGATCGACACCCTCGGCCCCGAGTCGGTCACCCGCAGCGCCACCTCGACCATCGCGAGCATCCCGAGCAGCAGGCCGGCGGTCGTCGGCCACTCCGGTGCGGCGGTCATCCGCCGGCCGACGGTGACCGCCCGCTCGATCAGAACGCTCGGCTGGCTCACGTAGGCCATTGTCGCCGGACCCGGGACTGCCGGCGTCATCCCTGGTCCGGCGTTCGTCCGTCCCCCGGAAGAGGGATGGAGCCGGCGACGATCACCCGTGTCGGTACCGGTCAAGACTGCTCCTCGGCGTGACGACCGGGGCCCCGCCGGCTCCGTAACCTCGCGGCATGGAAGCAACCATCGAGGCCCGGGGCCTGCGCAAGCGGTACGGGTCGACCCTCGCCGTGGACGACCTGTCGTTCACCGTCGCGGCCGGGCAGGTCACCGGCTTCGTCGGGCCCAACGGCGCCGGCAAGTCCACCACGATGCGGATGATCCTCGGGCTGGACGCCCCCGACGGCGGTACCGCGCTGGTCGGCGGGCGTCCCTACCACTCGCTCCGTACGCCGCTTCGTGCGGTCGGTGCACTGCTCGACGCGGGGGCCGTGCACCCGGGCCGGCGGGCCCGCGACCATCTGCTCTGGATGGCGCACTCGAACGGCCTGCCGAGGCGTCGGGTCGACGAGGTGATCGAGCAGGTCGGCATGGGGCCGGCGGCGCGGCGCCGGGCCGGTGGCTTCTCGCTGGGCATGCGGCAGCGGCTCGGCATCGCCGCCGCGCTGCTCGGTGATCCACCGGTTCTGCTCTTCGACGAGCCGGTCAACGGGCTCGACCCCGAGGGCATCCGGTGGATCCGTGGACTGCTGCGGTCACTGGCCGCACAGGGGAGGGCCGTACTGGTCTCCAGCCATCTGATGGGCGAACTCGAGGGCAGCGCCGACCATCTGGTGGTGGTCGGCCGAGGACGGTTGATCGCCGACACCAGCGTCGCGGCGCTGCTCGCCACCGCGTCGGGTGACCGGGTCGCGCTGCGTACCACGAACCGGGCCGAGGCGATGGCGGCACTCGCCAACGCCGGTGCCACGGTCGCGGCGATCGACGCCGAGACGGTCACCGTCTCCGGGCTGCCCGCACAACGGGTGGTCGCGCTGCTCACCGAGCGTGGATTGCCCTTCTCGGAGGTCGTCGCGCACCGGGCCTCGCTGGAGGAGGCGTACATGGAACTCACCCGGGACGCCGCCGAGTTCCACACCACCGTCGGCCAGGAGGCCTGAATGACCGCCACGACGACACCGTCCGGGGCCGGCTTCGCCGGGCTGCTACGGGCGGAGTGGACCAAGCTGCGCTCGGTGCGCCGCTGGGCGCTGACCATGCTGGCGGCGATCGCCCTGACCGTCCTGATCTCGCTGCTCAGCGCGGCGAGCAGCAGCTTCCAGACCATGGGGGGCTCGGCACCGCCGATCGGCCCGGACGGCGTCCAGGTGCAGGACACCTTCCGGTTCGTGCACCAGCCGATGACCGGGAACGGCGAGGTGACCGCCCGGGTACTGGAGCAGTCCGGCGTGGAGGGTGTGATCGCCGGGTGGGCCAAGGCCGGCATCATGATCAAAGATGGTGCCCGTCCCGGCGCCCGGTACGCCGCGATGCTGCTCACCCCCGGTCACGGGGTGCGGTGGCAGACCAACTTCGTCGTCGACCGGGCCGGTAGCGCCGGCGGCACGGCGCCGGTCTGGCTGCGGCTGACCCGCACCGGCGACACCCTCACCGGGTACGAGTCGACCGACGGCACGAACTGGCGCCAGGTCGGCAGTGCGGAGCTTTCCGGACTGCCGGAGACGGCCGAGGTCGGGATCTTCGTCGCCTCGCCGAACTTCGTCCGGGTCGAGCGCCAGTTCAGCGGCACCTCGGTGAGCGCCACCCCGACCTGGAGCACGGCCCGGTTCGACAACGTCGGCGTACGCCCGGCCGGGGCACCCTCGGCGGCGCAGTGGCGCGACGAGGAGATCGGCGTGATCGGTCTGGGCGGACCGGACGCCGCCGGTGGACCTGCCGCGCCGGAGGGACCCGGGGCTCCGGACACGCCGGACCTGCCCGACGCGGCCCGGGTCAGCGGGGTTCCGGACAGCACCGGAGCCAGCACGGTGACCGGGACCGGCGACGTGGCACCACGCGCCCCGGACGAGGACCTGACCCGGATGAGCCTCAGCGGAGTACTGATCGGGCTCATGCCGATCGTCGCGCTGGGCGCGCTCTTCGTCACCGCCGAGTACCGCCGGGGCATGATCCGGACGACCTTCGCGGCGAGCCCTCGGCGGGGCCGGGTGCTCGCCGCAAAGTCCCTGGTGCTCGGGGCCGCGACGTTCGTCGCCGGGCTCGTCGCCTGCGTCACCGCGTTTCTGGCCAGCCAGCCCGGTCAGCGGGCCAGCGGATACAAGCCGCCGTACTTCCCGTCCCAGTCGCTGCTGGACTGGCCGGTGTCCCGGGCGGTCGTCGGCACCGCACTCGTACTGGCCCTCGTCGCGGTGTTCAGCCTGGCGGTGGGCACGATCCTGCGGCGCAGCGCCGCCGCGATCACCGCGGTCATCGTGCTGATCGTCCTGCCGCAGATGGTTGCCGGCGCGCTGCCGCTGACCGCCGCGCAGTGGCTGATGCGGTTGACGCCGGCGGCCGGCCTGTCGATCCAGCAGACCGCACCCCGGTACGAGCACGTCGCCGGAATCTGCCTGCCGGAGTCCGGCTGTTTCGTCGACGGGCCATGGGTCGGGGTGGGCGTGCTCTGCGGCTACGTCGCGGTGGCCGTCGCCGTGGCGTACTGGCTGCTCCGACGGCGGGACGCGTGAACGGGTGCGGGGGAACATGCGATCAGCGGGCCCAGCGGGAAGACGCCGGGAGCGGGCGTAGGGAGGAGACGCCGTGACCGTGCACGCGGAATGGACGAAACTTCGCACGTTGCCGAGCACCACCTGGCTGGGCCTGACGGTGCTCGTCGCCACCGTGGCGTTCAGCGCACTCGCCACGCTGGCGGTGGACACGTCCCAGTGCCCCACTCCGACCGAGTGCTTCGAGGACACCACCCGGGTCAGTCTCTGGGGGGTCCGGGTCGCCCAGGTGGCGGTCGCGGTGCTGGCCGTGCTCGCCGTGACCAACGAGTACGGCAACGGACTGATCCAGACGACGCTCGCCGCGAACCCGCGCCGGTGGACCGTACTGGCCGCGAAGGCGGCGGTGGTCACGGCGTTGGTGCTGGCCGCCGCCGTACCCGGGGTGCTCGGTTCGTTGCTCGCCGGCCGGTTCATCCTGCCCGGCAACGGCTTCGCCCCGGCCAACGGGTATCCGCCGCTGTCCCTGGCCGACGAGCCGACCCTGCGGGCCGCCGTGGGCACGGTGCTGTATCTCGGCCTGGTCGCGTTGCTCGCGATCGGCGTCGGAACGGCCGTCCGGGACACCGCCGGAGCGATGATCGTGGTGTTCACGCTGCTGTTCAGCTTCCCGGTGGTCACCCAGCTCGTCAGCGACCCGAAGTGGCAGGAGCGGCTGGAAAAGGTGGCGCCGATGACCTCCGGGCTGGCCGTCCAGGCCACCACCGCGCTGGAGCGGCAGCCGATCGGGCCGTGGGCCGGACTCGGTGTCCTGGCCGGCTGGGCCGGTGCCGCGCTGCTCGTCGGCGCGCTGCTGTTCCGGTTCCGCGACGCCTGACCCGGCGGACCCGGGGCCGGAACGGGGGTCGACGTCGTAGCCTCACCAGCGACGACGACGTCGGGACACACCGGGGTCGGGAGACCGATGGCGCTTCCCGGCCCCTGTGCCGCACGCCGGACCCGATCCGCTACCCACGATGGTCCTCCATGGCGGGATCCCGGTCCGCCCATCCGCCCGGCTTCTTCCGAGGCTGAACAATGAGCAATGCCGTCGCCAACTGGGCACCAGCTACGGGCAGAGCAGTCTCGGGACCGTAAACGCTGAGCACGAACAGCGGAAACGGTACGGCGAAGAGCAGGACCGCAGCCAGTCTGAACCAGTACCAGCGAACGTCGGTCAGCAGACGCAGCACTCCCAGGCAGAAGGTGGCCGCGACGCTCACGAACGCCCACAACGGGCCGAGCCACACGACCCCGACGACTATCAACAACAGGCTGTCGACGAGGGGTGCGCCCGGGCGCAGATCCCAGAGGGCATAGCCGGCATAGCCCGCCATACCAACACCGAGGTAGAGCAGCACGTGCATGCCCAGCCAGAGGACGGTCGGTAGCTCGGCGAGACGGCGGAGCGGCCGCCAGGGAAGTACCTCGGCACTCATACCTGCATGGTACCGACGCCAGAGACGGCCAATCGGAGATCGATGAACGGGATCGTGTCACCGTCGAGGACGTATCGATCGACCTCGACGTAGCCGTGCCGTTCGGCGAACCGTAGACCCTCCTCGTTGGAGGCCAGGACAACGGTCTCGACGACTCGGGCGCCGACCTCGTAGGCTGCGGTGAGTGCCTTGTCGTACATCTGTCCGCCGAAACCTTGCCGGCGATGCTCAGGCAGAACGCGGACGATGACCGTCGCCGTCGCCTGGTCGCCCGTCGGCGGACGGACCGTCGAGCAGCCCACGAGCGTGTCGCCATGATAGGTGACGTTCAGGCGGTTGCGGTGGGCACGCGCTCGGACCTCCTCCGCCGAGAGCGGACCGGTGGGGATTATCAAGTTGTGGACGTACTGCCAGTCCGCGCGAGTGGCATTGTCGCCGTCCGGCCGCACCGTTTCGAAGCGAAGATCACCCATCCGGACAGACTAAATTAGGCGCTGGCAGTCTTCTGGTGCGGCTGACCGGCCGGTGGGTGATGCCGGGACGTGCGTAGAAGCGAGCAGCGGATTCGGGGGCGAGGGCCAGGCCGTAGCCGTTCGCGATCGCGATCAACCAGTCGTCAGGCTGTTCGACGACGGCGCCGATGCGGACGAGACGGCCGTCGCGTTCGTCGACGGCAAGCCAGTAGTCCCGCCAGGAGCCGGTCTCGGCGGGGGCCGCGACGAACGGCTCGTCCCAGAGTTCCGGAAAGCGGCCGGCCGGCTGGCTGGCTGGCTGGCTGTACGAGTGGGCTGCGCCGGCGGCATCGGCGCCAGCGCAGCCCATGATCCGCGGGGGCGGAACCTCTAGTCGCCGCTGTTCTTGATCGCGTCCTCGAACTCGGTACGGCACTGGTCACCGCCGGTGTTCCGCCACTGCTTGACGATGTCGTCCCAGGCCGAGACGGGCTTGCGGCCACTGAGGATGTCGTTGTTCGCGTCGTTGATGATCGTGCCGAGCTGGCCGGACTTGCGGGACCAGGTGTCGGAGAAGACGCCCAGGGTGGGATCCTTGATCGCCGTCGGGATGATCGACGCCTGGTACTCGTACGACCTCCGGGTCGCTCCGGGCTCGCCCGGTACGAAGATCACATCGGGGGCGTCCACGATGTACCGGATGCCGAGCACCGTCTGACTGACCCCGGCCTGGGTCAACGTCGGTCCACCGCCACGCATGTTGTAGTGCGTACCGGCGACGCCGTACCGGCGCAGCAGCCACTCCTCCGTGCCGAACGGCGCCGCCAGCCAGTTGCAGACCTTGAGCAGTGCCCGGATCCGACCCTCGTCGGCCTTCTTGAAGGCGGTGAAGTTGTTGGTCGCCTGGGCCTGCCAGGTGGCGGCGAAGCCGCCGCCGTCGTGCAGCGGCGGACGCATGCCGCCGATCTCGAACTTCGGTCCGGCGATGTTCTCGGCGAAGAACTGTGGCCAGGCGGTGTACCGGTCGGAGATCAACAGGGCGCTGCCCGCGTTGAACCACTTCTTGACCGGAGCGTTGTTGCTGAAGCTGTCCGGATGGACCACGCCGTCCTTGACCAGCTGGGCCGCGTCGGCGAGAGCCTGCTTGTACTCCTCGCCCTCGTAGGCGCTGACGAGCTGGCCGCCCTCGAGCCGCCACCGCCACGGGTTGCCGAGCATCTGCCGGATGAAGTCCAGCGGTGAGGAGGCCAGCGCCCAGCGGTTCGCCCGGGCGTCGGTGACCTTGCGGCAGACCTCCCGGAACTCGGCGAAGCTCTTCGGCTGTGGATTGGCGCCGAGCTGGGTGAACAGGTCGTCGCGACGCATCATCATGGTGCCGCCGACACCACGCGGCACCGGCAGCCCGTAGATGCCGCCGTTGTAGCGGCAGTCCCGCCACGACTCGGTCGGCAGGTTCGCCAGGAACGGATACTCGTCGACCGCGCCGCCGGAGAGGTACGGGGTGAGGTCCTGGCACTTGGCGGCGAGCCAGGCCGGCAGGTTGGCGGTACCGGCCGGCAGCCCGTTGGGGGTGTACAACGCCGGCACGATGAGGTCCGGCAGGTCGTCCCCGGCGACCAGGGTGGCGAACTTGGTCGGCATGTCCGGGTTGGGCACGATGGTCAGTCGCAGGTCGACACCGAGCCGCTTGTTCAGTTCCTGCCAGAACGGGTTCTGCCCGAGGGCCGGTGGCACCGGGGAGTTGGTGAGCACGAAGGCGGAGACCGGCCCGCCGTCCCCGGGGGCGGAGTTGGTCGCGCGTACGGCCGGCTCCGGATACTTGAGGAAGGCGTCCAGCAGACCCTGCGGGTTGCCCCGCAGGTCCGGGGTGACTCCGGTGTACGGGGTGTAGTTCGGCAGTCTGACCGAGCCGCTTGCCTGGTTGTTGCCGCCGCCGGTGGGGCCGCCGTCGCCACCGCACCCGGCGAGCAGGCCGGGGGTGGCGACCGCGGCGGCGGTGGTCAGCGCGCCGGTGAGGAATTGCCGGCGGCCGATCGACGAAGAAGTGGTCAACGTTGCTCCTTGGCATAGCGCCGGAAGGCATCGGATGGGAGAAGCGGGATTCAGCCCTTGACCGCGCCGATCAGCACGCCCTTCGTGAAGTGCCGTTGTACGAAGGGGTAGACGACGAGGACCGGGACGATGGAGAGCACCAGGATGGCCATCTGGATCGCCTCCTGGGGCGGCAGTGCGACGCCGGCGGCACCGAGCTGGTCGACTCCGATCTGCGTCTGGTTGATCACGTACGTCCTTAACACGAGTTGCAACGGCCACTTGGCCGTGTCGTTGAGGTAGAGCAGGGCGCTGAAGAACGCGTTCCAGTACGCCACCGCGTAGAACAGGCCGATGACCGCGAGTACGGCCTTGCTCAGCGGCAGGATGATCCGGAACAGGATAGCGACGTCTCCCGCGCCGTCGATCCGGGCGCTCTCGATCACTTCCTTCGGCAGCTCCATGAAGAACGCGCGCAGGATGATCACATTGAATGCGTTGACCGCGACCGGCAGGATCAGCGCCCAGTACGTGTCGAGCAGGCCGAGACTCTTCACCACGAGGTAGCTGGGGATGATGCCCGGGGTGAAGAGCAGTGCGAACAGGACGATCATCAGTAGCGGCCGGTGTGCGACCGACCTGGGCCGGCTGAGCCCGTACGCCAGCAGGATGGTGGCGGCCATGCTCAACGTCGTACCGGCGACGGTGACGAAGAGGCTGACCAGTGTCGCCCGGGTGACCACGCCACCGGAGAGGATCGCCTGGTACGCCGCGAAACTGACCTCGTCCGGAAGGAGTACGAAGCCGCCGTCGCGGGTGATCTGCTCCCGGGTGGCGAGACTGGTGGAGACGATCCCTACGAACGGGACGACCACGACGGCACAGCAGGCGGCCAGGATGACGCCCTTCAGCGCGCGTACCGGTCTCGAGGCGACCGTGACCCCGGCGATGGTGGGTCGACTGCTCATCTCTGGTAGACCCCCTGCTCTCCGAACCGGTGCGCCAGTTTGTTGGCGCCGAGCACCAGCAGCAGCCCGACGAGGCCCTTGACCAGTCCGACGGCGGCGCTGACCCCCCAGTCACCGGCGAGGATGCCGTTGTTGTAGACGTACGTGTCGAGGACCTCGCTCGCGTCCGCGCCGACCGCCTGCTGCTGGAGCACGATCTGTTCGAACCCGACGGTCAGTGCGTCGCCGAGCCGCAGGATCAGCAGCAGCACGATCAGGCTGCGCAGTCCGGGCAGGGTGATGTGCCACAGTTGCCGCCACCGGCTGGCTCCGTCGACCGCCGACGCCTCGTAGAGGGTCGTGTCGATCCGGGACAGCGCGGCCAGGAAGAGGATGGTCGCCCAACCGGCGTCCTTCCAGAGCACCTGTCCGGTGACCAGCGCCAGGAAGGCGTCAGGGTTGCTGATGATGCTGACGGTGCCGAGGTCGTGTTCCCGGAGGAAGTTGTTGAGCAGGCCACCGTCGCCGAGCAACTGCATGAAGATCGCGACCACGATCACCCAGGACAGGAAGTGTGGCAGGTAGAGGATGCTCTGGACGGTCCGTTTGAGCCGCTCGGACATCAGACTGTCCAGCAGCAGGGCCAGGGCGATCGGTGCGGGGAAGACGATCAGCACCTGGAGCAGGGTGATGATGAGGGTGTTGGTCAGTGCGTTGAGGAATGCGGGATCTCCGTTGACGATGACCTGGAAGTTGCGCAGGCCGGTCCAGGGACTGTCGAAGATGCCGATGAAGGGCTGGTAGTCCTTGAAGGCGATGACATTGCCCAACCAGGGCAAATAGTGGAATGTCAGTAGGAGTGCCACGCCGGGCACTGTGGCCAGCAGCAGGATCCGGTCCCGCCGTACCCGATCCCACCACGTCAACCGGCTCACCCCATTCTGTTCGGGCCAGCACGCGGGATACGCGGGCAGTTGAACACGATGGATCGCGAAAGTTCCGGAAGTTTCTCCGTTACGCGCAGGTAAACCTATGTTCGATCTTGAATGTCGTCAAGGCCGACGCCAATGCCGACGGGACCGATCTCGACGGACTGACCGGCCGGACTTCCGGCATTCGAATTGCCGTCCGCCAGTCTGTGTCGGGCGGCCGGACAGATCTCAGTGCTGGAGCGCCCGGACCATCACCGTGAGGTCCTCGTCGCCGAGCCCTCGCTCCACCGCCCGTTGCCACTGCGCCGCCAGGCTGTTGGCGACCGCGAACCGGTCGATCTCGACCTCCTGGAGCGCCAGGTTGACATCCTTGAGCGCCAGGGACAGCGGATACTGCGCCGAATACTCGTCCTGGCCGATCCGCTGCAACTTCTCCTCGGCCCACGCGGAGACCAGGGGACTGCCGTGGAGCACGCCGAGCACCGCGTCGCGGTCCAGGCCCAACGAGTGACCGAGCGCCATCGACTCGGCGATTCCCTCGGCCACGAAGGCCAACAGCATGTTGTTGACCAGCTTGAGCCGGGAGCCGGCTCCGGCCGGCCCGGCCCAGACGGTCCGCTGCCCGATCGCATCGAAGACGGGTGCGATCCGGGCGCGGGCCTGCTCCGGGCCGGAGGCGAGGATGACCAGTTGGCGCCGCTGTGCGGGGCCCCGGCTGCCGGCCACGGGCGCGTCGAGCAGTACGACGTCGGGGCGCTGTGCCCGGACCAGGTCGACGATCCGTTCCGTTCCGGAGACGCCGATGGTGCTCATTTGGGCCCAGAGGGCGCCGTCCCGCATCGCGGCCAGCATGCCCTGGTCGACGGCGATGGCGCGGACGGCGTCGGCGTCGGTGACCATCGTGATCACGATATCTGCCCGGCGGGCCGCGTCGGCCGGGCTGTCGGCCACCTCGGCGCCCTGCTCGGCGAGCTGCCGGGCCGGTCCCGACCGGCGGTTCCAGACGACCGTGGGCAGACCGGCCCGGACGATGTTGGCGGCCATCGGCTGACCCATGCCGCCGAGCCCGAGTACGGCCACCCGCTGCGCTTCCGCCATCGGACCCTTCCCCCCGTAGCACGCTGCCCCCTCCGGCAGCGTAGGTCAGCGCGGGGCGCCAGCGACTCGGAATGCGGTCCACTCACCCGGGGCGGGCTGGACCACCGGCGGAGCGGGTCGCTTTTCGCCGTGGCCGCACCCTCGAGTGCTCAACCGGCGGGGTACGGCTGTTTCGCCAGCAGGTGCGCGAGGTGCGCGGCGTTGGTGGCGAGGGTCTTGGTCGCGTTGCCGGTGGTGTCCGGCTTCGGTCCGGCATCCCGGTAGTCGGTGCCGCCCATGGCCTCGCCGACCCAGTACGTGGAGGCGCTGGCGGCGACGGTGAAGCCGACGTCGTTGAGGGCCTGGAGTACCTCGGCGGTGACGTGGTGCGCGCCGTCCTCGTTACCGACGACGGCGACCGTGGCGACCTTGCCGTACGTCGACAGCCGGCCCTCCGCGTCGGTCTCGGACAGTTCGGCGTCGAGGCGCTCCAGCACCATCTTGCAGACGCTCGACGGCTGGCCGAGCCAGATCGGGGTCGCCACGACCAGGATCTGCGCATCCATCAGCTTGGCCCGGATCGCCGGCCACGCGTCGCCGTCGCCCTCGTCGGTGGAGACGCCGAACTTCACCTGGTGGTCCACCACCCGGACCAGTTCGCTGTCCACGTCGTGGTCGGCGAGTGCCGTGAGCACCTCCCTGCCCAGCAGTTCGGCGCTGGACGGCGCGGGGGACGGCTTGAGCGTGCAGCAGAGTACCAACGCACGGAGGGTTCCCACGGGACTACTCCTGAACTCGATCTTCAGTCGGACCCCGCTGCTCATACCCCGCGGTCGGCCGGGCGAATCGTCCGCTCGATCCGCCCCTGCCGACCTGCTGCCGGCAGGGGTGTGGCACCACTGCCGGGACGCATCAGGTGGCCAGGGCGGACGGTGGCCAGCTCTACAGCGCGTGCCGGAGCCAGTCCTCCACGCCGGCGACGTGCACGGTCGCCCAGGACCGGGCCAGCTCGGGTTCCCGGGCGACGATCGCGTCGACGATGGACTGGTGCTGCTCACGGGTCCTGGTGACCGCGCCCTGCTGGGTCAGGCCGCGCCAGATCCGGGCCCGGGTGGTCGGCCCGGAGAGGCCGTCGATCAGTGAACAGAGCACCGTGTTGCCGGCGCCCGCCGCGATCTGCCGGTGGAAGTCGAGGTCGTTGCTGACCAGTGCCTCGATGCCGGGGTCGGTGCCGAGACCGTCGAGTGTCGCCTGGAGTTTCACGATTCCCTCCTCGGGCATCCGCTGCGCGGCGAGCGCGGTCGCGGCCGGTTCGAGGATCCGGCGTACCTCCAGGAACTGGAGCACGGTGTCGTCGCGGTGGAAGTCGACCACGAAACTGAGCGCGTCGAGCAGCAGCGGCGGTTCGAGGCTCGTGACGTAGGTGCCGTCGCCCTGTCGTACGTCCAGCACCCGGATGATGGACAGTGCCTTCACGGCCTCCCGCAGCGAGTTGCGGGACAGCCCCAGCCGTTCGGCGAGGTCGGCCTCCTTGGGCAGCCGGTCGCCGGGACCCAGCTCACCCGACGTGATCATCTCTTTGATCTTGTCGATGGCCTCGTCAGTCAGTGCCATGTCCACCTCCGCCGGGGATCATTGTCCGCCGTCGGTGCCGGGCCCGGCCGGTGGCCCCCGTCCGGGTGTGGCGCGCGGCCGGTGCCATGACCGGCACCGCCCGGAACGCCGGCACGGCCCGGTCCGATGCGATCCGTCGGGCGATCGCCGCCGGCCCGGACAGGACATGGTGGCCTTCGCCGACCCCGCAGACCTGGGCCGACGGCGACCGGACGGCGATGTGCGTCGGCTACCGGCCGCGCGGCCGACTTACCGACTCGGTGCTACCGCAACTGCGCCGACCGTCCGCTCGTCAGGCGCGGAGGCCGCCGTCGACCGGCAGGCAGACCCCGGTGACGAAGGAGGCACGATCACTGAGCAGCCAGGCGGCGGCCTCGGCGATCTCGTCCGGTTCGGCGGCCCGGCGTAGTGGGGTGAGCGAGTTGAGCCGGTCGACGGCGGCGGGTTCGTCCTCCGCCCACTTGCGGATCACCCCGGTCATCGTGGTGCCGGGCGCGATCGCGTTCACCCGGATCCCCTCCGGCCCGTGCTCGACCGCGGCGGTCTCGGTGAGGCTGTTGACCGCCCGTTTCGTCGCGGCGTACGGCCCCAGTCCCGGCGAGCCCCGAAAGCTGCCGACACTGCTGTTGTTGACGATCGCCCCGGTCCCGGCGGTCGCCCGGATCGCCCGGATCTCGGCGGTCATGGAGAGGAAGACACCCTTGTAGTTGACGGTCGTGACCAGGTCGAAGTTCTGCTCCGTCGCATTCACCATCGGGGTGTGCGGCACGGAGACACCGGCGTTGTTGAATGCCACGTCCAACCGGTTGTGCAGCCGGATCACGGTGTCGACGGCGGCCTGGATACTGGCCGCGTCGGTCAGGTCGGTGATGACGTAGTCGGCCCTACCGCCGTCGCTCCGGATCTGGTCGACCACGTCGGCGAGTTGGGACTCCGTCCGCGCCGCCAACACCACCGCGGCGCCCTCCCGGGCGAACAACCGGGCGGCCGTCGCGCCGATGCCCCGGCCCGCGCCGGTGATGAACGCGACCTTGCCACTGAGCATGCCGGGCCGGGTACCGGGCGCCTTCGAACCTGTCATGAAATTCTTCCCCATCGCGCGAGAACGACCCGCGGCCGGACGTGTATCCGCGGGCACCGGTCATTCCGAGAGCTGTACGTGTCCCTGGGTGCCGATGGCCTCCAGATCCCAACGCTTGCCGAAGGCCTGCAACCGGAGGAGCTTGATCCGGCCGAAGTCCTGTGGCAGGCAGGGGTTCAGGGTGAGCTGACCGTCCCGGGCCTCCAGGCCGAGCAGGGTCCGGAGGAAGAGCAACGGTGCGGCGCTCGCCCAGGCCTGTGGCGTACAGGCGGTCGGATACGGCACCGGTTTGCGTCCGTACGACCGGTCGTAACCGGCGAACGCCTCGGGCAACCGGTGTTCGGAGAGGTCGGCGGCCTCCAGCATTCCGACGATGATCCGGGTTGCCTCGGTCTGGAAGCCGTAGCGGTTCAGGCCGTGCGCGATCAGCGAGTTGTCGTGCGGCCAGACCGTTCCGCTGTGATACCCGATCGGGTTGTAGCAGGTGTTGCTGGTGGAGGTGGTCCGGACGCCCCAGCCGGAGAACATGTGACCGGCCAGAAGCTGGTCGGCGATGATTCTGGCGCGCTCCGGCGGGACGATCCCGCTCCAGAGGAGTTGCCCCATGTTGGAGGTCATCGAGTCGATCGGGTTCTTGTCGCCGTCGAGCCCCACGGCGTAGTAGCCGCCCCGTTTGTCGATCCAGAAGTCCTCGTTGAAGCGCTGCCGGAGCCGGTGCGCCTCGGCGCGCAGTCGTTCCGCGAGTTCCGGATCCCCCAGGGGCCCGTCGGCGAGCTCGGCGGCCCGCAGCTTCGCGTCGTAGGTGTAGCCCTGGACCTCGCAGGTCGCGATCGGCAGCACCGGGATCGTGCCGTCGGAGTAGGCGATCCCGTCGGGCGAGTCCCGCCAGCAGTGGTTGCCGAGTCCCTGCGGTGAGCGGGTGGCGTACTCGACGTATCCGTCGTTGTCCATGTCGCCGTAGTGGTCGATCCAGCGCAGCGCGGCGTACACGTTGTCGCGGTACTGCCGGACGAAGTCGTCGTCGAGCGTCCAGCGCCAGTACTCGGAGAGCAGGATCAGCCAGAGCTGGGTCGCGTCGGAGGTGCCGTAGTACGGATTGTGCGGCTTCTCGCCGGTACGGGTCAGCTCCCCACTGCGTACCTCGTGGAGGATCTTGCCGGGTTCCTCGTCCCGGAAGTCGTCCAGTTTCGTGCCCTGGTAGTTCGCGAGCATCCGGAGGGTGCCATGCGCGAGGCGCGGTCCGAAGCAGACCGTCTGGTACGCCGTGACCAGCGAGTCGCGACCGAAGATGGTGAGGAACCAGGGCAGCCCGGCGGCCGGCAGCACGATCGTCTCGTCGCCCACCTTCTGCTCGATCCGGAGTGCGACCAGGTCCAGCTTGGACTTACGCAGCACCCGGTTGATCAGCTCGGAGTCGAAATCCTGGAGTGGGCAGTCGGTGTGCCAGATCTCGGTGGGATCCTCGCCGACCAGGTCGAATCCCTTGCCGAACTGGCGGTGCAGCGATGGCATCTCACTGGGCCGGCGGGGCAGTGCGACGGTCAGTTCGGCGTGCCATTTCATTCCGGGCTCCAGCCGGAGGTCCCAGATCAGGTCGTTCTCCTCCACCCGGTCCGCCGGGGGTGAGGACTTGAGGTCGGTGACCGCCTCGAAATCGGCGTTGCGGTAGGTGAAGCGGAGACCGGAGCCGTCGGCGGGGTGGTCCCGGGTGATGTTGGCCGAGCGGTCCCGTACGCACTGTTTGATCTCGAAGAGGTCCGCGAAGTCGGTGCCCACCCGCAGGCGCAGTTGCACCGACTGCACCTCGTTCGCGAAGCACTCCAGCTCGATGCGCTCCTGCATGGCCTCGCTGATGAAGCGTTGCCGGCGCACCCCGACGCTGTTCGTAGGAACGTGCGGCAGGTCCGCGTTGGTGAGGAAGAAGGCCGCGGAGTCGTCGTCGACGGTTCCGGAGCTGAGTATGAGCAGCGGGGCACCGCCGAGAGTCAGTTCCCAGTGGCTGAGCAGGCGGGTGTCGTCGTGCACCAGACCGCCGATCGTGCCGACCGGCACGTCGCCGGCGGCGTTGCTCACCATGAACGAGCGGCCCTCTACCACGGCGACGGCGTCCGGGCCCAGCTCGGGTGGCTGGGTGCGTACGACCGAACTCGGCGCGTCGACGCCGGCTGCCAGACCCGGAGTCGGGTCAGCCGGAGTGGGACGCCGGACAACATTCGTCACGGCTGCCCCTTTACCGGACGAGAAGCATGGCCATCCTGTCGTTCGCCAGCCTAGGCAGGTCCGGCCCGGCGGCGGTGCCGAATGCGAGAACCGGACCCGGAACCGGGCCGGGAAGGCGCAGGTCGACCGGGGGCCGGGGTTCGTCGGCCCGCCCATGCCTGTCCGGGCCGACGAACCCCGGCCCCCG
>NZ_JADPUN010000144.1 GCF_015690345.1 Plantactinospora alkalitolerans | reverse complement strand
CCCCCGGGACCGCGCCCCGGAGCCGCCCCGGCCCGGGGACCGGGCCGCGGCGCCCGGCCCGCCCGCCGTGTCGGCGGGCCGCAGAGTCGGCTCGGGGATCGGCGGGAGTTCCGGAGCCGACGCCCACGGAACCACTAGCCCCGCCACAGCCGGTGGCCGAGCACGTCGAGCCGCGGTCGTCGGCTCCAGCCGGCGCGGCGGCGATCCCTACGGACGGACGGCGTGCCGATGTCCAGACGATCGCGGAACGTGCTCCGACCGCCGACCCGCCGGCCGGCGTACCGCAAGCCCTGACCGAGGAAGCCGTGCCCGACGCGTACGTTTCACGTGAAACGCCGTCGCGTGACCAGGACGATCCCCCGTTGGCAATGGAGGCAATGCGCGCTGTGCAAATCCTGAACCCGAGCGGCGAGGTGACGATGCCGCGTCCGGACCGGCCACGGATCATGTGTGTTGCGAACCAGAAGGGAGGGGTCGGCAAGACCACCACGACGGTCAACCTGGCCGTGGCCCTGGCGCTGCACGGAAATCGTGTCCTCGTCGTGGACCTCGATCCGCAGGGGAACGCCTCCACCGGCCTGAACGTGCCCCATCATGCCGGTGTTCCGGACGTCTACGACTGCCTGATCGACAACGTCCCGCTGGCCGAGGTGGCGCAGGGCGTCGAGGGGATTCCTGACCTCTGGTGCGTACCCGCCACCATCGACCTGGCGGGCGCGGAGATCGAACTCGTGTCGGTGGTGGCGCGGGAGTCGCGGTTGGCCCGGGCCATCGCCGGCCATCCTGCCGAATTCGACTACGTGTTCATCGACTGCCCGCCGTCCCTCGGGCTGCTCACGGTCAACGCCCTCTGCGCCGCGCAGGAGGTACTGATCCCCATCCAGTGCGAGTACTACGCGCTGGAGGGTCTCAACCAGCTGATCAACAACATCAACCTGGTACGGCAGCACCTGAACCCCACGCTTGAGGTCTCGACCATCCTGCTCACTATGTACGACCGGCGCACCCGCCTGGCGGATGCGGTGGAGCAGGACGTCCGGAACCACTTCGGCGACAAGGTCCTGCAGTCCGTGATTCCGCGGAACGTGCGGGTATCGGAGGCTCCGAGCTACGGCCAGTCCGTCATGACCTACGATCCCGGATCGCGGGGCGCAACGAGTTACTTCGAGGCCGCCCAGGAGATCGCGATGCGAGGGGTCAAAGAGTCTGTTGGCCGCAATGTGTAGCTCGGTTGATTCGTCGGGAGGCGTGGCATGAAGAACCGTCCGCGGGGCGGGCTCGGTCGAGGTCTGGGCGCGCTGATCCCCACCACGGCGGAGCCAGTCTCTTCAGTGGTGACGGCCGAGCCGCCAACCGCCCGGCCGGAGCCTGCGGCGCCGCCGGCCGGTGAGAGCACCTGGGTGGCGCCGACGCCTGCGGCTCCGGCGCAGCCGTCGGGACCGGAACTCGCTCCCGTTCCGGGAGCTCGGTTCGCCGAGATCCCGCTGGACTCGATCGTGCCGAACCCCAAGCAGCCCCGGCAGATCTTCGACGAGGACGCCCTCGAGGAACTGAAGCTGTCGATCCAGGAGGTCGGATTCCTCCAACCGATCGTCGTACGACAGCTTCCGGACGACCAGTTCGAGCTTGTCATGGGCGAGCGGCGCTGGCGGGCGGCGCAGGCGGTCGGCCGGGAGTCGATTCCGGCCATCGTCCGGGACACCCGGGACGACGCGATGCTCCGGGACGCGCTGCTGGAGAACATCCACCGCGCCAACCTGAATCCACTGGAGGAGGCGGCGGCGTACCAGCAGCTCCTGGAGGAGTTCGGCGCGACGCACGACGAGCTGGCCCGACGGATCGGCCGGAGCCGCCCGCAGATCTCGAACACCATCCGGCTGCTGAATCTTCCGCCCGAGGTGCAGAAGCGGGTGGCCGCCGGGGTGCTCTCCGCCGGTCATGCCCGCGCCCTGTTGGGTTTGGAGGATTCGACGG
Source organism: Plantactinospora alkalitolerans (assembly GCF_015690345.1). Taxonomy (GTDB): domain Bacteria; phylum Actinomycetota; class Actinomycetes; order Mycobacteriales; family Micromonosporaceae; genus Plantactinospora; species Plantactinospora alkalitolerans. Next base: position 95,213 of record NZ_JADPUN010000144.1, on the reverse strand, counting down.
CGCAGGAGGACCTGGCGCGCCGGATCGTGGCCGAAGGGCTCTCCGTACGGGCGACGGAGGAGGTCGTGAAGATGGCCGAGATCTCCCCCACCCGACCCAGTCCGGCGAAGCGGCGGGCCAAGGTGCACGCTCCGGGCCTGACCGATCTGGCGGATCGGCTGTCGGATCGGTTCGACACCAGAGTCAAGGTTGACATCGGTCGGAACAAAGGCAAGATCACGATCGAGTTCGCCACGGTCGACGACCTTGAGCGGATCGTCGGTGTCATCGGTATGGCGGAAGCCGACGCCCAGAACGACGACCTGGACTGATCACGGCGCCGTCGGTGCGACCGGGAGGGTCCTGACGGAACCCCTTCCCCGAGAGGGGGCCGGGTTCGCCAGGTTCCCGGAGCCGCCGGGCCGATGCCTTGGATGGCCACGATCTCCCACACACGGGATCGTGGCCATCCGTTTCTCCGGCCCGGCTGAGGTACACACCGTCCCGGGCCGAAGCCGCCGGCCCTCGTCCCCGCCGGCCCTCGTCCCTGCCGGGCGGGAGGCCCTGCCGGGCGGGCTGGCCCCGCCGGGCCCACGACGGGGCTGGGCGGTGTCCCGTTTCACGTGAAACCAGCGCGTCGAACCGGTGGGCCGGACGCTGCCGGTGTGCCGGACGGGTCCGGACGAGAACGTCGCCGGGAGCCGCTCGCGAGCATCGTGTCGATGGATCGTTCCGCCCTGCCGCGCGGCCCCGGTTTCCGATCCGCGGTAATCCACAGGCGTTGTCCACAGGCTGACCCCGTTTCACGTGAAACCGCGCGTGGAACGGGGTCCACGCCTGTGGACAACCGAGCCCAACTGACGCCGATCGTGCTGTTTCGGGACCGCGGACGCCCTCTCCGGCGCCGGTCGTGTCGCCAACTTCCGCCGTCCGACGAGGTCTCCGGAATCCCGATCGCCGGCAGCCGAAACAGGTAGGGACAGCGGTCTGAAACTCGGTTAGGGTCAGCCTCGTGTCCCACACCCCTCCTGCCGTACCGGACTTCACCAGGTGGCCCTCCTTTCCCTTCGAGGGCGACTTCCGGGTCAAGCAACTCGACGAGCCGGTCGCGGTCGAACCTCCGCGCAAAGGCGAAGGCTCCGGTGAGTGTCATTCCTGCAACGCTCCCGACGATGCCTACATCTGGGTCAGTGAGCGTTGGCGGGTGCGTGCCATGGACCGGCCCACCGGCCTGCCGATGGTGCTGATCCTCGAGTCCCGTTCTCATCTGGATCTGGGCGACCTGCCCAACCTTCTCGCCGCCGAACTCGGCGTGATGACGGTACGGCTGGAACGGGCGGTCCGCTCACTCGACGGGGTGGCCCGGGTGCACGTCAACCGTTGGGGTGACGGTGCCGAACACCTGCACCTGTGGTTTCTCGCCCGGCCGTACGGGCGGCTCCAGTTGCGGGGCACGTTCCTGTCCCTCTGGGACGACATCCTGCCGGCGATACCCGAGTCGCAGTGGCGGGAGAATCTGGCGATGGTCGCGGCCTGGCTCGCCGAGTTCGGTGGACGTCCACTGGCCGAGCCGCCCCGCATCCAGTGGCAGGCGCCGTCGAACCTGACCCAGCAGGCCGCCTCGGGGCGGGAGGCCGCGCTGTCAGGTGACGATCCCGCCGTGGCGCTCGCCGCGCAGTCGGCCGCGCCTCCGGCGGAGCCGCCGGAGGAACCGGCCCGGCCCGCCCCTGAACGCGAATCCTCCGGCGATCCGGCGACCCGGGCGTACTGAGAGGTACCCGGCGGGTCGTAGGAGCGTCAGCGGGTCCCTGAGCGGTAGGACGGCCCGGTGTGCCGCCAGGCCTTCGACGACGGGCCCCACCGAAGGTGTGTGGCAGCCGAGCGGACCGGGGGCAGCCACGGTCAGGACTGGCCGAGGCCCCGGCGCTGGGACGCGCGCGCCACCAGCGTGCGCAGCAGCTCGCCGAAGTCGAGTCCGGCGGCCGTGACGGCGAGCGGCAGCAGCGAGGTCTCCGTCATTCCGGGCGAGACGTTCACTTCCAGCACGTGGGGCCGTTCGGCCTCGTCGACGATCAGGTCTACCCGGGACAGGTCCCGGAGCCCGAGCGCGGAGTGGGCCGCGAGCGCGGTCTGGGCGACCCTGGCCGCCGCGACGTCCGACAGTCGCGCCGGGGCGTGCCAGGTGGTCAGGCCGGCGGTGTACCGGGCCGCGTAGTCGTACACCCCGTTCCGGGGAACGATCTCGACGGCCGGTAGCGCCTGTGGTCCGGTGCCCAGGTCCACCACCGAGACCGCCACGTCCATGCCGGGAACGTAGCGCTCGACGAGCGCCGTGCTGTCGTAGGCGAAGCAGCCCACCATTGCCGCCGGTAGCGCGGCCGGGTCCCGGACGACCGCGGCACCGAGGCCGGAGCCACCCTGGGTGGGCTTGATCATGAGGGGCAGTCCGAGCCGGTCGACGATCCGATCCAGTACGGCCACCGCCCCGAGTTCGGAGAACCGGTCGTGCGGCAGAGCCACCCAGTCGGGCGTCGGTATTCCCGCCTCCCGGAGCACCGCCTTCGCGGACGGCTTGTCCCAGGCCAGTCGGGACGAGCGGGCGTCGCAACCGACGTACGGCACGTCGCAGAGGTCGAGCACACCCCGGAGCGAGCCGTCCTCGCCGGTCGAGCCGTGCAGGGCGATCACGACCGCGTCCGGCGGGTCGTCTCGCAGGAGCGGAAGCAGGGCGACATCGGCGTCCCGCAGATCCGCCTCCACCCCCGCCGAACGGAGCGCGTCGAGTACCCGTCGACCGGACTTCAACGACACGTCCCGTTCGTACGACAGTCCTCCGGCGAGCACGAGGACACGCAGTTCGGCGGTTGCCTCCCGAGGTAGCGGAAGCGGCCAGTCTGCGGCGCGGGACGGATCGGCGGGGGAGTTCGTACCCATGCCGGAGATCATGCCAAGTCGGGACCCGGTACGTCCGCGCCGGCCTGCCCCCGACGGCTCCGGGTCGGCCCGACGACCGTGCCGAACACCTCGCGCATGGCGGTCTCCTGCTCCATCACCGTCGCCAACCGGCGGACACCCTCGCGGATCCGCTCCGGCGGAGGGAAGGAGAAGTTCAGCCGCATGTGCCCGGTGCCGGTGCCGTCGGCGTAGAAGCCGGTCCCGGGCACGTAGGCGACCCGGGCCGCGATGGCCCGCGGCACCATGGCCTTGGCGTCGAGGCCCTCCGGCAGCGTCGCCCAGACGAAGAGTCCGCCACCCGGCTCCGTCCAGCTGGTCCCGGCCGGCATGTAGTCGGCGAGCGCGGCGAGCAGCGCGTCGCGGCGCTCCCGGTACACCTCACGGTAGATCTTGAGTTGCTGGCGCCAGGGCATCGTGGACAGGTAGGTGGTGACAGCGGCCTGGGCGAAGGCACTCGGGCAGAGGATCTGCGCCTCGCTGGCGATGACCAGCTTGTCCCGTACGGCGTGCGGGGCCAGGATCCAGCCCACCCGCAGCCCCGGGGCGAAGGTCTTGGAGAAGGTGCTGAGGTAGAACACACCGTCCCGGCGGCGCGCCCGCAGCGGAGCCGGCGCCTCGTAGTCGAACCCGAGCTGGCCGTACGGGTCGTCCTCGACCACCAGCAGGCCGGCGCGTTCGCAGATGTCGAGTACCCGCTCCCGTCGCTCCTCGGTCAGCGTCACGCCGGCCGGGTTCTGGAAGGTCGGGATGGTGTAGAGGAACTTGGCCCGTCGACCCGACCGGGCGACCTCGGCGATGGCCAGTTCCAGCGCCTCGGGGATCAGGCCGTCGGCGTCCATCGGTACGTGCACCACCTGCGCCTGTGCGCTCTGGAAGACGCCGAGCGCGCCGACGTAGGTCGGCCCCTCGGCCAGGACGACGTCGCCGGGATCGAGGAACAGCCGGGCGATCAGGTCCAGCGCCTGCTGGCCGCCGACGGTGACCACCACGTCCTCGGGGGAGGCGCCGCAGCCGACGTCGATGCCGGAGAGCGCCATCACCTCGCAGATCCGTTCACGCAGTTCGAGCGTGCCCTGACCGATGCCGTACTGCAGGGTCGTGGTCCCCTGCTCGGCGGCGAGCTGGTTGAGCATCTCGCCGACCGCGTCGAGCGGCAGTGCGGCGATGTACGGTGCACCTCCGGCGAGCGAGACGACCTCCGGCCGGCTGGCCACGGCGAACAGCGCGCGAATCTCCGACGCTGTCATGCCGCGTACCCGCCGGGCATAGCGATCCGTGTAGTCGTCGAGCGTCGTGCCGGTCATGCCCTCTCCTCGCTGCGCTCGTCATTCTGACCTGCGACGCGGGGCCGGTCGATGCCTCCGGTCCGGTCGCCTCCATCGTGGTCATCTTGGCCGGGTCGGCTACCGGCCGCATCCCCGGCAGGGCGCGAACGGCACCTCGATCGCCGCATCCGCCACGTGTCCGCCCTCCGGAGCCCCGGTGTGCCGGGGACGGGTCGGGCGGCGGCCGGCAACTCCGCCGGTCGGCGCTCGTCGGTCGATCGTAATCCGATTGACCGTATCTGGCCCTCGCCCCAAGCGGTTGGTCCATATGTCGGACCGGTTGAGCTGCCCGTGGCGGCGTCTGACCGGGCGGTCCGGGCATCGCTGCCCCGATCCCCTCCCGAGTCGCAAGGTTCCGGCGTACGATCGCTCGTTGGGGGTAGGGACCGGAGATGGTGATGTTTGCGGCCTTTGGACCCCCGAGTAGGATTTTTTGGGGATGCGCCGATGTCGCGACGTCTGGTCAGTCTGACCCTGGACACACTTGAAGACCTGCCCCGGCCCTGCCGCCAGTGCGTGTACTGGGAGCTGGATCCGGTGGCGGCCGGGCGAGCCCGCGAGGCGGGTGATCCCGGCCTGGAGAAGGAGGCCTGGGTATCGCAGACCCTGCTCGAGTGGGGTTCCTGCGGAAAGCTGGCATACGTCGACGGTATGCCCGCCGGATTCGTGATGTATGCCCCGCCGGCCTACGTTCCTCGGTCGATGGCGTTTCCGACCTCACCGGTCTCCGCCGACGCCGCGCTGCTGACCACGGCCCACATCGTCACCGCCTTCGCGGGGGGCGGACTGGGCCGGATGCTCGTCCAGGGCGTCGCGCGGGACCTCACCAAGCGGGGGATCAAGGCGATCGAGGCCTTTGGCGACGCGAAGTTCGGTGACGCCGGTGAGGGGGCGGGCGGTTGTGTCGCCCCGGCCGACTACTTCCTTTCCGTCGGGTTCAAGACGGTACGTCCCCATCCGCGCTATCCCCGGCTGCGGCTGGAGCTGCGGACGGCGCTGTCCTGGAAGTCCGACGTCGAGTACGCGCTGGAGAAGCTGCTCGGCTCGATGAGCCCCGAGGGACTGCTCCGCCCCGTACGGCCGGCCACCCGTACGGCCGCCGGCTGACCCCGCCGGCCGGCATCGCGCTGGACGGAGGACGCCAGGTACCCGGTCAGTCGAGGGAGGCGCCGGCGGCGACCACCGCACGCAACTCGCTGACGTCGATCGAGCCGGTGGGCACGTCCTCCTCGACCGGGAAGTACATCCGCTGTACCGCCGCGACGACGGCGTCCACGACCCCGTCCCGGAACCGGGGGTCGGTCAGCCGGGCCAGATCGTCGGGCGAGGTGAGGTAGCCGACGTCGACCCGGACGGCCGGCATCCGGGTCAGCCGGAGCAGTTCCCAGGTCTTCGCGTGGATGTGGCAGTCGCGCAGGCCGGTCCGGGCCACGATCTCCCGCTGGACCAGGCCCGCGAGCCGTTCCCCGACGGTCGAGGTCACTCCGTTGGACGTGCCGTAGTGGTAGGTCGCGACGCCGTCCGCCTCCGGATTGGCGTGCCCGTCGATGTGCAGCGAGATCAGCAGGTCCCCGCCGAGTTCGTTCGCCAGGTCGGCCCGGGTCAGGTCGGTCAGCGGCGCGGCGGGGGCGGGGCCCCGGGTGAGGTGGACCCGCATTCCGGCGGCGGCGAGCCGGCCCTCGAGCCGGGCGGCGAGGTCGTAGGCGAGATCCGCCTCGGTCCAGCGCAGCGGACCGTCCTGGACGACGAATCCCGGGTCGAAGGGATCGTGTCCCGGGTCGATCACGATCACCTTGCCGACCAGGTTCGGGCCGGACTGCCGGAACGCGTCGGACTCGCGTAGCCACTGGGGGCGGCCACCAACCACCTTCCGCCCCAGGCGTCGCAGCGCGTTCATGGTCTGCGGCCCGCAGGCACCATCCGGCCCCAGGCCGACCTCGCGTTGGAACTGGGCGACCGCGCGGGACGTACGGGCGCCGTAGACGCCGTCCGCCCGCCCGACGTCGTATCCCATCTCCAGCAGGCGCTCCTGAAGCGTCCGGACGTCCTCGCCGATGAGCGGATCGGGAATCGCCTGGTAGAGCGTGCGGGCGCCGAGCCGCCAGCGGGCGGCGTCCAGGGCCCGCCAGGTCTCCGGGCCGACCTGCCCGTCGACACTGAGGCCACGGTCCTGTTGGAAGGTCCGGACCGCGCGTTCGGTCTCCGCCTCGAACTCGTCGGCCCCGGGCGGGCCACCGGCGGGAAGCAGGCTCAGACCGACCAGGACGGCGCGGATCTCGGTCACCGCGGGACCGCGGTCACCACGTCGGATCGGACGCACGGACGACCTCCCTCTGCGTGTCGGTGGCTGGTTGCCCGCCTAGGGGCAGGGCCGGGCCGATGCTGCCGACCGGTCCGGTAGACGGCTGGCGCTCCCCCGCCGGAATCGGCGGCCGGTCGACAAGGGGCTCGACCAATGCTGCCGATCACCCATCCGAGAAGGAACGCTTCCGGAGCGTACCGTGGCACCTTGTTCCCCGCCCGGCGTTGACCGTACGTGAGGCCGGCTACACCGTTGCCGAGCTGCGGAAATGCCCACCAGGGGAGCCGCCGGGAACGGAAGCGCCCGCATCCGAGGCTCGGATGCGGGCGCGGAACGTAGGCCGGTTCAGCGGCCTTACATCGCCGTTTCGATGAGCTTGATCAGGTCACCCTTGGGGCGGGCGCCGGCGACGGACTGGACCGGCTCGCCGCCCTTGAACATGGTGAGGGTCGGCACGGAGAGCACCCGGTAGGCCCGGGCGGTCTCGGGGTTCTCGTCGATGTTGAGCTTGACGATCCGGACCTTGTCCCCCAGCTCGCTGGCGATCTCCTCCAGCATCATGTCGACCTTGCGGCACGGTCCGCACCACTCGGCCCAGAAGTCCACCAGCACCGGCGTTTCGGACTGCAGCACGTCACTGGCGAAGTTGGCGTCGGTGACGGCGCTTGTTGCTCCCACTAGACCCTCCTCGGGTATTGCTCACTGCGGTGAGTTCAGTCTTCTTCCAACGTCGCGAGGAACCGCTCCGCGTCGAGCGCGGCGGCGCATCCGGTCCCCGCTGCGGTGATCGCCTGGCGGTAGGTGTGGTCGACGAGGTCACCGGCCGCGAAGACGCCCGGCACGTTCGTCCGGGTGGTCGGGGCCTCGACCTTCACATAGCCGTCCCCGTCCAGTTCCACCTGGCCCCGGAAGAGCTCGCTGCGCGGGTCGTGACCGATCGCCACGAACACCCCGGCGACGTCCAGCGTCTTGGCCTCGCCGGTGTGCGCGTTGCGCAGCCGAACCCCGGAGACCTTGCCGTCGTCGCCGAGCACCTCTTCGACAACGCTGTTCCACTCGACCTGGATCTTGTCGTTGGCCAGGGCGCGGTCGGCCATGATCTTGCTCGCCCGGAACTCGTCGCGGCGGTGGATGATCGTCACCTTGCTGGCGAACTTGGTGAGGAACGTCGCTTCCTCCATCGCCGAGTCGCCGCCGCCGACCACCACGATCTCCTGACCGCGGAAGAAGAACCCGTCACACGTCGCACAGGAGGACACACCGTGCCCGAGGTACTCCTGCTCGCCCGGCACGCCCAGCGGACGCCACGCGGAACCGGTGCTCAGGATGATCGCCTTCGCCCGGTACGCCGTCTCGCCGACGTACGCCGTGCTCACCGCGCCGGAGCCGGGAACGCCCGTGTCGGCCAGTTCGACCCGGGTGACGTCGTCGGTGAGGAACTCGGCCCCGAACCGCTCGGCCTGCTTGCGCATCGAGTCCATCAACTCCGGACCCATGATGCCGTCCGCGAAGCCGGGGAAGTTCTCCACCTCGGTGGTGGTCATCAGGGCACCGCCGGACTGCACGCCCTCGATGACCAGCGGTTTCAGGTTAGCGCGCGCGGCGTAGACCGCAGCCGTGTAGCCGGCCGGCCCAGAGCCGATGATGATCAGGTTGCGGACCTCGTCCACTGCCGTCTCCCGATGTATGTCTCTGCGCCACCGGCGCCTGGCGCCGACGGCGGTCCGAGCGCCGGCCATGAACCGCACCGGCACCTGCAAGCCTGAACGTCATCGTACGAACCGAGGATTCCCGAGCCGGTCATCCGGTGGGTCATGTCACTGCGTCGACGAAAGTGCCGATGAGGCGTTGTTTCAGCCTACCCGGGTCTGATATGCGACGTCGGCGCCAGAGGCCGACGTTCCGCAGTTCGGCCCGGTGGCCCAGGCCCAGCGGGCACCCGACCGGTCGGTGAAGACGACGACCAGAGCGGCCCGGCCCTGGAACGTGGCGTAGTCGACCAACTCGACCGCGATCGGTCCCTGCGCGTGTGTCGCCGCCACCGCGTCCAGACAGGCAGCCAGCACGGTCCGGTCGGCCAGTCGCTCCAGCCCCGAGACGTTCCGCGAGGTCGTGGGGGTCGCCGTCGCCCCGCCCATGAACGTTCCGGGCGATTCGGTGACCCGGTCGGGTACGTCGGCCCGTTGGCTCGAAGTGTTCTGCCTGGTCAGGGCGGAGGCGGTGTCCGGGAGCGAGGTGGGGGTGTAGTCGGTCCCCGTGGTCAGCACCCGCTCGGCGGACGGTTCGGTCACCGCCCGGGGCGGCCCGGAGCCGAGCGTCTGGACCTGCTCCGCGCCGCTGTCGGCCGAACTCGGCGCGGTACCCGCCGCGGAGTCCTCGGCGCTGCTGGTGACGAGACGACTGACCCCGAACCCGGCGAATCCGGCCACGACGGCGGCGATCAGGATCGGTCCCGCCATCCGTCGCACCCATTGCCTCCGCCGGCCGGGCCCTCGGGGCCCGTGGGACGGTGCGGTACCACCGGCCCGGCCCGGCCCGCCGGAGCGCCGGGGCCGGCGGACGAGGTGCCCGGTTGCGTCCACGTCCTCGGTTGCGTCCACGTCCTCGGTTGTGGCCGGGTCGTCGGTTGTGGCCGGGTCGTCGGTTGCGTCCGGATCGTCGGTGGAATCGGTCGAGGCGGCGGTCGCACCGGCCGGGGAATCGGGTACGGCGGCTGGTCCGGCGTCGTCGGACCGCGACGCCCGGGTGATCGCCGAGACGAGCCGTTCGGCCACCACGGGCGGCATCGAGACGGGCTCCGTGGCCCAGCCGGCCAGGTCGAGCCGTACCGCGTCGACGCCGACGGTCAGCGTCGCGTACGCGTCCGCCCACGCCTGGTCCTCGTCGATCAACCGGGCGAGTTCCGCCTCCTCCGGCGTGCCGTCCAGCGCGCCACCGACATAGTCGGCCAGCAGGTCGAGATCGACCTCGCCGAACGGGCCCCCGGTCACGATTCCTCCTGGTCCTGGTCGCGCAGGCCGTGGCTCTGGTCCTGCACCCGCCGCCTGTCCGCCCCGAGCCGGCTCGACCCTGATCGGACGCGGTTGCCGGGTCCGAGGTTCCCGCCGGTGACCGACGGCACCTCGGAGCCGGGCTGGGGACCGCCTCCCGACTCCGGGCTCCGGCCGGCTCCGTCCGAGCGCAGATGACCGAGGAGTACGGCGAGCCGGGCCCGGCCACGCGCGCAGCGACTCTTCACGGTGCCCTCGGCGACTCCGAGGATCTCCGCGACCTCGGCGACCGGATAGCCCTGCAGGTCTACCAGGACGAGGGCGGCCCGCTGTTCCATGGGCAGTTCCGCGAGCGCCTGCCGTACGACGAGAGTGGTGTCGTGATCGGTGGCCGGCGCGGCCGGTTCGACACCGCCGGTCCAGCGGCTGGTGCCGGTCGGCCGCGTGCTGTCCGGCAGTGGCACGGTGGGATGGGCCTGGCGCCGCCGGATCCGGTCCAGACAGGCGTTGACGACGATCCGGTGCAGCCAGGTGGTTACGGCGGCCTCGCCACGGAACCGCGCCGCCGCCCGGTGTGCGGAGAGCAGGGCGTCCTGGAGGGCGTCCGCGGCTTCCTCACGATCGGCGCTGGTGCGCAGTGCCACCGCCCAGAGCCGGTCCCGATGCCGGTGGAACAGGGTCGCGAACGCGTCCCGGTCACCGGCCACATGAGCCTGGAGCAGTTCGGCGTCACTGCGTTCCGCGTCGTCCGGCTGCGCGGCATCGGCGGGCTGCGCGGCATCGGACGGCTGCGCTGTGCCGGACGGCTGTGCCGCGCCGTCCGGATGTTTCGAACCGTCCGCCTGGATCGGCAGGTCGCGCGGCGGCGACGCCGGAAGGTCGTGCGGCGCGGGGATGCCGGGTCGGCCGGCCGGATCGGCGCCGTCGAGATTGTCGACGGCCTGACCTGCCGGCCGGACCGACTCGATCGACGGCCACGGATCGGCGGACGGCGAGCTGGTCGGGCCGGCGGCGTCGGAACCCAACGCACCGGTCATGGCCGCACGATAGCCGAACGGCGCACGCGCGGCCGGGGTGACCGCCCGGTCACCGACTCTGGACCGTGATCTCCTGCACGCCGACCCTGAACTGGCCGGGGTCGACCTCCGGCAGCTCGGTGATCCAGAGCAGCAGGTAGCGGTACGTCTGGTCCGGCTCGAACGAGCTGAACGTCATGGTGGACCCGGAACCGTCCGCCTCGATCGGGTTGCCGACCAGCTTGTACGCCGCGACGAGCTGCTTGTCGCCGGCGCTGGTCTTCGCAAAGTCCTGGGTTCCCGATCGCAGCTCGGCTGCGGCGCCACGGTCGGAGAGCTGGACCTGCACGCTGGTGACCGCCCGGGGCTCGCCGAGATCGATCAGGACCCCCATGCCGGCCTTGTTGTTACCGAACTTCGAGCTGCGCTTGTAGGACTCGGTCTCCCACGCCTCGTTGGGGTCGCCGTCGACCACCTTCTCCGCGCCGTCCAGCTCGCTGGGGGTGCCGTCCGGGTCGATGATCCGCACCTGGTCGGCCTTGATGGCGACCTTCTGCGGCTTCGTGGTCGGCGGATCCGGATCGCCTGCGGCGGCGGGCTGGGTGGTGGTGCCGGGGGTCGGGCTCGAGCCTGTCTGGTCGTCCGCCGGGTCTCCGCCGACCAGCGCGTTGATGCCGAGCAGCAGGCCGACCAGCGCGACCACCAGCAGCGCGGCCACGCCGATCAGCATCCTCCGGCCACCGGTCGCCGGCAGGTCGGGGCCGGCATCGTCGCCGGAGGTGAAGCGCAGCGGGCCGCTGTCGAGGTACTGCTCCCCGGCGGCGGCGTCCAGCCGGCTCAACTCGGCGGCCAGTACGTCGGAGGACGGCACCGGAAGCTGGGAGTCGAGCAGGTCCATGGTGAGGTCGTCGAGGTACGCGGGTACGCCGGCGCGGACCTGTCGGGGCGCCGCGATGGTGCCGCTGGCGTCGCGTACGGCGTCCGGCAGGGCGGTGCGGGCCCGTCGGCCGGATCCACTTGTCAGCGACGCCTCGGCGTGCGGCCAGTGGCCGGTGAGCGCGTAGTAGAGGACGCCGCCGACCGCGCGTACGTCGGTCTCGGGGGTGTCCGCGCCGTCGGTGCGGGCGTCGGCCAGTACCACCCGACCGTCGTCGCCGACCATCACGGTGCCGGGGTGCAGGTTGCCGTGCACCATCCCGGTGGCGTGGATGGCCGCGATCGCACCGGCGATGGCGTGGGCGATGCTGGTGGCCCGGGTCGGGTCGAGGACGCCGTCGGCGACCAGTTCGCGTAGCGAGTGTCCGTCCACCCACTCGCGGACGACGTACGCCCGGTCCTCCTCGTCGATCGCGTCGTAGACGCCGACGAGGTTGGGGTGGATCACCCGGCTGGCCGCCACGGCAGCCTGGAGCATCTCCTTCGCGGAGTCGCCGCCGGGATAGCGCAGTACGACGGCCACCGGCCGGCGCAGGATCACGTCCACGCCGCGCCACACCTGGCGGCCGGCGCTGTCGTCGTTGATGTGGTCCGCAAGTTCGTACCGCTCGGCCAGGATCTCACCGACGGCGGGCGCACCGAAGGTCATCACAGACGGAGCTACCTCGTCCGCCTCCTGACCTTCGCCGACCTGGGTCACCCGTCCTCCCTCGGTGATCGTGTCGATCGATGGACCCGTGCTGCTAGGCATCTGGCTTTCCCGCTCCGCCTTCGAAGGAATCGGACGGCCACCGGCTCTCCTAGCCTAGGCGCTAGCCGCACCCGTCAGGAGCGACCTTACCTGGGTCTGACTGATCCCCGACACGTCATCTTCCGGCCGTGGGCCGACCAGTTGCCGGAAGTGTCGGGAAGCGCGCCGGATCGCCCGCTGTGGTCCACCTGATGGCTCGTGCGTTTAGCAATCTATAGGTTGATTTCAACAGTTTGCTACCGGGTCGGTGTGCCGGCCCGCCGTCAGTTCCGGCACCCTTGTCGTCCGGAGTTCCGCCGTGCACCCGGCACCTTCCCCCGCGCGCCGGAAGTATGCCGGATCGAACGGACCGAGGGTATCCGGGCCTGTCGACAACAGGTTGACGCCGGGTGAGTCCATCCTGACCCCGCGTTATCCACAGGCGATTCACCTTGCTACGGCCCAGATAGGACGAGTTATCCACAACCGCTTCCCCAGGTACGCCCAACAGCCCGACCGACCCCTTTCAGCGGCCGAGTCGGCGCCGGACCATGGTGACCACGTCCGTTATCTCGCGGATCCGCAGCAGCAGCGCGAGCCCGAGGTACGTTCCCCCGATCACCACACCGCCGACCGCGATCTCCACGAACGCCAACCCCCGGTTCGACGCGGCCTCGCCCGGCAGCAACGCCACCACGAGCAGCCCGACCAGGGCCGCGCCGAGGGCGGCGATCACGACCCGGCCGAACGTCCGCAGGATCGAGGCGATTCCGATCTGGCCGATCCGGGGGCGCAGGAACCAGGCGGAGATCGCCGCCGCCGCGATGTACGAGACGGCGTTCCCGATCATCATCCCGGCGGCCAGGAACGAGGTGGAGAGGGCGGCGAAGACGATCACCTGGAGCAGCACCCGTACCGCCACCACCGGCACGTTGATCAGTGCCGGCATCCGGGTGTCGGGCATCGCCCAGAACGCGAAGGTGAAGAGTTGGCTGACCGCGAACGGGATCAGGGCCAGCGCGGCGACCAGCAGCACCGGCGCCGTTGAGCCGGACTCGCCCCGGGCGGCCCCGTAGTCGAACAGGGCCATCGCGATCGGGTCGGCGAGCACCGCGTAGCAGACCGCGATCGGTGCGAGCACCGCCGTCACGGTCCGGGTGCCCCGGCTGAGATCGGCTGCCATGTCCCCGTACCGGCCGTCGGCGGCGACGGCGCTCATTCTCGGCAGCAGCGCGGTGATGATCGAGACCGCGATGATGCCGTGCGCCATCATCAGCAGCAGGAAGACGTTGTTGTAGACCAGCGGCCCGGCGGACTTGCCCTTCACCTCGTTCAGCAGGTTGAAGAGCACGATCAGGCCGAACGAGTTGACCGCGACGTAGCAGAACATCCAGCCGCCGAGCCGGCCCAGTTCGCGCAGCCCGAGCGCCCGGAAGTCGAACCGCCAACGCCAGCGGAAGCCGACCTTGCGCAGGGCCGGCAGCAGCCCGGCGGTCTGGACCGCGATCCCGAGCAGGGTGCCCCCGCCGAGCACCAGGATCCGGCCGGCACTCATCTGTCCCGGCTGCACCAGGGTGGCGCCGTAGAGGGCGATGTAGAGGCCGCAGGTGGCGATCACCACCAGGTTGTTCAGGATCGGCGCCCACATCGGGGCGGCGAAGTGCCCCCGGGTGTTGAGGATCGCGGTGAGCAGGGCGCTGACCCCGGAGAAGAACAGGATCGGCAACAGCAGGTAGGACAGGCTGGTGACCAGGTCCTGGTAGTCGCTGTTCTGCCGGCCGGCGTAGATCACGGTCAGCCACGGTGCGGCGAGCAGCGCCAGCAGCACGGCGCCACCGAGGGTGAGCACCGCCAGGCTGAGCAGTCGTTGGGTGTACGCCTGACCACCGTCCGGATCGGCCTTGCGGCGGCGTACCAGCATCGGCACCAGCACGCTGGTCAGGATGCCGCCGAGCAGGAACTCGTAGACCATTCCGGGGATGATCTGCGCGGTGGTGTACGCGTTGCCGACCGCGAACGTACCCAGGGTCGCGGTGATCATCAGTTGCCGGAGGAAGCCCGTACCCCGGCTCACCAGGCTGCCGGCCGCCATGATCGCGCTGTTGCCCGCGGCGCTGCCGCCCGGCTCGGGCGGCGGGTTGGTGCCCTCGATGGCCGGGGTGGTCGAGATCAGCATCGCCCCGTCCGGGGGCGGCGGGACTCCCTCCGGCATGGCATTCGCGCTGCGGTACAGCCCGCCAGCCATGTCAGCCTCCCAAGGGGTACGGCGGGCAGGGCACCCGCCGGCACTGTTGGAACCTTAGTCAACCCGGTCACGGCGTCGCCGGGCCGCGTCGCTTCCGCCCGGTGTGCCCCCCGCCACCGGGCGGCGGCCGGCCCGCTACGCTGGCGATCCCATGTCCGAAACATCCGCCCCGAACGCTGACCGGTCCGCGCCGTCGCGCACCAGGTCGCCGGGTCCCGGCACGTCCGCTCCGACCGGTTCCCGGCACGGCGGACCGGAGTCGACCCCGCTGCCCGGTCCGGACGGCCCGGCGTCCACCGTTCCCGGGGTGGAGTCCCCAGGATCGGCGCCCCGAATGACCCGGTTGACCACCGCCCAGCGCAACGCCGTCGCCGAGCTGCTGCGGGTGTCCCCCGTCGCCGACGAGCTGGGCCGCAGGTTCGCCTCCGCCGGTCACGAACTGCATCTTGTCGGCGGTTCGGTCCGGGACGCGTTGCTCGGCCGGCTCGGCGAGGACCTTGACTTCGCTACCGACGCACATCCGGACGAGACGCTGCGGCTGCTGAAGGGTTGGGCCGAGGCGACCTGGGAGACCGGGCGCGAGTTCGGCACGATCGGCGCGCAGCGTGACGGACTGCGCCTGGAGGTCACGACCTACCGGGCCGAGTCGTACGACCAGGTGAGCCGGAACCCGGTCGTCGAGTACGGCACCAGCCTCGCCGACGACCTGCGGCGGCGGGACTTCACCATCAACGCGATGGCGGTCAGCCTGCCCGGTCACGAGTTCACCGACCCGCACGGCGGGCTCGACGACCTCGCCGACCGGGTGATCCGGACTCCGGGCACCCCCGAGCAGTCGTTCGGCGACGACCCGCTGCGGATGCTCCGGGCCGCCCGGTTCGCCGCGCAGCTCCGGTTCGCCGTGCATCCGCCGGTCCGGGCCGCGATGCGGGCCATGGCGACGGACCTGGACCGGATCACCGCCGAGCGGATCCGGGACGAGTTCACCAAGCTGCTCTGCGGCGCCGACCCGATCACCGGGTTGCGGTTGCTGGTCGACACCGGCCTGGCCGACCGGTTCCTGCCCGAGTTGTCCGGCCTGAAGCTGGAGATCGACGAGCACGCCCAGCACAAGGACGTCTACGAGCACACCCTGATCGTGGTGAGCAACGCCGTCGGGCTGGAGCAGGACGGCTGCGACTTCGTGCTGCGGATGGCGGCGCTCATGCACGACGTGGGCAAGCCGGCGACCAAGGCGGTCGGCCCGGACGGTCGGGTCAGCTTCCACCACCACGAGGTGGTCGGGGCCCGGCTCACCAAGCAGCGGATGAAGGCGCTGCGCTATCCCAAGGACGTGATCGGCCAGGTGGTCGGGCTGGTCGGGCTGCACCTGCGGTTCTACGGGTACGGCCGGGGCGAGTGGACCGACTCCGCGGTCCGGCGGTACGTGACCGACGCCGGTGACCTGCTGCCCCGGCTGCACAAGTTGACCCGGTCCGACTGCACCACCCGGAATCGCCGCAAGGCCGCCGCGCTGGCCGCCGACTACGGCGCTCTGGAGGACCGGATCACCCGGCTGGCGGCGGAGGAGGACCTGGCCCGGGTACGCCCCGACCTCGACGGCAACGCGATCATGGAACTGCTCGGCGTACCGCCGGGGCCGCTCGTCGGTCAGGCCTGGCGGCACCTGAAGGAGCAGCGCCTCGAACGTGGGCCGCTGACCCGGGACGAGGCCGAGGCCGAACTGTTGCGCTGGGCCCGCGACGAGGGCATCACCGGGTAACGATCACCCTGGATCTCCGCTACCGTTCCCGTTGGCGGGCAACGGCCGGGGAGGTGACCGTGACGGTCTCGGGTAGGCCGGGCAGCCGGTCCTTTCTGGTGCCGATGGTGGCGTTGGCGTCGACCCTGGTCGGGTTGGTCGTCGCGATCGTGGTCGTACTCGTGCTCCGCAACGGTGCGGACGGCGGCCCGGACGGCACCGGAGCGTCGCCGCCCACCGGATCGGGTCCCTCCACCGGCTCGTCCACCGCGACCGTGGCCGCCGGGCCGGGCGGTGCCGACTGTCTGGTCGGCACCTGGCGGGTGACCACCCACACCGAGCAGGTGGACGTACCCGGCGTCGGCCGGTTGAGCTTCACCGGCGGGGCCGGCTCCGGGCTCGCCCTCGGCGCCGGGGGGACCGGGATCGCCGACTACGGCACCGGCACGGTCTACCGGAGCGACTACGCGGGGCAGGACGTCGTCCTGGAACTGCGGGGTACGGTCAGCTACCGCTACGTACTCGCCGGGGACCGGATCGAGCTGCGGGACGTACGGTCCGATGCCGACGTCCGGCTCCGGGTCGGCGACGGTACCCCGGGACCGTGGCAGGATTTCACCGCCTCCACCGAACCGTCCAGCTACGCCTGTGCCGGTAACTCGTTGACGCAGAAGTCTCTGGTCTACACCACGTCGTACGTCCGGTCAGGCTGAGCAGAAGACCGCCCGTCAGGAGAACCGAACGACGTGCTGACCACCCCACCACCGCCGACGGATCTGCTGGCCCGCTTTCCCGGGCTGGAGAAGCTCGGCCGGACCACCACCCGGCTGCATCCCCGACCGGCGTCGGTCGACGCGTCGCAGAGCCACGTCGGCGGGCCACTGCGCTGGCCGGCGGACGAGCCCTGGCCGACCTGCGAGGTTCCTCCCCAGGCCCGGGAGGAGGTGCCGATTCCACTCGATCTG
This sequence comes from Plantactinospora alkalitolerans, assembly GCF_015690345.1. Classification (GTDB taxonomy): domain Bacteria; phylum Actinomycetota; class Actinomycetes; order Mycobacteriales; family Micromonosporaceae; genus Plantactinospora; species Plantactinospora alkalitolerans. Next base: position 78,029 of record NZ_JADPUN010000144.1, on the reverse strand, counting down.
CTGGACCGGCTCCGGGCGGCCGAGACCCGGCGCACCCGGCAGAACGAACTGACCGAGGAGGAGGCGGAGCTGTACGACGAGATCGCGCGCCTGGTCGGGCCCGGGTACACCGGCTGGGGGTCGATGAACAACGGACCGGTGGTCGGCTACCGGTACCGCCCCCGGCCCCATCCCCGGCCCAACCCGATGGTCGCGCTGGCGCAGTTGCGGGCCGAGGACGTTCCGGACCTGCCCCGGCCCGGCGGCGCGGATCTGTTGCAGGTGCTGTGGTGTCCGTTCGACCACGCGCAGGACGGGCTGTGGGGCCCGACCGTGCGGCTGTACTGGCGCAGGGAGGCGGAGGTCAGCGAACTTCTCGCCGATCCGCCCCGGGGCGACGCCGGTCGGAAGGGCTACCTGCCGAAGCCGTGCCGGCTGCATCCGGAGCAGGTCGTCGAGTATCCGTACCCCGAGGAGTTGCCGGCCGACCTGGTCGAGCGGGTGGACGCCTGGGAGGGCGACGACGACGGCGACGACGGCGGCGGCGGCGACGGCGACGATGACGACGAAGGTCCCGACTATGTCGGCACATTCATGGTGCCCGGCTGGAAGGTCGGCGGATACGCCAACTGGAGCGTCACCGACCTCGCGCCGACCCCCTGCCCGCAGTGCGCCGGTCCCACCACCCTCGCCCTGGTCATCGACTCGACGGAGGGCGACGCCCACAACCGGGACCGGTGGCAGCCGGTCGAGGAGCGGCAGTCCGACGAGGCGTCGTCGCGGGCGCTCCGGCAGGAGTCGACCGGGGTGAGCGTCGGACGCTGGGGGGCGCTGCGCATCTTCGTCTGTGAACGCTGCCCCGACGTGCCGTTCCGGTTGAACCTCCAGTAACGAGGCGCTCCGGTTCGAGCTGAACGAGCGGCGGCCCGGCACCCGGACTACGAATCCGGTACCAGGCCGCCGCAGAGGTCGGAAGGGCGGTCAGTTCTTCGGTTCGACCGACTTGCCGCCGTTGGTCAGCGTGCCGTCGACGACCTGCTCGTCGCCGATCCGCGCCGCGCCGAGCCGGGCGAGCCGGCCGGTGAGGTCGACACCGGTCAGGTCGCTGCCGAGCTGCAGGCCCTGGGCGACGTTGGACGCGACCGACTTGGTCAGCGACGAGGCGCCGTCGGTGGAGATCACCGTGATCTTGTCGATCGCGCTCACCGGTGCGCTCGCCGCCTCGACCACCTTCGGCAGTACCTTGACCAGCAGGTCGAGCACGGCCGCCTCGCCGTACGTCGCGAACGCCTCGGCCTTGCGGGACATCGCCTCGGCCTCGGCCTGACCCTTGGCCAGGATCGCCGCGGCCTCGGCCTGACCCTCCCGCTCGACGGCGTCGGCGATGGCGGTACGACGCCGCTGCTCCGCCTCACCCTCCTTGGCACCCTCGATCGCGTTGGCCTCGGCCAGCGCCGCCCGGCGGGCCCGCTCGCCCTCACCGGTCAGCCGGGACTGCTCGGCGACGGCCTGGGCGGCGGCGATGGTCGACTGCCGCTGGGCGTCGGCGTGCAGCACCGCCGCGTTGCGGGCCGCCTCGGCCTCCTGCTCCACCTTGTACCGCGCGGCGTCCGCCGGCTTGCGGACCTCCGTGTCGAGCTGCCGCTGCTTGAGTTCGGCGTTGCGCTCGGCGACCTTCTGCTGCTCGGAGAGGATCGCCTGGTCCCGCTCGGCCTGCGCGAGCGGGCCGGCGGCGGCCGACTTGGCCTTCGCCGCGTCGATCTCGGCCTGGATGCCGGCCTGCTTCAACGCCAGGTTCCGGTTCGCCTCGGCGATGGCCTCCTCGGCCAGCAGCCGCTCCGTCTCGGCCCCCTGGCGGGCCCGCGCCTCGGCGATGGCCGCGTCCTTGAGGACCCGGGCCGCCTCCGGCCGACCCAGGTCCTGGAGGTAGGAGCCCTCGGCCAGGATGTCCTGTAGCTGGAAGGTGTCGAGCACCAGACCCTGGTTGGTCATGGAGTGCTCGGCCTCCTCGGCGACCGCGCTGGCGAACGCCGCCCGGTCCCGGATGATCTCCTCGACGGTCAGCCGGCCGACGATCGAGCGCAGCGCACCGGCCAGCACCTCGCGGGTGAAACTCTCGATCTCGTTCTGCTGGTGCAGGAACCGCTGCGCGGCGGCCCGGATCGCGTCCTCGGTCCCGCCGACCTTGACGATCGCGACGCCGTGCAGTTCGGCCCGGATGCCCTGCTTGCTGACGGCGCCCTTGATGCTGACGTCGATGCGCCGGCTGGACAGGTCGAGCGACTGCAACTTCTGCACCACCGGCAGCACGAAGACCGACGCCCCGAGCACGACCTTCTGCCCCGACATGTCGGTGGACCGGGTGCCGTCGGCCGTCTGCGTGGTACGCCCCTTGCGGCCGGTGACGATGAACGCCTCGTTCGGACCGGCGACCTTGATCCGGGACAGCACGAACATGATGAGGATGAGAACGAAGAGCACTGCTCCGCCGATGGCGACGAGAATCAGCATGACACCGTCCATTTCGGATCTGGGGTGGGCGTGGTGACGGAGGTGGAACGGCGGGGACCGGTAGGGGTCAGTAGGTCTCGACCAGGACGCTGGTCTCGCTCAACGCCTCGACGACGAAGATCTGGGCGCCGATCGCGATCGGGCGCTCCGCCTTGGCGTTGAGCTTCACCGGCTGGCCGCCGACGCGTACCCGCACCTCGCCGTAGCCGCCGTTCGGGATGGGGCTGACCACCACCCCCAGCGACCCGACCAGGTCGTTGCGGGTGGGGGTGGCGTCGGTGTGCATGTTGCGGGCGGCCCGGGACAGCCTCGTCGCGAGCCAGCCGGCGGGCACCGCCGCCAACGCGCCGATCCCACCGGCCGCGGCGAGCTGACCGAAGCTACGGGCGTCCAGCAGTTCACAGGCGATGGCCCCGCCGAAGCCGAGAACGGCGGCGAATCCGGCGATCGCCTCCAGGCTGACGGGACCGTCGATGTCCGGGTTGCCGATGTGGGCGAGTTCCGTGCCGAGCAGGGCGAGCAGGAGCAGCGCAACGCCGGAAGCGCCGATGATGAGGAAGATCAGAGTCCCCGTTGCCACGACCTGAAAGGTAGCTGACAGTGGCAACTCCACGAGGGAAGCTCGGACGCCGGCCGGTGGGTAGCGGATCGGGGCCTGGTCACCGCACACCCACCCCGGCCGGACGTCCGTGCGACAGTAACCGCTCGCGATACCGAATGGGTAGAAAACTTAAAGGTCCGACGGTGTACGTACCGGATCGTTACGTGCCAATCACCGTGGTGCGACCAGGATGTCGGTTCCCGCGAGTTCCCCCGGCAGGACGGCCCGATCGACCTCGGTGCCCTTGGGATCGACCAGCACCGCCACGACATCGCGCGAACTTCCGGGGTTGAGAACCCGGTCCAGATAGAGCAGCCGGTCGCTGCTGATCCAGGTGACGTCGGCCGACGGCATCTCGTCTACGACCGTCCCCTTGGCGACAACGACGAGCTGCGCCGACTTCTGCCCCTTGACCACCACCATACGACCGTCCGGGGACCAGGCCGACGGTCCGGAGACGTCGCCTCGGACGGGCACGAACCGGGTGGGCGTGCCGTCGAGGGCGGAGAAGAGTTGCAACCCTCGCCGTAGGTGCGGTGCGGACTCCGAGCGGGGAGCGGTCGGATCGGTCATCGGCAACACCACCTCCTTGCCGTTCGGCCCCCAGGTGAAGCGGCACAGGTCCGTGCACATGTACTTGTCGGACCGCACCGGATACCTGTGGAACGAGTCGTCGGCGACGGTCAGCACACCGAACGAGAAGGTCCCGGTGTCCTTCTCCATCAGGGTCATCAACAGCCTGGTGCCGTCCGTCGACCACTGTGGAGTGAGGATCTGGTCGCCGGTTCGGATCCACCGGACCCTGCCGGTGGGGATGTCGAGCAGTCCGGTCTCGTCGGGCCGGCTTTCCTGACGTACCGCCGCCAGCCTGCCCCGTGGCGCGGCCCAGACCGAGGAGAAGTCCTTGGCGGTGTCGACGTAGCGGCCACGGGCGCGGTCGTACGCCCAGTTGCTGACCGGGCTGCCGGTGGTGGTCGCACCGACCACGATCCATCCGCCGGGCAGCTCCAGCGGAGCCGCCTCCCAGTTCCGCCACTGCGTCGACTCAGGCACCGGGCTCGCGGTCGGGACCGGATCGGCGGTGACGGTAGCCGCCGGCTGGCCGCCGATCGGGTACGCCGGAGGTTCCGGGTCGGGCCGCAGCAGGACGTACGGCGCCGCGATCGCCGCGACGGCGACGAACGCGGCGGCGACCGCGCCCGCCTGACGGCGTCGGCGAATTCGCCGACCCCGGCTCACCGCGACCGTAACCAGGTCCGGCGGCTGGTGCGGGTCGCCCGCCAGATCGTGTACGGCCCCACGCAGCAGCCCCTCCGCGCTGTTCCTGTTCATCGGACCGCCTCCTCCCGGTCGGTCAGCTCGGCGAACTCCGGCACCAACTCGCGCAGCTTCGTCAACGCCCGCGACGCCTGGCTCGCCACCGTGCCCGGCCGGCAACCCAGCGCGGTTGCGGTCTGCTCCACCGTCTGGTCCTCCAGATATCGGAGCACCAGTACGGCCCGTTGCCGGGGCGGCAGCATCAGCAACGCGTCCCGGAGCATCATCCGGACCGCCGTCTCGTGGTCGTGCTGGGTGCCGGCGGCCGGTGGCTCCGGCACCTCGGCGTGTGGCACCTCCGGGCGCCGACCGCGTCGCCGCCAGGCCGAGACCTGGTCGTGGTAGAGGATCTGCCGGACGTACGGCTCGGCGTCGCCCCGGATCCGTGGCCACCGGGCGTACGCCTTGGCGAGGGCGCTCTGGAGCAGGTCTTCGGCGGCGTACCGGTCACCGGCGAGCGCCTGGGCGACGCGCAACAGCACATCGCCCCGTTCATGGACAAACGCGGTGAACTCCCGCTCGGACGTCCCACCCACACCACACCTCCCCACCAACAGACGCCACAGCCCGCGCAAAGTTTGCCTCAGGTGTAAGGAAGGGCCCCCGCTTATCGTTTGCTGTAGAGGAAGGGCCCCTTCTTAACACCTCGGGCTTAACACCTCGGGGTCGTGCGAGCGGAGGGAGCGGGATGCGTCGGGAGTTCGCCGACCAGGAGCGGTTGGCGGCCGTCGTACGGGCCGGATTCGGCTCCAGCCGGCGGATCGACACCGTGGCACGCCTGCGGGGCGGTACGAAGAAGGGCGTCTACCGGCTGACCCTCGACGACCGGTCAACGGTGGTCGCCTACGTCTGGAGCCCCGAGGAGAACTTCTGGCCGGCGGGGCGCCGCACCGACGTCGACCCGCTCGATGACCCGTTCTCGGACGCCTCGGGCATCGAGTTGTTCGAAGCCGCCAGGACCGCGCTCTCCGCCGCCGGGGTGCGTACCCCGGAAGTGGTGTTGCTCGACCGGAGCCGGACCTGGTACCCGGCGGACGTCGCGTTGGTCGAGGATCTTCCGGGGCCGAACCTGGAACAGCGGCTGGCGGCCGAGCCGATGACCGCCGCACGTACGGTCGCCCGGCTGGGCGAGGTCCTCGCCGCAATGCACCAGCAGCGGGAAACCCGGCTCGGCAAGGTCGGCGCCGTCGCACGGCTTTCCGATCCGGCGCCCGAACAGCGTTCACCGGTACGGCTGGTGCTGGACCGGGCGTTGTCCGATCTCGCCGAGGCGGCCGGCCGCGACGAGCGCATCGCACGCGACCGGGACCGACTGACCGGGATCGCTCAGCAGTTGGCGGGAACGATCGCTCCGCGCCCGACGTACGGGTTGATCCACGGTGAACTCGGACCCGATCACGTACTGGTGGACGGCGACGGGGAACCGGTGCTCATCGACATCGAGGGCACGATGTTCTTCGACGTCGAGTGGGAGCACGTGTTCCTGCGGATGCGCTTCGGCGAGCACTACGGCCTGCTCCACCCCGCCGACGAACTCGACGAGCGGCGGATGCGGTTCTACCAGCTCGCCCAGCACCTGTCGCTGATCGCCGGCCCGCTGCGCCTGCTCGACGGCGACTTTCCCGACAGCGCCTTCATGCTGGAGATCGCGGCGCACCACACCGAACGCGCGCTGAGGATGTAAGGAAGGGCCCCTTCTTATCGTTTTCTGTAGAAGAAGGGCCCCCTCCTAACACCTCACCCTCAGTGCGCGCCGCGGTCGAGCGCGGCGACGTCGCGTACGGCCTTGGCGATGGCCGGGAAGTCCTTCTTCAGGATCGCGTCGTGGTTGCTGCCGACCTTCGCGCTGATTCTGATGTTCGGGTTGCGGGCGGCCACCGCGTCGAGGCTGGCGCGGATGCGTTCCTGCTCGTCGCCCTTGCTTCCGAGGGACGTCCCCGACGCGACCACGTACCGCGCCGGGACGGTGATGTTGTCCAGCACGGGGCCCAACTCGCGCTCGCGGGCGAGCATGCCGAGCTCGATGTTGCTGTTCGCCATCTGTTCGGCATTCATCCGTGGGGTCAGGCCCGTCGGGCGCAGCAGCGGCATGAACCAGTTCATCCGCTTGAACGTCTTCCGGATCCGCTGCTCCATGGCCTCGTCGAGCCAGTCGTACGGCTGCGCGCCGTCGACCAGGACCGCGCCCACGGTACGGTCCGGATTCCGGCTGGCCCAGTGGGCCGCGACGAACGCTCCGTAGGACCAGCCCACCACCAGTGCCCGGTCCACCCCCCTGGCGGCGAGAACGGCATCGACATCCCGGACGGCGGCCTCGAAGGAATAGTCCGTCGAGCGCTTGGATTTGCCGCGAGCACGCTCGTCGTAGGTGATGTGCCGCCACCCCGTCCCCAGCTCAGCGATGACCCGCCGCCAGTACCCCTGGGTGGCGAACTGGCCGTTGAGGTAGACCACGGGGGTACCGGGACCGCCGGTGTCGGTGAGAGCCAGGGCCGTGTCGTCAACCGGCACCATGCCGGTCCACGTCGAATCGGTCGGGGACATGCTTTTCCTCGTCATGTGGTCCTCCTGGTCGGGGGGTGGCCGCCGCGAGCGGGCCGGCGACCACCAGCACGTGAGACGTTCTGTACGACTTCTCCAGGCGCCGCACGTGGAGCGCCGGCCCCTGGGCCTGACTCGCTGTCGTCCGGTTCTCTACAGGCTGCGGGCGGTGATGTCGCCGTAGTCGGTGGTCGCCTGGATGTTCAGGCCGGCCGCGGCGCCTTCGGTGTTCATCAGCGTGTTGTGGATCCGGCCGTGGCTGGTGCCGGCGTCCAGGGAGGCGGAGACTCCGTGGGCCGCGCCGACCGTCACGTCGCCCATCTGGGTACGCAGGACGACCGTGCCGGAGGCGGCCTCGGTGATGTTGATGTTGCCCTTCTGGGTACTGATCTCCGCGGGGCCGGTAAGGCGGCCGATCGCGACGTCACCGTAGGCGGTCATGCGTACGCTCGCGGCCTCGTCGATCTTGACCGCACCGTACGCGCCCTCGCAGGCGACGTCGCCGAGCCGTCCGACGCCCCGGAACTCGGCGGCGGCCGCCTTCACGTCGATTCCGGAACCGGTGGGCAGTTGGACGGTCACCTCGATGGATCCGGACGCGCCGAGGATCTGGCTCTTCCCGTCCGGTGTCTTGATCCGCAGGACGCCGTCGCTGAACTCGACCTTGGTCTGCTCGGCCGCCTTCACGTCGCGGCCCTTGCCAGCGTCGGCCGGCAGGACCTCGACGGTGGTGTCGGCCCGATCGGCGGCGATGACCTGGATGCGGCCGGCGGGGATCTCCAGGACGGCGGAGATCGTGGTGGGGGTGTCGAACTTCTGCATCATGTTCTCCTCGTGTGCTCATTGTTTCTGACATGAGAAACGCTACGTTGCGTTCGAGGATTCAGCAACGACATCGTTGCGCCCAACTGCTAGTTATGCAGGTCAAGCTAAGGTTTTCGTTGCAACGAGCATGGAGCTAACGCAATGACCAAGGGTTTGCCCGTTGCATTGGCTGTGGGTGAACGCTACGCTGGCGGCACCAGGAAAGCGCGAAGGGAGTTCTCGGTGCCGGGAGGCAGACTCATCCAGCAGGAACGTCAGCAGATCGCGCTGGGACTGGCCGACGGCCTTGCCTACGCGGAGATCGCCCGACGTCTCGACCGCCCCACCTCGACGATCACGCGTGAGGTGATGCGCAACGGGGGCCCCACCGCCTACCGCGCCGACCTGGCCCACCGCGCCACCGAACGCCGCGCCCACCGGCGCAGGCACAGCGCGCCCCGAGGGCAGGGGGCGCCGACCCACGGCCGGGGGCGCGACGACGAGGCCATGCGCGAGTACGAGGAGGCGTTCACCACCCTCCTGATGCAACAGGGCCTGCCCAAGATGATGGCTCGGGTGCTGACCTGCCTCTTCACCGCCGACGCGGGCAGCCTCACCGCGTCCGAACTCGTCCAGCACCTCCAGGTCAGCCCGGCGTCCGTCTCCAAGGCGATCGCGTTCCTCGAAGTTCAGGGCCTCATCCGCCGGGAACGCGACGAACGCCGTCGCGAGCGCTACTTCGTCGACGACGACGTCTGGTACCAGTCGACGATCGCCAGCGCCCGTGGCATCGCCCAGGTCGCCGAGATCGCGCGGCAGGGAGTGACCGTCCTCGGCCGCGACAGTCCGGCCGCCACCCGTCTGGAGAACATCGCCCGGTTCAGCGGCTTCATCAGCGACAGCATCCTCCGGGCCGCGGAACAGGCGCGCGAGGTCCTCTACACGAAGTCCGAAGCAAGCTCGGGTGGCACCGCCGCGCCAGGTGCGTAACCTCCGGCAACCCGCTCAGAACCGACCGTCGACGCCGGTGTCGCGTGGCGGTTTGGCCTCAGGGTCGGCAGGATCGGGGCATGACCTCCGAACCGTACCTGCGGGCGATCGGCTCACTGCGGGCCGTGACGCTGGACGCCCCGGACATCGACCTCCTGGCCACGTTCTACGAGCAGCTCGCCGGTTGGCGGCGCGAGCCCCACGGCGCCGACGACGACTGGATCGCGCTCAACTCCGGTGACGGCTGGCGGATCGGCCTGCAACAGGCCACCGACCACATAGCGCCGCACTGGCCGGACCAGGACCGTCCGCAGCAGGCCCACCTCGACTTCCGGGTACCGGACATCGATGCGGCGGCGGAACACGCCCAGCAGCTCGGCGCCACCCTGCTTCGCCGCAACGAACGGTGGCACACGCTGGCCGACCCGGCCGGCCACCCGTTCGACCTGTGCGTCAACCCGGACGATCCGCGAACCACCCTGATGGCCGTCATGCTCGACTGCCCCGACGCGAAGGCGTTGAGCCACTTCTACGCGGAGCTGCTCGGCAAGCCCGTGACGTACGAGGCGGACGGGATCGCCATGATCGGCGAGGACGGCGCGCAGCCGGTGATGTTCCAGCAGGTGGAGCAGTACACCGCGCCACGCTGGCCGGATCCGGCGTACCCGCAGCAGATCCACCTCGACGTGATCGTCCAGGACGTGGACGTGGACGCGGCGGAGCGGGCCGCTCTCGACATCGGTGCCACCCGACTGGACGGCGCCGGCCCGGACTGGCGCGTCTACGCCGATCCGGCCGGCAAGCCGTTCTGTCTGATCTGGACGGTCTGATCAGGGCTGCTCTGCCAGCTCCGATGCGTAGGTGTCCGTCGCATCGATATCGACTACCGCCTGCCGGGCAGCAGACTGGTCGCCTCGCTCGCGGAGCAGGCGCACGAGCATGTACAGGGCGTACCTGTCTCCGTGCCGGGCGCGGTGCCGCAGGTCGCCGTCGCGGTCCTGCTCGTAGAGGAACCGATCCAGCCGGCGTCGCGCGTGGACGTCCGTTGTACCCCGCGCGGCCAGCTCTTCGAGCCGACCCGCCCTCGCGAGCAGGTCCATGTGCCGCAGATGCGCGTCGTGCCGCAGATAGTCGTGGCTGTAGCACTCCGCGAACTCGCTGACCGCCGAGATTTCGGCATCCCACTCCCCGATCCCCTCCGCCGTGCGCGCGGCGTCCCCGCCAGCCACGCGGTCGGCGCCGCGATCGCCGGAGGGCCGGGTCGCGCTCAAGCGGTCGGCGTGAGGCCGTCGTGCTTGAGCGCGGTGAGGAAGCTGGTCCAGCCGGGGCCAGCATAGACGAGTACGGCGCCATCGCGGTCCTTGCTGTCCCGGACGGCGACCCGACCACTGCCGTCCAGCACCGGCCCGGCCTCCACACAGTTTCCGTCGCCGTTGCCGCTTCTGCTGCTGACGTTCCAGGCCACCTCGGACAGCGCGACGGCCCGCGCTGCGTCGTGTTGCGCCATGTTTGCTCACTCCAGACGCGCTTCCATATCGGCTAGGAACGCGAGTGTGGCCTTCTCCTGCAGTGCCACGCCGCGCAACCGATCGTACTTCTGGAGCAGCGCCTCGGCCTTGTCACCTTCCACCACGAGAGTTCCGGCGGGGGTGGAGATGCAGCCCGCGAACGGGTAAGGCGGACGCATCCGGAACACGTCGAAGGCACCATTCGGGCTGGCATGCGCGCCCGCGTCAGCGGGCAGAACCAGGATCTCGACGTGTCGATGGCGGGCGACTTCGCGTAGGTGGGCGAGCTGCGCCAGCATCACCTCAGGGCCGCCGACCAGCCGCCGCAGGGCGCCCTCTTCGATGATGGCGCATAGCCGGACCGGATCATCCCCGTCCAGCCGCTGCTGTCGGGTCATCCGCAGCTCGACGAAGCGGGCGATCTGCTCTTCACCCACGTCGACGTGCGCTGCGCGGATGAGCGCCTCCGCGTAGTCGCGGGTCTGCAAGAGGCCGGGCAGCACGCCGACCTGGAACGAGTAGATCTCGGCCGCCCGGCTCTCCAGCCAGATCCAGTCGATCAGCGAGGCGGCGACGTCGGAACTGAAGCCGTCCCACCAGCCCTTCTGCCACGCGTCCTCGGACATCGTCTTGAGGTCGTCGCGACGCTTCCGGTCGTCGACTCCGCAGATGTCGAGGTACGCCAGCACCTCGGGCACCCGAGCCGGGAGCATGCCGGACTCGATACGGCTGACCGTCGACGGGTTGCGCTTGACGAAGTCGCCGACCTCCTTGAGCGTCAGCTTCGCCGTCTCACGCATCTCACGGAGTTGCTGGCCAAGCCACTGCGCCCGCAGCGTGAAGGCCTGCTCGTTCGGCATGACGAACTCCCTCGATCCTGATTAGACCGACAATCAGCATGACGCAAGAAAAGCGTCGATGCAAGATTGCACAATGAGCAATTGCTGTGCATGCTGTCTGTGTGACTGTCGTCACCTGAGGTGATCGGCGGGAGTGGAAGATCCGGATCGGGGTGGTCGGTTTGGCAGCCAGTGCCCACCCCGATCCGGCAACGAGTCGAGAGGGAGCAATCGCGATGGACCACGTCCCGGGGAACGACTCCCCGTCTGTGTACCACGCGTCCGTCGACGACGGTGTTCACGCCACCCGGTGTGGCGTACCCCGTCCGGCCTGGCTCCCGATCGGCCCGGACCCGGTGCCGCGCTGACCCGAACGGCGCGGCATCGGCACCAGCCGGGTGGGCACCCGGTCGCCGACGGCACGGCCCGCTGAACCCGTACTTCCTTCCCCCGAGGGAGTGGCGGGCTGCTGCGGCCGGGTGCCCACCCTCGTCGCGGAGGGCAGCCGATGACCATCTACCAGTCCAGGACGACCTACCAGTCCAGGACGAGCGCCGACGCCGACGCCGAGGCGGCACACGCGACGCTCGCCGCGCACGTACCCGATCGGGACAGCGGAATCTGTCCGGCCTGCCGGACCAGCGGGCCGTGCCCGCCCGCGAACGCGGCGGCCAATCGGCTGGTCGACCTGGGTCTGCCGGTGTTGGCGCCGATCCCGGCGCGGCGGGTGCCGGCGATGCTGGTCCGGATCACGCCACTACTTACCTATGCCTGGCAGCGCCGACTCGGACTGTTGCCGACCACCGGAGGCGGCTGATGAGGTTGCCGTTCGACCCGGATGATCCACCCGCCGAGCCGCCGCCGGGCTGCCCGCTGCCGACGATCTGGCGATTGGCGTACGCCCTGCACGAGCGACACCGGCCGGCGGACGACGGAATCTGCGCCTGTGGCGTCCGCTACCCGTGCGCGAGCCGGCGGGCGAGCCTTCGGGCGTTCCTCGAAGCCTGTGGCGTGCCGGTCCGGGTGCCGCCCAGCGACCTGTTCGATCTCTGGCACGGAATCCTCCTGGTCGATCCGGCCACCCGTCCAGACGGACCGTCCGCGTCCCCGCACGGCGCCGGGCCGCAGAACCTGGATGGATAGCCTGCGGGTCAGGTTCGCTGTGGCCGCCGAGAGCCCTCTCCCCGCTCAGCCCGCCCGGAGCCGTCCGGCGCGTTTCAGGGTCAGTACGGCACCCACTGTCGCGTAGCCGCGCCATTCCAGCGTCGCGGCCGGCGAGCTGCTGGCGAAGTCGACCGTCCAGCCCCCGTCGTCCTGCTGCTGTGTGGCCAGCCTGTCCAGCTCGGCGTCGATCACGCCGTCACCCAGCAGCGCACTCGCCGGGCTACCGGGCACCGGCGCGAAACTGAGCGCCCGCATCGTCTCGCCTTCGCTGCCGCCCTGGACCGGAACGAGTCCGGTGTCCGGCACGAACTGGGCGAGTCGCGCCAGTAGCGGCGCCGCCGCCGGATACCGCTCGTACGCGGTGTCCAGGAAGCGGACCGCGAACGCCAACGCGATCGCGTGTGGCGCCGAGTCCAGCGCCCCGATGGCATCGAAGCAGTACTGGGTGGCGCGGGCCAGCCAGGGGTGCGCCGTGACGGCGGGGTCGTGTGCGGCGACCCGTAGTGCGGCCCCTGCCGCAAAGGCGGTGCTCTGCAGCGCCGAGACGGTGTGGTCGGCCTCGGCCCAGAAAGGCGCGCAGGCGCTGGCGTCGACTACCGGCAGTGCGAACGGCAGGCCGCCGTCGGGCAGCGTCACCGAGTCCAACCAGTCGCACAACTCGATCGCGCGCGACGTGGTCGCGGGTGCGATGTCCTCGAAGACCTCGAAGGCATGCAACGCGCCACCGGGCTGACTCTCCGGCGCGCGCAGGTCGGGTTCGAGTCCCCAGCCGTAACCGCCGTCACCATTTCGGTAGCCATCCAGCGCGGCGAGCACGGCGTCCGGCTTCGTTTCTCCCAGGAGCAACTCGAAGCGGCGTCGGTCGAGCAGCCGGCCATGGCCGGCGAGGAAGGATGCGGCACGCGACAGGTCAACGCTCATGGGTCTCAAGGATGGCAAGTCTCGCGGAGCGGGTCTTGAACAAATCGGACCTCCGCCGAACCGGACAACCCCCGCACCGTCCTGCGGTGCGAGGGTTGTCCGGCGTTCTGCGTTGAGGGAGCTTTTGGTGGCGATCTCGGCCAGACCTGGTCAGACCTGGTCAGACCCCGGCGGGTACCCGCTCGGTCGCCGCGTCCGGCTCGGTCGCCAGGTGCTGGCGCAGCCGCTCGCCCTCGATGTCCACGTTGGGCAGGATCTTCGACAACCAGCCGGGCAGCCACCACGCGCTCCGGCCCAGCAGTGAGATGACCGCCGGGACGATCGTCATCCGGACCACGAACGCGTCGATCGCCACTCCGACGGCGAGGGCGAAGCCCATTGACTTGATCACCGGATCGTCGAGCAGGATGAAGCCGGCGAAGACCGAGGTCATGATGAGCGCGGCGGCGGTCACCACCCGGCCACCATGGCCCATGCCGTTGATGGTGGCCTGGGTCGGGGTGTCGCCGTGTACGAAGTCCTCGCGCATCCGCGACACCAGGAAGACCTCGTAGTCCATCGCCAGCCCGAACAGGATGCCGATCAGCAGGATCGGCAGGAAGCTGACCAGCGGACCCGGGGTGTCCAGCCCGACCAGGCTGCTCAGATGGCCCTGCTGGAACACCAGCACGGTGAGCCCGAACGTGGCGCCGACGGTGAGCAGGAAGCCCAGCGCCGCCTTCAGCGGCACCAGCAGGGACCGGAAGACCAGCATCAGCAGCAGTACCGACAGGCCGACGACGAGCAGCAGGTACCACGGCATCGCGTCGGAGAGCTTCTCGGACACGTCGATGCCGACCGCCGTCTGACCGGTGAGGGCGACGTCGGCGCCGTCCGTACCGTCGACGGGTCCGACCTTCTTCCGGATCTCGTGCACCAGGGTCTCGGTCGCCGGATCGGTCGGGCCGGTCGTCGGGATGACCGCCAGCAGGGCGGTCAACCGGTCGCGGCTCAGGTTCGGCGGGCTGACCGCGAGCAGGTTCTCGGTGCCCTGCAGCGCCGCCGTGACCTCCTGGGCGGCGGACGCGGTCCGCGCCGCCGAGTCGCTCGACACCACCAGCGCGAGGCGGTTGTTGAACCCGGGCCCGAAGCCGGCGGTGATCAGGTCGGCCGCCTCACGTTCCGGGGAGCCCTTCGGGCTGCTGCCGGCGTCCGGCAGCGCCACCCGCATGTCGGCGGCCGGGATGGCGAGGGCGCCGAGGCCGAGCACGGCGACCAGGATCAGCGGTACGCGCAACCGGATGACGATCCGGGCCCACCGGAACCCGAAGCTCTCGGTCCGGCCCGGCCCGGCCACGGCTGCGGTCGCGGCGGCGTTCCCCTCGGTGCCGGATTCGGTGGCCGTCCCGGCGCCGGTTTCGGCACTGCGGAGCCGGCGCGGCAGGATGCGCCGGCCGGCGAAGCCGAGCAGCGCGGGAAGCAGCGTCAACGCGACGAGTACGGCGACCGCGACGGTTCCGGCGGCGGCCAGTCCCATGATGGTCAGGAACGGGATGTTGACCACGGCCAGTCCGGCCAGCGCGATGACGACGGTGACCCCGGCGAACAGTACTGCCGAACCGGCGGTGCCGATCGCCCGCCCGGCCGCCTCCTCGGGCGCCAGCCCCTCCAGCAGGTTCTGCCGGTACCGCGAGGTGATGAAGAGCGAGTAGTCGATTCCGACCGCCAGGCCGAGCATGAGCGCGAGTACCGGTGCGGTGCTGGTCAGCTCGATGGTGTTGCTCAGTGCGTACAGCCCGGCCATTCCGGCGCCGACCCCGATCAGCGCGTTGAGCATCGTCATTCCGGCCGCGACCAGTGATCCCAGCGTCACGACCAGCACGACCAGGGCGATCACCACGCCGATGCCCTCGGTGCCGCCGATCTCGGGGGGAACGCTGGACATCACCTCGCCGCCGTGCTCCACCCGTAGGCCCGCCGCCGTCGCGGCCGAGCCGCTCTCCCCGTACGCGTGCCGCTGCGCCTCGGTGATCTCGTCGGCCTGGTCGGCGAACTGCACCTGGATCAGCGCGTACCGGCGGTCCTGCGACACGGCCCCGGTGGTGAACGGGTCGAGCGCACCCACCGCGCCGGGCAGTGCCGACGCCTCGCGTACGAGGTCGGCCACTGCCGCCTGCCGTTCCGGCGCGGTGAGCTGCTGGCCCTCGGGCGCGGCCACAAGGATGGTGCCGGTGGCGCCGCTCGCCTCGGGGAACTCCCGCTTCAGTGCGTCGATCGCGTGCTGGGACTCGGTGCCGGGGATCGAGAAGTTGGTCGACGTCGGGCCCATGAAGGCCACGGCCGCCCCGCCGAGCGCGGCCAGCAGGACGAGCCAGAGGACCACCACGAGCCGGCGGCGCCGGAACGAGGCCCGGCCAAGTCGGTAGAGGAGGGTCGCCATTGTCGTTTCCTTCGGTCGAGGGGTGAGGCGTTCCAGGCTTTTCAGGGGTGGTGGAGCGGTGTCAGGAGGTCATGGATCGGAGGTCACGGGTGGAGGTGTCGGGAGCGGCGTCGGGCAGGAGTGCGCGTCGGGCCACCCGGACCAGGGCCGGGCGGAGTTCCGTGGCGTCGTCCTCGGTGTGGTCGATGGCGATCGCGGCGATCCCGCCGAGCATCACCTCGGCGGCGATCCGGGCCGCCGGATCCGTCGACCGCCCGGCGAAGTTGTCGATCAGCCGCGCGGTGACGGGTTGCAGGCTCGCGAAGGCGGGCTGTTCGAGCAGGTGTGGAAGATCGTCGTAGATGAGCGCGATCTCCCGCCGGTAGGCGAGCACCAGCTCGACGAAGCCCTCGATGGCGGCCTCCTGGGCGGCGGCGGCGTCGAGCCCGTCGATCCTGGTGTCGAGGTCGACCAGGTCCCCCGCGGCGGGCGCGACCAGGGCCAGCAGGATGGCTTCCTTGCTGTCGAAGTGGTACAGCAGCGTGGCCTTCGAGCAGCCCACCTCGACCGCGATGTCGTGCAGGGACGTGCCCTTGAAGCCGACCCGGGCGAACTGCCGGGCCGCGACAGCCAGGATCTCGGCACGGGTTCTGCTGCGGGCCATGTGCTCACCTCCGCAACCCAGCGTGCCTTGACCGATCGGTCAGCAACTAACCGATCGGTCAGAATGTGAGCTGGATTACTGAGTACCTGACGGCGTCGGGCCCGACCGCTGGTCCGAGGCGGAAGTCTCGTTTCGCGAGCTGACCAAGCAGTGATTCAGATCCAACTGTCAATATCTGTAGATATCTATTGATTGGCTGATTGGATGATCTGCTCTCGGAGGATCGGCCCTACGGTGATCTTGCCTGCCTCACGGTCGAGGCGCACCGATACCACGGCACGGGGGAGTCCGATGGGTAGAGGATTTGTCGGCCGCGTCAGCGTCTGCCTGGCATTGATCCTGGCCACACAACTGGTGCCGGGGCTGCCCGAACCCTTGGTGGGCGCGCGGCCCGCGGCGGCGAGCGCAGTGCCCCCGACGCCGCCACCGGCCGCCGTGGATCCGGCGCCGTACCTGTCGGTGGTGGACCGGCCCGGACCCACCGAGGTGGCCCGGTACGACATCTCGACGGACACGGTGTGGGGCCCACAGGGCTCGCCCTACATCATCCGGTCGATGGTGGAGATCGCCGAGGGGGCCAGTCTGACGCTGCTGCCCGGTACCGTGGTCAAGCTCGACAAGTCCGGTGTGCTGCAGGCGTACGGTCAGATCCTGTCCCTCGGCACTCCGCGCCAGCGAGTGATCTTCACATCGCTGCGGGACGACACGGTGCTCGGCGACACCAACGGCGACGGTGACGCCACCCGGCCCGCCTCCGAGGACTGGAACTACATCGCCGTCGTCGGCGGCGACATCTCGGTGGCGAACTACCGGCGACCGGTGAGCTTCTTCGACCACACCGACTTCAAATACGGTGGCCAGGAGGTCACCAGTTGTTCGGCCGCAGCGCTCGAACTCGGCTGGGCCGGCAGCCGGGCGGTGATCTCCAACTCGACCTTCGTGGCCACGACGGCCGGCGTTCGCTCGAGGGTGGGTGATCGGGGTTTCGCCGGCATCTACAACTCGTACTTCGAGTCCGGCAGTTGCGGGATCACGATGAGCCAGAGCAGTGCCGAGATCGTGGGCAACACCTTCGGCGCCGGGCTGACGACCGCCCTCACCGCTGATCAACCGAAGAAGTTGCGGTTCTGGTACAACACCGCCGAACAGAAAGTCGGGGTCTACAGCAGATACTCCGGCGCTCCGCCGCCGTCCCGGCCCGACGTGGACGTACGGTACAACGCCCTGCTGACCGGCTACACCACGTTCCCCTACGGATTCTTCAACCTGACCGACTGGTCCGGCAACTGGTTCGGTCGGGACGCCAACGCCGCGCTGCCCACCTGCATGGACCCGGCGCTGGCCGCAGCCGCGAATCCACCGGTGAAGACCACGCCGTCGACGAGTTGTCCCACGGGCCAGGCCGCCGTGGTGGGTTACCTGGATGGCGTACTACCGGCGCTGTCCGGCTCGCCCCAGGTGCTCCCGACCGCGATCCGGGAGGCTTCCGCACCCCGTCTCGGGCCGGTCAACCTGCACAGCGGAGCGCTGACCTATCAGACCGAGGACCTGGCCGTGCAGGACGCGGGCAAACAGCTCACCGCGACCCGTACCTACCGGTCGGACCGGCTTTCCGGCGGTGACGCGGGTAAGGGCTGGACGAGCGCGTACTCGGAGGCGTTGTCGACCGTCGGTGCGCAGACCACGCTGAACCTCCCCGACGGCACCGCGCTGGGCTTCGCTACCGATCCCGGGGCCGGATACACCCCCGCCCCCGGTGTGTCGGCCTCGTACGTGACCGGCGCGACGGGCAGCACGGTCACCACGCCGGAACAGACGAGCTACCGGTTCAACCCGGCCGGTGAACTCACCGGCCTGACCCTCGGTGACCCCGGCCACGAGGTGGACGTTCAGCGGTCCGGCGGTCAGGTCAGCCGGGTCACCGGGGTGTCGGGACGTCACCTGGCGTACACCCGAAGTGGCGGGCGGCTCGACGCGATCGCCGACCAGACCGGCCGTGGCGTGGCCCTGTCGTACACCGGGGAACGGCTGACCGGCGCCAGGGGGGTCGACGGGTACACCGAGACCTACGAGTACGACGGCAGCGGCCGACTGACCAAGGTGGTCACCCCGGAGGGCCGGGTGAAGCTCGCCGCCGGATACCGCGCGGACGGCCGGGTGGACTGGGTCGAGGATCAGGGAACCGGCCGGACGGCCATCGGCTACGACGACGCCAACGGGCGTCGCACCGTCACCCGGGCCGACGGGACCGTGCTCACCCAGACATACGACTGGGCCGGTCGCCTGGTCACAGAACGGGCCGGCAGCACCGGCGTGCACATGATCTACGACGGCGAGGGGCGCCTGGTATCCCGGATCACCGGCGTGCCGGCGGTGCCGATGAAGGGCTACGGACCGTCGGCACCGGCCACCCTCTACGACGGCAAGGGCGATCCGGTCATGTCGGTCGACGAGTACGGCGCCGATACCGCGACCACCTTCGACGCCAAGCACCGCCCGTTGCTGACCACCCTGTACGACCGGAGCACCATCAGCCGCAGCTATGACGCCGATGGGCGGCTGGACCAGATGACCGACCAGTTCGGAAAGGTGTGGGAGTACGACTTCAACGGCCGTGGGCAGCCCACCGTGCAGACCGATCCGTTGCGTCGGACCCGGAAACTCGGCTACGAGGCCGACGGCGATCTGGCCTCGGTGACCGACGAGTCCAATGCGACCACCGTGTTCGGCAACGACACGCTCGGCCGGCGGACGTCGGTCACCGATCCGCTCCAGAAGCGTACGACCCTGGCCTACACGACCTGGGACGAGCTGATCGAGACGGAGAAACCGCGGGGCGGCAGGACCACTGTCACCTTCGACCGGGACCGGCACCCGACGTCGGTGACCGATCCCGCCCAGGTCGCCACCTCTTTCCGATACGACACCAGCGGGCGGCTGGAGACCATCGTCGACGCGGCAGAGAACACGACGGTGCTGGGGTACGACGCGGCGGGTCGGATCAGCACGGTGACCGACCCCCGAGAGTTCGTGACGCAGCGGGGCTACACGCCCGAGGGCTGGGTGCGTGACATCACCGACTCCCGGCAGAAGGTCACGAGCTTCACCTACGATCCGATGGGTCGGCTGATGCGCAGCACCGACCCGCTGAACCAGGTGACGCAGCTCCAGTACGACCGGTCGAGCAGGGTCACCAAGGAGTGGACCGCGGACGGCGCGATCTGGGCGAGTGGCTACAACGCCATGGGTCGGCAAACCTCGGTGACCACGCCCCGGAAACACACGTGGGCGATGGAGTACGACCTCGCCGGCAAGCCGACCAAGGTCACCGACCCGTTGGCCGCCACCTCGCTGACCTCGTACGACGACGTCGGTCGGGTGAAGACCACCACCGACCAGGAGAACATCGCCACCACCTACACCTACGACGACGCCGCGCGCACCGTGACGGTGACCGACGTCCTCGGCACGGTGGGTGTGCACCGGTCCGACGCCGCCGGCCGGCCGAGGTCGTACACCGACGGCTCCGGGCTCACCACGAGCTGGGGGTACGACGACGACGGCAACCGCAGCTCGACGACCGACCCGGCGGGCACCAGCCGTACCGAGTACAACCTGGCGGGTCAGGTCACCGCCGAGGTCGACGCCACCCTCCGGCGCACGGGCAGCACCTACGACGCGGTCGGGCGACTGGACACCGTCACCCACCCCGGTGGGGCGGCCGAGTCGTTCGACTACGACCCGGTCGGCAACCTGACCACCCACACGGACCGGACGGGAGCGGTCTGGAGCTGGACCTACCAGGCGGCGAACCTGATGGACACGGCCACCGACCCGCTCCAGAAGGTCACCCGGTACACCTACGACGACCTCGGGCGGCAGTCGTCGATCACCGACCCCACCGGCGTGGTCACGAACACCGCGTACGACCCGGTGGGCCGGCCGGCGGTCCGCTGGGACGCCCGTGGCGCCTCCTGGGTGACCCGTTACGACCTCAACGGCGACATCAGCGAGGAGGTCGACCCGGCCGGCGTCGAGCGCAACTATGAGTACGACAAGCTCGGCCGGCGCGAGTGGATGGGGTTCGCGAACACGTCGTACTACTACGACTACGACAAGACGAGCCGGATGATCAGCGGTGACGTGCCGTACCGGCAGACCTGGGACCACGACGCCCGGGGCCGGGTCACCGAGGTCGGTGACGCGTACGGCAAGAAGACGACCTACGGCTACGACGGTGCCGGCCGGCAGACCACGGAACGGCTACCCGGTGGGCGTGAAACCACCCGGACCTACGACGCGGCCGGTCGCCTCGACACCGCGCTCGACGGGCTGCGGAACGCGACCGACTACGACTACGACGCCGCCGGCCGGCTCACCACGCTCACACTGCCCCGGGGCGGGCACTTCGACTACACCTACGACGCCGCGGGCCTGCTCGACACCGAGACCGATCCGGCCCGGCAGACCACCAGCTACGACTACGACCAGGCGGGCCGGTGGAAGGGCACCACGTACCCGTCGGGTCGCGTCGTCACCGCCGAGTACGACCCGGCAGGGCGGCAGAAGTTCGTCAAGGCGGGCGCGGAGACCCGCAGCTTCGGTTACGACGACGCCGGTCGGATCGCCTCGGCCGCCACCGCCGGCCACCAGACCACCCTGACCTACGACGACCGGGGCCTGCTCAAGAGCACCACCGACGCGTTCGGTACCACCGGCTACGACTACGACCTGGCACACCGGCTGGCCACCCGGACGCCACCCAGCGGTGCCGCCACGACGTTCGAGTACCACTCGCTCAGTGGACGCATGACGGCGCTGCGCGGACCGATCAGTGCCGACTACGCGTACGACAGGGGTGGCCAGATCGAGAGCATCAGCGGCCGGCTGCCCACCGCGACCACGTACGACCGGCGGAAGTACGACGACAACGGCCGGCTCTCCACCGTCGTGACGCCCTTCGACACCTACGGCGTCACCTATACGCCCGACGGTCAGGTCAAGTCGACGACGGGGCCGACCCCCGGCAGCGGTACGCCGACGACCACCACCTACAGCTACGACGATGCCGGCCGGCTCGACACCGCGGTCGCCGGTCAGGGCAGCACGGTGGTGTCCAGCACCGACTACGACTGGGACGCCGACGGCAACCGCACCTCCGTGGAGGTCTCCGGCCAGCCCACGGTCACCGCCTCCTACGACCTGGCGGACCGGATCACGTCGACCTCCACGGCGGGGGAACACACCTACGACCTGGACGGCCGGCTGAAATCGACCGCCGACGGACAGAGCTACTCGTACGACCCGTACGGGCAACTGACCGGCGCGACCACCTCGGACGGCACGGTCGCGTACAGCCGGGACGCGTTCGGTCGGGTCGCCGGGCGGACCGTCGGGGGCGTCGAGCAGTCGTTCTCGTACGAGGCGACCTCGGCCGCGGTCTCGGGCAGCAGGACCGGGTCCGGTCCATCGACCGAGGTGGTCCGGGATCCCTCGGGGGACCTGCTCGGTCAGCGGACGGTCGGCGGCACCAGCGTGCGGGCCCTGTTCAACCCGCACGGTGACGTGACCCGCTTCGTCGACACCACGAACGGGCGGGTCTCCTGGTCGGCGGAGTACGACCCGTTCGGAACGACCTTCGGCGTGTCCGGTACGGCACCACCGGTGCCGTTCGGGTTCCAGGCCATGTACAGCGATCCGCTCACCGGACTCGTCGACATGGCGGCGCGGCACTACGACTCCGGCACCGGACGGTTCACCCAGCCCGACACGGTCATCGGGGACCTGGGCAGTCCGATCAGCCTCAACCGTTACCTCTACGCCAATGCTGATCCGCTCAGCATGTTCGACCCGGACGGTCACTGGCCGCGCTGGCTCAACGGACTGGCGAACGCCATCCGGGGCGCCGTCGACCAGATCGGCGACTCGATCTCCCACACCTGGAAGCGGGTGGAGGGCAGCGCCTCGGTCTCGTCGATGAAACGCTCTCTGGAGCGCTCGGGTCGGAACCTGGCCGCCGAGATCGCCAGCGGCACCGCCCGATTCTGGGATGACCACCAGGACCGGATCGGCAAGGCCCTTGTCGGGGTCACGGTCGGCGCGGCGATCATCGGTGGGTGCACGGCACTCGGGGTGGCGACGGCCGGTATCGGCGGCGCGGTCTGCTTCGGGGCCGCCATCGGCGCCGTGGCCGGCGGTGCGTTCTGCGACTCCGACCGCAACGCCCTCGCCTGCGCGGGGACGGGCGCGGCGGCCGGTGGCGTGGCGGGCCTGACCGGTGGTCTGGTCGGGGGAGCCGGTGGCAGCGCGTTCGCCGTGGGGGCGGTGTCCGGCTTCACCGGTGACGCCACCGAGCAGGTGCTCAGCACCGGAACCATCGACGCGCGGCGGTTGGCCGGCGCCACCTTCGGCGGAGCGATCCTCGGCAGGATCAGCGGGCGGCTGCTGGCCGGCAGGACCGGTACGGCGACACGTCCCTGGGGTGCGGGTCCGCTGGCCCTGCCGCCTGGCCCGCTCGCCGGCCGGGGGCGGGTGGCACTACCGGGCGCGTCGAGCGTGGAACGTGCCGCCGGTGAGCGGGCGGTTCCGCTGTTGCGGGTGCGTGGCATGGGGGTCGGGCCGAGGTATCCGATGAACATGGGTTCGGTACGGCACATCGCGGCCAAGTACGGCGTCGACATCTCGGGCATCCGTTTCGACATCAACAAGAGTCTTGCGAACAGGTTCGGAATGACGCGGCCGAACTGCACGGTGCAACTCTGTCGGGATGCCTTCCGCAGTGAGGAGGACCTGGCTCGTACCCTGGCGCACGAGAAGGTCCACGTCGACGAGTTGCGAGGTGGGCGGCCCTATCCCAAGGATGACGCGGAGGCCGAGCTCTGGGAGGACCGGGCGTACAAATTCGAGGCCGACTGGTGGGCGCAGCATCCGGTACGGCCGGACGGGGTGGGCTGATGGAGGAACGGATCGATGGCTAGCTGGGACGAGTGGAGCGATCGGTACGAGGTGGCGTTCGTCGCGGTGCCGGGCGACCCGCACCAGCCGTGCCCGGAGTGTGGCCACGACGCCCTACGGCTGGTCTTCACGGGCGATCTCGAAACGGCGGTCGGTTATGCCTCCTTCTGGTGCGACCACTGTCTCAACGGCATCTCGATTTCGCGGGTCCCCATTCCCCCGGGCGCCGTCGTGCGTTCGATCCACGACGCGCCGGAGGACCGACGGCCTGTCATACCCAACTTCCGACTGGTCATCTGAACCGCCGTCGTGATCCGTTGCGCGGATCCCGGCCGCTGACACGGCCCTGCCCCGGCGTCGATCGGATCTCGACGGCCGGGTCCGGGGGACGATCGCCGTGGCGGGAAGCGGCCGGAACGGAGGAGGATGGCACCATGCGCTGGACCGTGCTCGAATCCCCGATCGACGAGCTCTCCGTCGGGGTCGACGACGTCGGAGTCTGTGGCGTGCGTTTCGGACCGGTGGAGGTGGCGGTTCCGGCCACGGCCCTGGTCGAGCCGTCCGGTCCCGACACCGCCGGGCTGGCGGCGGCGGTCGCGCAGCTTCGGGCGTTCTTCGCGGGGGAGCTGACCGAATTCACCGTTCCGCTGCACGTGCGGCGGGGCTCGGAGTTCGAGCGCGCGGTCTGGGCCGAGATGTCGAAGATCCCGTACGGCGAGACCCGCACCTACGGCGAGGTGGCGGCGGCGGTCGGCGACCCGGGGGCGGCCCGCGCGGTCGGGGTGGCCTGCAACCGGAACCCCATCCCGGTGATCGTGCCCTGCCACCGGATCGTCGGGGCCGGCGGCAAGCTGGTCGGCTTCGGCGGCGGCCTGTCGCGCAAGCGCCACCTGCTGGAGCTGGAGGCCGGCGTCGCCTTCCAGCGCGCCTGGACCTGATCCTCGACGGGGCCGGCGGGTCAGCCGGGCGGTGTCGGGGCCAGTCGGACCCGGCGGAGCAGTTGGGCGTTGAGCGCCACCACGATGGTGGAGCCGGACATCAGCACCGCGCCGAGGGCGGGGCTGAGCGCGACTCCGGCCCCGGCGAGCACTCCGGCGGCGAGCGGGATCGCGACGACGTTGTACCCGGCCGCCCAGGCGAGGTTCTGGATCATCTTCCGGTACGACGCTCGGGACAGCCGGATCACTCCGGTCACGCCGCGCGGGTCGGAGGAGGCGAGTACCACCCCGGCAGACTCGATCGCCACGTCGGTGCCGGCGCCGATCGCGATCCCGACGTTCGCCCGAGCCAGCGCGGGCGCGTCGTTCACCCCGTCGCCGACCATCGCCACGATCAGCCCTCGACGCTGGAGGTCGGTCACCTTGTCGTCCTTGTCCGCCGGCAGGACCTCGGCGAACACCTCGTCCACCCCGGCCCGGAAACCCAGCTTCGCGGCGACCGCCTCGGCGACCGGGCGGGCGTCACCGGTGATCATGGCGATCGTGCGTACGCCCTGTGCCCGCAGGTCGGCGATCGCCTCCCGGGCCTCCGGCCGTACCTCGTCCTCCAGGGCGAACGCGCCGAGCACCCGCGGACCGCCGCCGTCGAGGCGTACCAGGTAGAGCACCGCGGCTCCGCGCGCCGACCACTCCTCGCCGACCCGACGAAGGTCGTCGGAGGGTCGGGCGGCCAGTTCGCGCAGTAGGGCCGGCCCGCCGACGGCGTGGTCCCGGCCCTCGACGTGGGCCCGGACGCCCCGGCCGGACAGTGCCCGGAATCCGGTCGCCGTCGCCCTCGCCGTCCCGGTCCGCTTGTCGGCAGCGGCGACGATGGCTCGGGCGAGCGGATGTTCGCTGTCGGCCTCGACCCCGGCGGCCAGCCGCAGCACCTCGTCCTCCGCACCCGCGACCTCGGCGGCGACCGCGGTGACGGTGTGCGCGCCCCGGGTCAGCGTGCCGGTCTTGTCGAACAGCACCGCGTCGACCGTGCGCATCCGCTCCAACGCCAACCGGTCCTTGACCAGGATTCCGGCCCTGGCGGCCACGGCGGTGGAGAGCGCGATGACCAACGGGATCGCCAGGCCGAGGGCGTGCGGGCAGGCGATCACCAGAACCGTCACGGTACGCACCACGGCCTCGTCGACGCTGCCGAGCGCCGACCAGACGACGAAGGTGAGCACGGCGGTGGCGGTGGCGATGTAGAACAGCCAGGCGGCGAAGCGGTCGGCGAGCAGTTGCGCCCGACCGCTGGACTGCTGGGCCTGGGCCACCAGGCGTTGGATGCCGGCCAGCGCGGTGTCGTCGCCGAGGGCGTCGACCTGGACCCGGATCGCGGAATCGGTCGCCACGGTGCCGGCCACGACCCGGGCCCCGACACCACGGGAAACCGGCCGGGACTCACCGGTGATCATCGACTCGTCCAGTTCGGCGGTGCCGTCGACGATCCGGCCGTCGGCCGGTACCCGTGCGCCGGGGCGGACCAGCACCACGTCGTCGACCCGCAGGTCGGCCAGGGGAACCCGCTGTACGCCGCCGCCGGAGTCGATCCGCTCGGCGTCGTCGGGCAGCAGTGCCGCCAACGCCGCCAGGGCGCCCCGGGCCTGGCCGATCGCCTTCATCTCCTGCCAGTGCCCGAGCAGCATGATGGTGACCAGTGCGGCGAGTTCCCACCAGAAGTCCAGGTCGAACGCGCCGAAACTGGTGGCCAGCGAGGCGACGTAACCGACCGTGATCGCCATCGAGATCAGCAGCATCATGCCGGGGGTGCGGTCGCGCAGTTCTCCGAGGCCGCCGACCAGGAAGGGCCAGCCGCCGTAGAGGAAGACGATCGTGCCCAGCACCGGCCCGACCAGGGACATGCCCGGAAAATCGAACGCGTAGCCGAACCAGTCCATCACCATGTGGCTGGTGACCACGATCGGCACCGTGAGCGCCAGGCTCAGCCAGAACTTCCGGCGGAACGCCTCCGGATCGTGCCCGGCGTGCCGGTCGTGCCCCTGACGGTGCCCGTCGTCGTGTTCCTGGTGCTCGTCGTGTCCGTGCTGCCCGTCGCGCATCGTCGATCACCCCTCGAAGGCAAATATACCCCTGGGGGGTACCTTGGCAAGGGGTACGTCGGTAAGGGGTACGTCGACAAGGGGTTGTCGTAACTCCAGAGACAGGAGCGGGGCCGGACCGTCTTCGGTCCGGCCCCGTCTGCCCTACCTCACACTCAGCGCTCGATCGTGCCGGCGATGAAGTCCTCGACGGCCTGGTGGGCGTCGTGGTCCGCGTACTGGGTGGGTGGGGACTTCATGAAGTAGCTCGACGCCGAGAGGATCGGGCCGCCGATGCCCCGGTCGAGGGCGATCTTCGCGGCCCGGACCGCGTCGATGATGACGCCGGCCGAGTTCGGCGAGTCCCAGACCTCGAGCTTCAGCTCGGCGTTGAGCGGGACGTCGCCGAACGAGCGACCCTCCAGCCGGATGTACGCCCACTTGCGGTCGTCCAACCACGGCACGTGGTCCGACGGCCCGATGTGCACGTCGCCCTTGGTCATCTCGTGCGGGATCTGGGAGGTGACCGACTGGGTCTTGGAGATCTTCTTGGAGACCAGTCGGGTGCGCTCCAACATGTTCATGAAGTCCATGTTGCCGCCGAAGTTGAGCTGGTACGTGCGCAGCAGCTCGACGCCCCGGTCCTCGAAGAGCTTGGCCAGCGCACGGTGCACGATGGTCGCGCCCACCTGGCTCTTGATGTCGTCGCCGACGATCGGCAGCCCGGCGTCGGTGAACTTCTGCGCCCACTCCGGGTCCGACGCGATGAAGACCGGCAGCGCGTTCACGAAGGCGCAACCGGCCTCGATCGCCGCCGTCGCGTAGAACTTCGCCGCCTGCTCGGAGCCGACCGGCAGGTAGCAGACGACCACGTCGACGTCGGCCTCGCGCAGCGCCGCCACGACATCGGCCGGCTGGCGGTCGGACTCCTCGACGATCTCCCGGTAGTACTGGCCCAACCCGTCCAGGGTCGGCCCACGCTGCACGAGTACGCCGGTCGGCGCCACGTCGCACAGCTTGATGGTGTTGTTCTCGCTGGCGACGATCGCTTCTGCGAGGTCCATGCCCACCTTTTTGGCGTCGACATCGAACGCCGCGACGAACTCCACGTCCGAGACGTGGTAATCGCCGAAGGTGACGTGCATGAGACCCGGGACGCGGTCGTTGGGGTCGGCATTGCGGTAGTACTCGACGCCCTGGACCAGGGACGAGGCGCAGTTACCCACACCGACGATGGCGACGCGGACGGAGCCCATCGCGTTTGCCTCCTTTGTGTTCATCACGGCCGCTCCGGTCTCAATTCCTGGACCTGCCCAGGCGGAGGCGGGATGTGTTCTTCTGACTGTCCCTGGGCGGTGCCCGGGGTGTCCGGGACGGTGCCCGGGGTGGACCCCGACGGGGTCCGGCCGGAGCGCTCGTTGGCGATGAGCTCCTCCAACCAGCGGACTTCGCGCTCGCAGGCGTCCAGGCCATGGCGCTGCAGTTCGAGGGTGTAGGCGTCGAGGCGGACGGCTGCCCGGCTCAACACGTCGCGCAGACCCTCGCGACGCTCCTCGACCTTGCGCCGGCGGCCCTCGAGGATCCGGAGCCGGGTCGCCCGGTCGGTACGGGAGAAGAACGCGAAGTGCACACCGAACCCGGCGTCCTCGTAGGTCTCCGGACCGGTCTGGGCGATCAGCTCGGCGAACCGTTCCTTGCCCTCGGCGGTGATTTTGTAGACGACTCGGCCGCGACGGCTGGTCAGGGCCGGGATCTCCTCGGCGGTGGCCGGGGTCTCGGCCGCCTCGGTGATCCAGCCGGCCGCCTGTAGCCGACGCAGGGTCGGATAGAGCGAGCCGTAACTGATCGCCGCCCGGATCGCCCCGAGCTTGGCGGTGAGCTCCTTGCGGAGTTCGTAGCCGTGCATCGGGGACTCCTGCAGAAGGCCGAGGATGGCGAGCTCGAACATTGAGCACCCCTCTCCGCGTCTCCGTCAGGACCGGTGTGGCTTCCCTGTCAGGAGCCAGTCGCCGACCCGATGTATCGGGCCGATACATCGCACCGTAGACCCTCGCGCCCGGCGTGGCAAACCGTCGCAGGGCACGGATTCCACTACAGTCAGTGACGGTGGTCGCCTCGTCCGGCCGGACCGCGTACTCTTCTGCGCATGCGTTCGCAGCGCCAGGTCGTCGACTACTCGCTACAGAAGCGAGCGGTGCTGCGTGAGGTGCATTCGGGTCGGGTGGGCACCTACGAGGTGTGCGACGCCTCGCCCTACCTCAAGAACGCCGCCAAGTTCCACGGCGAGCCGACCGAGGCACTCTGCCCGGTCTGCCGGCGCGAAAATCTGACCCACGTCCACTACATTTACGGCGATGAACTCAAGCAGTCGGCCGGACAGGCACGCACCCGAGCGGAGCTGTCGGTGTTGGCGATGACCCTGCGTGAGTTCCAGGTCTACGTGGTGGAGGTGTGCCGCGGTTGCGACTGGAACCATCTCGTCGAGCAGTACCTGCTCGGCCGGGATGGCGTGTCCGGCGACGACGCCGCCAGCACCGCGTCGTCCGGCGGCGCGGCGGTGGCCGCGACGGCGACCGCGAACGGCACCGCGGTCAGACGAAGGCGCGAGGCGCGGCGGTGATCGTGACTCGTCTTCCCGATTCGGGGATCTTCCGACATTGGCGGGGCGAGTATCACTCAGCAAACCGGATAAGTCCGGTTATTTCCCATGTTGCGGCATCTGTAGCTCGGCGGGTCCGACTCTGGATGCGGCGTGTTCCAGCTCACGGCAACCCGGTGGTGGCGCGAACGCCCATCACCGCGACCGGCAGGGTGTGACGAATGAACTCGTACGGCGATCCTAGTTCCGCGCGTGGTCGGGCGCATTATCCCGGCACGAACGGCGACCACGGACCAGCGGACGATCCATACCGCCGCACGTCCCGTGACGACCGGGCCGATGCTGATCGGCGTTCGGCGGAGGGCGACCGGGGCGGCTGGCCCGCCAACGGCCGGGCCGACGGTGCGTCGGCCCGGGCCAGTGTGAGCGGGCGTGCCCCGTCCGGCCGGGCCACACCACCGGGTCAGCCCCCCGCCGGAGGCGGCTGGGCCGCACCGGTCTCACCGGCCTCCGGTTCCGCCTCCGTCGGATCGGCCTCGCCGGGTCGGGCCCGGGTCGGCCGGGCCGGAGTCGGCAGCGCGGCGGTTCCCGACGCACCCGGCTCGGGTGGCGGATACGGCGCGGCCCGACCGGCCGGTCGGGCCGCGCCGTATCCGCCACCCGAGCCGGGTGCGTCGGGAACCGCCGCGCTGCCGACTCCGGCCCGGCCGACCCGGGCCCGACCCGGCGAGGCCGATCCGACGGAGGCGGAACCGGAGGCCGGTGAGACCGGTGCGGCCCAGCCGCCTCCGGCGGGGGGCTGACCCGGTGGTGTGGCCCGGCCGGACGGGGCACGCCCGCTCACACTGGCCCGGGCCGACGCACCGTCGGCCCGGCCGTTGGCGGGCCAGCCGCCCCGGTCGCCCTCCGCCGAACGCCGATCAGCATCGGCCCGGTCGTCACGGGACGTGCGGCGGTATGGATCGTCCGCTGGTCCGTGGTCGCCGTTCGTGCCGGGATAATGCGCCCGACCACGCGCGGAACTAGGATCGCCGTACGAGTTCATTCGTCACACCCTGCCGGTCGCGGTGATGGGCGTTCGCGCCACCACCGGGTTGCCGTGAGCTGGAACACGCCGCATCCAGAGTCGGACCCGCCGAGCTACAGATGCCGCAACATGGGAAATAACCGGACTTATCCGGTTTGCTGAGTGATACTCGCCCCGCCAATGTCGGAAGATCCCCGAATCGGGAAGACGAGTCACGATCACCGCCGCGCCTCGCGCCTTCGTCTGACCGCGGTGCCGTTCGCGGTCGCCGTCGCGGCCACCGCCGCGCCGCCGGACGACGCGGTGCTGGCGGCGTCGTCGCCGGACACGCCATCCCGGCCGAGCAGGTACTGCTCGACGAGATGGTTCCAGTCGCAACCGCGGCACACCTCCACCACGTAGACCTGGAACTCACGCAGGGTCATCGCCAACACCGACAGCTCCGCTCGGGTGCGTGCCTGTCCGGCCGACTGCTTGAGTTCATCGCCGTAAATGTAGTGGACGTGGGTCAGATTTTCGCGCCGGCAGACCGGGCAGAGTGCCTCGGTCGGCTCGCCGTGGAACTTGGCGGCGTTCTTGAGGTAGGGCGAGGCGTCGCACACCTCGTAGGTGCCCACCCGACCCGAATGCACCTCACGCAGCACCGCTCGCTTCTGTAGCGAGTAGTCGACGACCTGGCGCTGCGAACGCATGCGCAGAAGAGTACGCGGTCCGGCCGGACGAGGCGACCACCGTCACTGACTGTAGTGGAATCCGTGCCCTGCGACGGTTTGCCACGCCGGGCGCGAGGGTCTACGGTGCGATGTATCGGCCCGATACATCGGGTCGGCGACTGGCTCCTGACAGGGAAGCCACACCGGTCCTGACGGAGACGCGGAGAGGGGTGCTCAATGTTCGAGCTCGCCATCCTCGGCCTTCTGCAGGAGTCCCCGATGCACGGCTACGAACTCCGCAAGGAGCTCACCGCCAAGCTCGGGGCGATCCGGGCGGCGATCAGTTACGGCTCGCTCTATCCGACCCTGCGTCGGCTACAGGCGGCCGGCTGGATCACCGAGGCGGCCGAGACCCCGGCCACCGCCGAGGAGATCCCGGCCCTGACCAGCCGTCGCGGCCGAGTCGTCTACAAAATCACCGCCGAGGGCAAGGAACGGTTCGCCGAGCTGATCGCCCAGACCGGTCCGGAGACCTACGAGGACGCCGGGTTCGGTGTGCACTTCGCGTTCTTCTCCCGTACCGACCGGGCGACCCGGCTCCGGATCCTCGAGGGCCGCCGGCGCAAGGTCGAGGAGCGTCGCGAGGGTCTGCGCGACGTGTTGAGCCGGGCAGCCGTCCGCCTCGACGCCTACACCCTCGAACTGCAGCGCCATGGCCTGGACGCCTGCGAGCGCGAAGTCCGCTGGTTGGAGGAGCTCATCGCCAACGAGCGCTCCGGCCGGACCCCGTCGGGGTCCACCCCGGGCACCGTCCCGGACACCCCGGGCACCGCCCAGGGACAGTCAGAAGAACACATCCCGCCTCCGCCTGGGCAGGTCCAGGAATTGAGACCGGAGCGGCCGTGATGAACACAAAGGAGGCAAACGCGATGGGCTCCGTCCGCGTCGCCATCGTCGGTGTGGGTAACTGCGCCTCGTCCCTGGTCCAGGGCGTCGAGTACTACCGCAATGCCGACCCCAACGACCGCGTCCCGGGTCTCATGCACGTCACCTTCGGCGATTACCACGTCTCGGACGTGGAGTTCGTCGCGGCGTTCGATGTCGACGCCAAAAAGGTGGGCATGGACCTCGCAGAAGCGATCGTCGCCAGCGAGAACAACACCATCAAGCTGTGCGACGTGGCGCCGACCGGCGTACTCGTGCAGCGTGGGCCGACCCTGGACGGGTTGGGCCAGTACTACCGGGAGATCGTCGAGGAGTCCGACCGCCAGCCGGCCGATGTCGTGGCGGCGCTGCGCGAGGCCGACGTCGACGTGGTCGTCTGCTACCTGCCGGTCGGCTCCGAGCAGGCGGCGAAGTTCTACGCGACGGCGGCGATCGAGGCCGGTTGCGCCTTCGTGAACGCGCTGCCGGTCTTCATCGCGTCGGACCCGGAGTGGGCGCAGAAGTTCACCGACGCCGGGCTGCCGATCGTCGGCGACGACATCAAGAGCCAGGTGGGCGCGACCATCGTGCACCGTGCGCTGGCCAAGCTCTTCGAGGACCGGGGCGTCGAGCTGCTGCGCACGTACCAGCTCAACTTCGGCGGCAACATGGACTTCATGAACATGTTGGAGCGCACCCGACTGGTCTCCAAGAAGATCTCCAAGACCCAGTCGGTCACCTCCCAGATCCCGCACGAGATGACCAAGGGCGACGTGCACATCGGGCCGTCGGACCACGTGCCGTGGTTGGACGACCGCAAGTGGGCGTACATCCGGCTGGAGGGTCGCTCGTTCGGCGACGTCCCGCTCAACGCCGAGCTGAAGCTCGAGGTCTGGGACTCGCCGAACTCGGCCGGCGTCATCATCGACGCGGTCCGGGCCGCGAAGATCGCCCTCGACCGGGGCATCGGCGGCCCGATCCTCTCGGCGTCGAGCTACTTCATGAAGTCCCCACCCACCCAGTACGCGGACCACGACGCCCACCAGGCCGTCGAGGACTTCATCGCCGGCACGATCGAGCGCTGAGTGTGAGGTAGGGCAGACGGGGCCGGACCGAAGACGGTCCGGCCCCGCTCCTGTCTCTGGAGTTACGACAACCCCTTGTCGACGTACCCCTTACCGACGTACCCCTTGCCAAGGTACCCCCCAGGGGTATATTTGCCTTCGAGGGGTGATCGACGATGCGCGACGGGCAGCACGGACACGACGAGCACCAGGAACACGACGACGGGCACCGTCAGGGGCACGACCGGCACGCCGGGCACGATCCGGAGGCGTTCCGCCGGAAGTTCTGGCTGAGCCTGGCGCTCACGGTGCCGATCGTGGTCACCAGCCACATGGTGATGGACTGGTTCGGCTACGCGTTCGATTTTCCGGGCATGTCCCTGGTCGGGCCGGTGCTGGGCACGATCGTCTTCCTCTACGGCGGCTGGCCCTTCCTGGTCGGCGGCCTCGGAGAACTGCGCGACCGCACCCCCGGCATGATGCTGCTGATCTCGATGGCGATCACGGTCGGTTACGTCGCCTCGCTGGCCACCAGTTTCGGCGCGTTCGACCTGGACTTCTGGTGGGAACTCGCCGCACTGGTCACCATCATGCTGCTCGGGCACTGGCAGGAGATGAAGGCGATCGGCCAGGCCCGGGGCGCCCTGGCGGCGTTGGCGGCACTGCTGCCCGACGACGCCGAGCGGATCGACTCCGGCGGCGGCGTACAGCGGGTTCCCCTGGCCGACCTGCGGGTCGACGACGTGGTGCTGGTCCGCCCCGGCGCACGGGTACCGGCCGACGGCCGGATCGTCGACGGCACCGCCGAACTGGACGAGTCGATGATCACCGGTGAGTCCCGGCCGGTTTCCCGTGGTGTCGGGGCCCGGGTCGTGGCCGGCACCGTGGCGACCGATTCCGCGATCCGGGTCCAGGTCGACGCCCTCGGCGACGACACCGCGCTGGCCGGCATCCAACGCCTGGTGGCCCAGGCCCAGCAGTCCAGCGGTCGGGCGCAACTGCTCGCCGACCGCTTCGCCGCCTGGCTGTTCTACATCGCCACCGCCACCGCCGTGCTCACCTTCGTCGTCTGGTCGGCGCTCGGCAGCGTCGACGAGGCCGTGGTGCGTACCGTGACGGTTCTGGTGATCGCCTGCCCGCACGCCCTCGGCCTGGCGATCCCGTTGGTCATCGCGCTCTCCACCGCCGTGGCCGCCAGGGCCGGAATCCTGGTCAAGGACCGGTTGGCGTTGGAGCGGATGCGCACGGTCGACGCGGTGCTGTTCGACAAGACCGGCACGCTGACCCGGGGCGCGCACACCGTCACCGCGGTCGCCGCCGAGGTCGCGGGTGCGGAGGACGAGGTGCTGCGGCTGGCCGCCGGGGTCGAGGCCGACAGCGAACATCCGCTCGCCCGAGCCATCGTCGCCGCTGCCGACAAGCGGACCGGGACGGCGAGGGCGACGGCGACCGGATTCCGGGCACTGTCCGGCCGGGGCGTCCGGGCCCACGTCGAGGGCCGGGACCACGCCGTCGGCGGGCCGGCCCTACTGCGCGAACTGGCCGCCCGACCCTCCGACGACCTTCGTCGGGTCGGCGAGGAGTGGTCGGCGCGCGGAGCCGCGGTGCTCTACCTGGTACGCCTCGACGGCGGCGGTCCGCGGGTGCTCGGCGCGTTCGCCCTGGAGGACGAGGTACGGCCGGAGGCCCGGGAGGCGATCGCCGACCTGCGGGCACAGGGCGTACGCACGATCGCCATGATCACCGGTGACGCCCGCCCGGTCGCCGAGGCGGTCGCCGCGAAGCTGGGTTTCCGGGCCGGGGTGGACGAGGTGTTCGCCGAGGTCCTGCCGGCGGACAAGGACGACAAGGTGACCGACCTCCAGCGTCGAGGGCTGATCGTGGCGATGGTCGGCGACGGGGTGAACGACGCGCCCGCGCTGGCTCGGGCGAACGTCGGGATCGCGATCGGCGCCGGCACCGACGTGGCGATCGAGTCTGCCGGGGTGGTACTCGCCTCCTCCGACCCGCGCGGCGTGACCGGAGTGATCCGGCTGTCCCGAGCGTCGTACCGGAAGATGATCCAGAACCTCGCCTGGGCGGCCGGGTACAACGTCGTCGCGATCCCGCTCGCCGCCGGAGTGCTCGCCGGGGCCGGAGTCGCGCTCAGCCCCGCCCTCGGCGCGGTGCTGATGTCCGGCTCCACCATCGTGGTGGCGCTCAACGCCCAACTGCTCCGCCGGGTCCGACTGGCCCCGACACCGCCCGGCTGACCCGCCGGCCCCGTCGAGGATCAGGTCCAGGCGCGCTGGAAGGCGACGCCGGCCTCCAGCTCCAGCAGGTGGCGCTTGCGCGACAGGCCGCCGCCGAAGCCGACCAGCTTGCCGCCGGCCCCGACGATCCGGTGGCAGGGCACGATCACCGGGATGGGGTTCCGGTTGCAGGCCACCCCGACCGCGCGGGCCGCCCCCGGGTCGCCGACCGCCGCCGCCACCTCGCCGTAGGTGCGGGTCTCGCCGTACGGGATCTTCGACATCTCGGCCCAGACCGCGCGCTCGAACTCCGAGCCCCGCCGCACGTGCAGCGGAACGGTGAATTCGGTCAGCTCCCCCGCGAAGAACGCCCGAAGCTGCGCGACCGCCGCCGCCAGCCCGGCGGTGTCGGGACCGGACGGCTCGACCAGGGCCGTGGCCGGAACCGCCACCTCCACCGGTCCGAAACGCACGCCACAGACTCCGACGTCGTCGACCCCGACGGAGAGCTCGTCGATCGGGGATTCGAGCACGGTCCAGCGCATGGTGCCATCCTCCTCCGTTCCGGCCGCTTCCCGCCACGGCGATCGTCCCCCGGACCCGGCCGTCGAGATCCGATCGACGCCGGGGCAGGGCCGTGTCAGCGGCCGGGATCCGCGCAACGGATCACGACGGCGGTTCAGATGACCAGTCGGAAGTTGGGTATGACAGGCCGTCGGTCCTCCGGCGCGTCGTGGATCGAACGCACGACGGCGCCCGGGGGAATGGGGACCCGCGAAATCGAGATGCCGTTGAGACAGTGGTCGCACCAGAAGGAGGCATAACCGACCGCCGTTTCGAGATCGCCCGTGAAGACCAGCCGTAGGGCGTCGTGGCCACACTCCGGGCACGGCTGGTGCGGGTCGCCCGGCACCGCGACGAACGCCACCTCGTACCGATCGCTCCACTCGTCCCAGCTAGCCATCGATCCGTTCCTCCATCAGCCCACCCCGTCCGGCCGTACCGGATGCTGCGCCCACCAGTCGGCCTCGAATTTGTACGCCCGGTCCTCCCAGAGCTCGGCCTCCGCGTCATCCTTGGGATAGGGCCGCCCACCTCGCAACTCGTCGACGTGGACCTTCTCGTGCGCCAGGGTACGAGCCAGGTCCTCCTCACTGCGGAAGGCATCCCGACAGAGTTGCACCGTGCAGTTCGGCCGCGTCATTCCGAACCTGTTCGCAAGACTCTTGTTGATGTCGAAACGGATGCCCGAGATGTCGACGCCGTACTTGGCCGCGATGTGCCGTACCGAACCCATGTTCATCGGATACCTCGGCCCGACCCCCATGCCACGCACCCGCAACAGCGGAACCGCCCGCTCACCGGCGGCACGTTCCACGCTCGACGCGCCCGGTAGTGCCACCCGCCCCCGGCCGGCGAGCGGGCCAGGCGGCAGGGCCAGCGGACCCGCACCCCAGGGACGTGTCGCCGTACCGGTCCTGCCGGCCAGCAGCCGCCCGCTGATCCTGCCGAGGATCGCTCCGCCGAAGGTGGCGCCGGCCAACCGCCGCGCGTCGATGGTTCCGGTGCTGAGCACCTGCTCGGTGGCGTCACCGGTGAAGCCGGACACCGCCCCCACGGCGAACGCGCTGCCACCGGCTCCCCCGACCAGACCACCGGTCAGGCCCGCCACGCCACCGGCCGCCGCGCCCGTCCCCGCGCAGGCGAGGGCGTTGCGGTCGGAGTCGCAGAACGCACCGCCGGCCACGGCGCCGATGGCGGCCCCGAAGCAGACCGCGCCGCCGATACCGGCCGTCGCCACCCCGAGTGCCGTGCACCCACCGATGATCGCCGCGCCGACCGTGACCCCGACAAGGGCCTTGCCGATCCGGTCCTGGTGGTCATCCCAGAATCGGGCGGTGCCGCTGGCGATCTCGGCGGCCAGGTTCCGACCCGAGCGCTCCAGAGAGCGTTTCATCGACGAGACCGAGGCGCTGCCCTCCACCCGCTTCCAGGTGTGGGAGATCGAGTCGCCGATCTGGTCGACGGCGCCCCGGATGGCGTTCGCCAGTCCGTTGAGCCAGCGCGGCCAGTGACCGTCCGGGTCGAACATGCTGAGCGGATCAGCATTGGCGTAGAGGTAACGGTTGAGGCTGATCGGACTGCCCAGGTCCCCGATGACCGTGTCGGGCTGGGTGAACCGTCCGGTGCCGGAGTCGTAGTGCCGCGCCGCCATGTCGACGAGTCCGGTGAGCGGATCGCTGTACATGGCCTGGAACCCGAACGGCACCGGTGGTGCCGTACCGGACACGCCGAAGGTCGTTCCGAACGGGTCGTACTCCGCCGACCAGGAGACCCGCCCGTTCGTGGTGTCGACGAAGCGGGTCACGTCACCGTGCGGGTTGAACAGGGCCCGCACGCTGGTGCCGCCGACCGTCCGCTGACCGAGCAGGTCCCCCGAGGGATCCCGGACCACCTCGGTCGATGGACCGGACCCGGTCCTGCTGCCCGAGACCGCGGCCGAGGTCGCCTCGTACGAGAACGACTGCTCGACGCCCCCGACGGTCCGCCCGGCGACCCGACCGAACGCGTCCCGGCTGTACGCGACCGTGCCGTCCGAGGTGGTCGCGCCGGTCAGTTGCCCGTACGGGTCGTACGAGTAGCTCTGTCCGTCGGCGGTCGATTTCAGCCGGCCGTCCAGGTCGTAGGTGTGTTCCCCCGCCGTGGAGGTCGACGTGATCCGGTCCGCCAGGTCGTAGGAGGCGGTGACCGTGGGCTGGCCGGAGACCTCCACGGAGGTGCGGTTGCCGTCGGCGTCCCAGTCGTAGTCGGTGCTGGACACCACCGTGCTGCCCTGACCGGCGACCGCGGTGTCGAGCCGGCCGGCATCGTCGTAGCTGTAGGTGGTGGTCGTCGGCGTACCGCTGCCGGGGGTCGGCCCCGTCGTCGACTTGACCTGACCGTCGGGCGTATAGGTGACGCCGTAGGTGTCGAAGGGCGTCACGACGGTGGAGAGCCGGCCGTTGTCGTCGTACTTCCGCCGGTCGTACGTGGTCGCGGTGGGCAGCCGGCCGCTGATGCTCTCGATCTGGCCACCCCTGTCGTACGCGTAGTCGGCACTGATCGGTCCGCGCAGCGCCGTCATGCGTCCACTGAGCGAGTGGTACTCGAACGTCGTGGCGGCACCGCTGGGTGGCGTCCGGGTGGCCAGCCGGTGTGCCAGGTCGTAGTCGTAGCCGGTGGTACCGAACGCGTCGGTGGTGCTCTTGAGCAGGCCCCGGTCGTCGTAGGTCAGGGTGGTCTGGTGGCCGGCGGTGGCGGCCGAGGCGATCCGACCGGCGTCGTCGTAACCGAAGCTGCGGGTCTCCGCGCCCGCCTTGACGAACTTCTGCCGCCCTGCCGGGTCGTACTCGGCGGTGACGACGCGACCCGACGGGTACGTGGTGCCCTTCCACCGGCCCGCCTGGTCGTAGTCGTAGCTGGTGGTCTGCCGGGCCGGATCGGTCTCGGTGTCGAGCAGGCCCGCGGCGTCGTAGGTGTAGTCGAAGTGCCCGCCCCGGGGCAGTGTGAGCGTGGTGAGCCGGCCGGCGGCGTCGTAGTCGTAGTCGGTCGCGTTCCGCAGCCCGTCGAGCGCGGTGTCGAGGCGACCGGCCGCGTCGTAGGTCCGGGTGGTTTCACGCCCACCGGGTAGCCGTTCCGTGGTCTGCCGGCCGGCACCGTCGTAGCCGTAGGTCGTCTTCTTGCCGTACGCGTCACCGACCTCGGTGACCCGGCCCCGGGCGTCGTGGTCCCAGGTCTGCCGGTACGGCACGTCACCGCTGATCATCCGGCTCGTCTTGTCGTAGTCGTAGTAGTACGACGTGTTCGCGAACCCCATCCACTCGCGCCGGCCGAGCTTGTCGTACTCATAGTTGCGCTCGACGCCGGCCGGGTCGACCTCCTCGCTGATGTCGCCGTTGAGGTCGTAACGGGTCACCCAGGAGGCGCCACGGGCGTCCCAGCGGACCGCCGGCCGGCCCACCGGGTCGTACGCGGTGTTCGTGACCACGCCGGTGGGGTCGGTGATCGACGACTGCCGCCCGAGGTCGTCGTAGGTGTACCGGGTGACCTTCTGGAGCGGGTCGGTGGCCGTGTCCATCAGGTTCGCCGCCTGGTAGGTCCAGCTCCAGACCGCTCCCGTCCGGTCCGTGTGGGTGGTCAGGTTGCCGACCGGGTCGTAGTCGAACGACTCGGCCGCCCCACCGGGGTGGGTGACGGTGTCCAGTCGCCCGACCGCGTCGTAGGTGCTGCCCGTGCGCCGGAGGGTGGCGTCGACCTCGGCGGTGACCTGACCCGCCAGGTTGTACTCGGTACGGCTGGTGCCCGCCGGGTCGGTCGTCGAGCTGCGGTTGCCGTCGTCGTCGTACCCCCAGCTCGTGGTGAGCCCGGAGCCGTCGGTGTACGACCTCGGCCGGCCGGCGGCGTCGGACCGGTGCACACCCACCGTGCCGAGGACGTCGGTCACCGTCACGGTGCGCGCGGCGTCGTCGTAGGTGTAGGTGGTGGCGATGTTCTCCTGGTCGGTGGTGGTCTTCACCCGACCGACGTCGTCGTACGAGGTCAGCGAGGTGGCGGCCAACGGGTCGGTGACCTTGGTCGGCTTGCCGGCGAGGTCGTACTCCATCGCCCACGTGTGTTTCCGGGGCGTGGTCACCGAGGTTTGCCGACCCATGGCGTTGTAGCCACTCGCCCAGATCGCGCCGTCCGCGGTCCACTCCTTGGTGACCCTGCTCGAC
Source organism: Plantactinospora alkalitolerans (assembly GCF_015690345.1). Taxonomy (GTDB): domain Bacteria; phylum Actinomycetota; class Actinomycetes; order Mycobacteriales; family Micromonosporaceae; genus Plantactinospora; species Plantactinospora alkalitolerans. The sequence goes on along the minus strand of NZ_JADPUN010000144.1, from coordinate 38,573 downwards.
CGGTCGTACTGGAGCTGCGTCACCTGGTTCAGCGGGTCGGTGCTGCGCATCAGCCGACCCATCGGATCGTAGGTGAAGCTCGTGACCTTCTGCCGGGAGTCGGTGATGTCACGCACCCAGCCCTCGGGCGTGTAGCCCCGCTGCGTCACGAACTCTCGGGGGTCGGTCACCGTGCTGATCCGACCCGCCGCGTCGTACCCCAGCACCGTCGTGTTCTCTGCCGCGTCGACGATGGTCTCCAGCCGCCCGCTGGTGTCGTATCGGAAAGAGGTGGCGACCTGGGCGGGATCGGTCACCGACGTCGGGTGCCGGTCCCGGTCGAAGGTGACAGTGGTCCTGCCGCCCCGCGGTTTCTCCGTCTCGATCAGCTCGTCCCAGGTCGTGTAGGCCAGGGTCGTACGCTTCTGGAGCGGATCGGTGACCGACGTCCGCCGGCCGAGCGTGTCGTTGCCGAACACGGTGGTCGCATTGGACTCGTCGGTCACCGAGGCCAGATCGCCGTCGGCCTCGTAGCCGAGTTTCCGGGTCCGACGCAACGGATCGGTCTGCACGGTGGGCTGCCCACGGCCGTTGAAGTCGTACTCCCACACCTTTCCGAACTGGTCGGTCATCTGGTCCAGCCGCCCATCGGCGTCATAGCTGCGGCTGATGGTGCTCCGGTCGTACAGGGTGGTCAGCAACGGGCGGTGCTTGGCGTCGAAGGTGGTCGCGGTATCGGCGCCGTACTCGTCGACCGACATGACCGGATCGCCCTTGCCGTCGTAGAGGGTGGCCGGTGCCGACGGTCCGTAGCCCTTCATCGGCACCGCCGGCACGCCGGTGATCCGGGATACCAGGCGCCCCTCGCCGTCGTAGATCATGTGCACGCCGGTGCTGCCGGCCCGTTCTGTGACCAGGCGACCGGCCCAGTCGTATGTCTGGGTGAGCACGGTCCCGTCGGCCCGGGTGACGGTGCGACGCCCGTTGGCGTCGTCGTAGCCGATGGCCGTCCGGCCGGTTCCCTGATCCTCGACCCAGTCCACCCGGCCGTCCGCGCGGTATCCGGCGGCGAGCTTCACCCGGCCCTCCGGGGTGACCACCTTGGTCAGTCGGCCGCTGCCGTCGTACTCGTAGGTCTCGGTGTACCCGTCGACCCCCCTGGCGCCGGTCAGCCGTTCCCCGGTGTACGACAGGGCCACGCCACGGCCGGTCTGGTCGGCGATCGCGTCGAGCCGCCCGCCACTTCGGGTGTACGCCAGGTGACGTCCCGACACCCCGGTGACCCGGCTGACCTGACCGCCGGACCGCTGAACGTCCACCTCGTGGCCGGGGTCACCGAGGGTCAGGCCGGTGAGTTCACCGGCCGGGTTGAACCGGTAGCTCGTCTGTTCCGGCGTGGTGACCGTGCTGCCCGTCGCGCCGGTCACGTACGAGGCCGACACACCGGGGGCGGGGGTGTATCCGGCCCCGGGATCGGTAGCGAAGCCCAGCGCGGTGCCGTCGGGGAGGTTCAGCGTGGTCTGCGCACCGACGGTCGACAACGCCTCCGAGTACGCGCTCGTCCAGCCCTTACCCGCGTCACCGCCGGAAAGCCGGTCCGACCGGTAGGTACGGGTCGCGGTGAGCTGTTTGCCCGCGTCCTGCACGGCCAGGTCCTCGGTCTGATAGGTCAGCGCTCCGCTGTGCAGGTTGACCGGCCCGAGACGGGGTGCGGAAGCCTCCCGGATCGCGGTCGGGAGCACCTGGGGCGAGCCGGACAGCGCCGGTAGTACGCCATCCAGGTAACCCACCACGGCGGCCTGGCCCGTGGGACAACTCGTCGACGGCGTGGTCTTCACCGGTGGATTCGCGGCTGCGGCCAGCGCCGGGTCCATGCAGGTGGGCAGCGCGGCGTTGGCGTCCCGACCGAACCAGTTGCCGGACCAGTCGGTCAGGTTGAAGAATCCGTAGGGGAACGTGGTGTAGCCGGTCAGCAGGGCGTTGTACCGTACGTCCACGTCGGGCCGGGACGGCGGCGGAGCGCCGGAGTATCTGCTGTAGACCCCGACTTTCTGTTCGGCGGTGTTGTACCAGAACCGCAACTTCTTCGGTTGATCAGCGGTGAGGGCGGTCGTCAGCCCGGCGCCGAAGGTGTTGCCCACGATCTCGGCACTGCTCTGGCTCATCGTGATCCCGCAACTGCCGGACTCGAAGTACGAGTTGTAGATGCCGGCGAAACCCCGATCACCCACCCTCGAGCGAACGCCGGCCGTCGTGGCCACGAAGGTCGAGTTGGAGATCACCGCCCGGCTGCCGGCCCAGCCGAGTTCGAGCGCTGCGGCCGAACAACTGGTGACCTCCTGGCCACCGTATTTGAAGTCGGTGTGGTCGAAGAAGCTCACCGGTCGCCGGTAGTTCGCCACCGAGATGTCGCCGCCGACGACGGCGATGTAGTTCCAGTCCTCGGAGGCGGGCCGGGTGGCGTCACCGTCGCCGTTGGTGTCGCCGAGCACCGTGTCGTCCCGCAGCGATGTGAAGATCACTCGCTGGCGCGGAGTGCCGAGGGACAGGATCTGACCGTACGCCTGCAGCACACCGGACTTGTCGAGCTTGACCACGGTACCGGGCAGCAGCGTCAGACTGGCCCCCTCGGCGATCTCCACCATCGACCGGATGATGTAGGGCGAGCCCTGTGGGCCCCACACCGTGTCCGTCGAGATGTCGTACCGGGCCACCTCGGTGGGTCCGGGCCGGTCCACCACCGACAGGTACGGCGCCGGATCCACGGCGGCCGGTGGCGGCGTCGGGGGCACTGCGCTCGCCGCCGCGGGCCGCGCGCCCACCAAGGGTTCGGGCAGCCCCGGCACCAGTTGTGTGGCCAGGATCAATGCCAGGCAGACGCTGACGCGGCCGACAAATCCTCTACCCATCGGACTCCCCCGTGCCGTGGTATCGGTGCGCCTCGACCGTGAGGCAGGCAAGATCACCGTAGGGCCGATCCTCCGAGAGCAGATCATCCAATCAGCCAATCAATAGATATCTACAGATATTGACAGTTGGATCTGAATCACTGCTTGGTCAGCTCGCGAAACGAGACTTCCGCCTCGGACCAGCGGTCGGGCCCGACGCCGTCAGGTACTCAGTAATCCAGCTCACATTCTGACCGATCGGTTAGTTGCTGACCGATCGGTCAAGGCACGCTGGGTTGCGGAGGTGAGCACATGGCCCGCAGCAGAACCCGTGCCGAGATCCTGGCTGTCGCGGCCCGGCAGTTCGCCCGGGTCGGCTTCAAGGGCACGTCCCTGCACGACATCGCGGTCGAGGTGGGCTGCTCGAAGGCCACGCTGCTGTACCACTTCGACAGCAAGGAAGCCATCCTGCTGGCCCTGGTCGCGCCCGCCGCGGGGGACCTGGTCGACCTCGACACCAGGATCGACGGGCTCGACGCCGCCGCCGCCCAGGAGGCCGCCATCGAGGGCTTCGTCGAGCTGGTGCTCGCCTACCGGCGGGAGATCGCGCTCATCTACGACGATCTTCCACACCTGCTCGAACAGCCCGCCTTCGCGAGCCTGCAACCCGTCACCGCGCGGCTGATCGACAACTTCGCCGGGCGGTCGACGGATCCGGCGGCCCGGATCGCCGCCGAGGTGATGCTCGGCGGGATCGCCGCGATCGCCATCGACCACACCGAGGACGACGCCACGGAACTCCGCCCGGCCCTGGTCCGGGTGGCCCGACGCGCACTCCTGCCCGACGCCGCTCCCGACACCTCCACCCGTGACCTCCGATCCATGACCTCCTGACACCGCTCCACCACCCCTGAAAAGCCTGGAACGCCTCACCCCTCGACCGAAGGAAACGACAATGGCGACCCTCCTCTACCGACTTGGCCGGGCCTCGTTCCGGCGCCGCCGGCTCGTGGTGGTCCTCTGGCTCGTCCTGCTGGCCGCGCTCGGCGGGGCGGCCGTGGCCTTCATGGGCCCGACGTCGACCAACTTCTCGATCCCCGGCACCGAGTCCCAGCACGCGATCGACGCACTGAAGCGGGAGTTCCCCGAGGCGAGCGGCGCCACCGGCACCATCCTTGTGGCCGCGCCCGAGGGCCAGCAGCTCACCGCGCCGGAACGGCAGGCGGCAGTGGCCGACCTCGTACGCGAGGCGTCGGCACTGCCCGGCGCGGTGGGTGCGCTCGACCCGTTCACCACCGGGGCCGTGTCGCAGGACCGCCGGTACGCGCTGATCCAGGTGCAGTTCGCCGACCAGGCCGACGAGATCACCGAGGCGCAGCGGCACGCGTACGGGGAGAGCGGCTCGGCCGCGACGGCGGCGGGCCTACGGGTGGAGCACGGCGGCGAGGTGATGTCCAGCGTTCCCCCCGAGATCGGCGGCACCGAGGGCATCGGCGTGGTGATCGCCCTGGTCGTGCTGGTCGTGACGCTGGGATCACTGGTCGCGGCCGGAATGACGATGCTCAACGCGCTGATCGGGGTCGGCGCCGGAATGGCCGGGCTGTACGCACTGAGCAACACCATCGAGCTGACCAGCACCGCACCGGTACTCGCGCTCATGCTCGGCCTGGCGGTCGGAATCGACTACTCGCTCTTCATCACCTCGCGGTACCGGCAGAACCTGCTGGAGGGGCTGGCGCCCGAGGAGGCGGCCGGGCGGGCGATCGGCACCGCCGGTTCGGCAGTACTGTTCGCCGGGGTCACCGTCGTCATCGCGCTGGCCGGACTGGCCGTGGTCAACATCCCGTTCCTGACCATCATGGGACTGGCCGCCGCCGGAACCGTCGCGGTCGCCGTACTCGTCGCGTTGACGCTGCTTCCCGCGCTGCTCGGCTTCGCCGGCCGGCGCATCCTGCCGCGCCGGCTCCGCAGTGCCGAAACCGGCGCCGGGACGGCCACCGAATCCGGCACCGAGGGGAACGCCGCCGCGACCGCAGCCGTGGCCGGGCCGGGCCGGACCGAGAGCTTCGGGTTCCGGTGGGCCCGGATCGTCATCCGGTTGCGCGTACCGCTGATCCTGGTCGCCGTGCTCGGCCTCGGCGCCCTCGCCATCCCGGCCGCCGACATGCGGGTGGCGCTGCCGGACGCCGGCAGCAGCCCGAAGGGCTCCCCGGAACGTGAGGCGGCCGACCTGATCACCGCCGGCTTCGGGCCCGGGTTCAACAACCGCCTCGCGCTGGTGGTGTCGAGCGACTCGGCGGCGCGGACCGCGTCCGCCGCCCAGGAGGTCACGGCGGCGCTGCAGGGCACCGAGAACCTGCTCGCGGTCAGCCCGCCGAACCTGAGCCGCGACCGGTTGACCGCCCTGCTGGCGGTCATCCCGACGACCGGCCCGACCGATCCGGCGACCGAGACCCTGGTGCACGAGATCCGGAAGAAGGTCGGACCCGTCGACGGTACGGACGGCGCCGACGTCGCCCTCACCGGTCAGACGGCGGTCGGCATCGACGTGTCCGAGAAGCTCTCCGACGCGATGCCGTGGTACCTGCTGCTCGTCGTCGGCCTGTCGGTACTGCTGCTGATGCTGGTCTTCCGGTCCCTGCTGGTGCCGCTGAAGGCGGCGCTGGGCTTCCTGCTCACCGTCGGCGCCACGTTCGGGCTCACCGTGCTGGTGTTCCAGCAGGGCCATCTGAGCAGCCTGGTCGGGCTGGACACCCCGGGTCCGCTGGTCAGCTTCCTGCCGATCCTGCTGATCGGCATCCTGTTCGGGCTGGCGATGGACTACGAGGTCTTCCTGGTGTCGCGGATGCGCGAGGACTTCGTACACGGCGACACCCCGACCCAGGCCACCATCAACGGCATGGGCCATGGTGGCCGGGTGGTGACCGCCGCCGCGCTCATCATGACCTCGGTCTTCGCCGGCTTCATCCTGCTCGACGATCCGGTGATCAAGTCAATGGGCTTCGCCCTCGCCGTCGGAGTGGCGATCGACGCGTTCGTGGTCCGGATGACGATCGTCCCGGCGGTCATCTCACTGCTGGGCCGGAGCGCGTGGTGGCTGCCCGGCTGGTTGTCGAAGATCCTGCCCAACGTGGACATCGAGGGCGAGCGGCTGCGCCAGCACCTGGCGACCGAGCCGGACGCGGCGACCGAGCGGGTACCCGCCGGGGTCTGACCAGGTCTGACCAGGTCTGGCCGAGATCGCCACCAAAAGCTCCCTCAACGCAGAACGCCGGACAACCCTCGCACCGCAGGACGGTGCGGGGGTTGTCCGGTTCGGCGGAGGTCCGATTTGTTCAAGACCCGCTCCGCGAGACTTGCCATCCTTGAGACCCATGAGCGTTGACCTGTCGCGTGCCGCATCCTTCCTCGCCGGCCATGGCCGGCTGCTCGACCGACGCCGCTTCGAGTTGCTCCTGGGAGAAACGAAGCCGGACGCCGTGCTCGCCGCGCTGGATGGCTACCGAAATGGTGACGGCGGTTACGGCTGGGGACTCGAACCCGACCTGCGCGCGCCGGAGAGTCAGCCCGGTGGCGCGTTGCATGCCTTCGAGGTCTTCGAGGACATCGCACCCGCGACCACGTCGCGCGCGATCGAGTTGTGCGACTGGTTGGACTCGGTGACGCTGCCCGACGGCGGCCTGCCGTTCGCACTGCCGGTAGTCGACGCCAGCGCCTGCGCGCCTTTCTGGGCCGAGGCCGACCACACCGTCTCGGCGCTGCAGAGCACCGCCTTTGCGGCAGGGGCCGCACTACGGGTCGCCGCACACGACCCCGCCGTCACGGCGCACCCCTGGCTGGCCCGCGCCACCCAGTACTGCTTCGATGCCATCGGGGCGCTGGACTCGGCGCCACACGCGATCGCGTTGGCGTTCGCGGTCCGCTTCCTGGACACCGCGTACGAGCGGTATCCGGCGGCGGCGCCGCTACTGGCGCGACTCGCCCAGTTCGTGCCGGACACCGGACTCGTTCCGGTCCAGGGCGGCAGCGAAGGCGAGACGATGCGGGCGCTCAGTTTCGCGCCGGTGCCCGGTAGCCCGGCGAGTGCGCTGCTGGGTGACGGCGTGATCGACGCCGAGCTGGACAGGCTGGCCACACAGCAGCAGGACGACGGGGGCTGGACGGTCGACTTCGCCAGCAGCTCGCCGGCCGCGACGCTGGAATGGCGCGGCTACGCGACAGTGGGTGCCGTACTGACCCTGAAACGCGCCGGACGGCTCCGGGCGGGCTGAGCGGGGAGAGGGCTCTCGGCGGCCACAGCGAACCTGACCCGCAGGCTATCCATCCAGGTTCTGCGGCCCGGCGCCGTGCGGGGACGCGGACGGTCCGTCTGGACGGGTGGCCGGATCGACCAGGAGGATTCCGTGCCAGAGATCGAACAGGTCGCTGGGCGGCACCCGGACCGGCACGCCACAGGCTTCGAGGAACGCCCGAAGGCTCGCCCGCCGGCTCGCGCACGGGTAGCGGACGCCACAGGCGCAGATTCCGTCGTCCGCCGGCCGGTGTCGCTCGTGCAGGGCGTACGCCAATCGCCAGATCGTCGGCAGCGGGCAGCCCGGCGGCGGCTCGGCGGGTGGATCATCCGGGTCGAACGGCAACCTCATCAGCCGCCTCCGGTGGTCGGCAACAGTCCGAGTCGGCGCTGCCAGGCATAGGTAAGTAGTGGCGTGATCCGGACCAGCATCGCCGGCACCCGCCGCGCCGGGATCGGCGCCAACACCGGCAGACCCAGGTCGACCAGCCGATTGGCCGCCGCGTTCGCGGGCGGGCACGGCCCGCTGGTCCGGCAGGCCGGACAGATTCCGCTGTCCCGATCGGGTACGTGCGCGGCGAGCGTCGCGTGTGCCGCCTCGGCGTCGGCGTCGGCGCTCGTCCTGGACTGGTAGGTCGTCCTGGACTGGTAGATGGTCATCGGCTGCCCTCCGCGACGAGGGTGGGCACCCGGCCGCAGCAGCCCGCCACTCCCTCGGGGGAAGGAAGTACGGGTTCAGCGGGCCGTGCCGTCGGCGACCGGGTGCCCACCCGGCTGGTGCCGATGCCGCGCCGTTCGGGTCAGCGCGGCACCGGGTCCGGGCCGATCGGGAGCCAGGCCGGACGGGGTACGCCACACCGGGTGGCGTGAACACCGTCGTCGACGGACGCGTGGTACACAGACGGGGAGTCGTTCCCCGGGACGTGGTCCATCGCGATTGCTCCCTCTCGACTCGTTGCCGGATCGGGGTGGGCACTGGCTGCCAAACCGACCACCCCGATCCGGATCTTCCACTCCCGCCGATCACCTCAGGTGACGACAGTCACACAGACAGCATGCACAGCAATTGCTCATTGTGCAATCTTGCATCGACGCTTTTCTTGCGTCATGCTGATTGTCGGTCTAATCAGGATCGAGGGAGTTCGTCATGCCGAACGAGCAGGCCTTCACGCTGCGGGCGCAGTGGCTTGGCCAGCAACTCCGTGAGATGCGTGAGACGGCGAAGCTGACGCTCAAGGAGGTCGGCGACTTCGTCAAGCGCAACCCGTCGACGGTCAGCCGTATCGAGTCCGGCATGCTCCCGGCTCGGGTGCCCGAGGTGCTGGCGTACCTCGACATCTGCGGAGTCGACGACCGGAAGCGTCGCGACGACCTCAAGACGATGTCCGAGGACGCGTGGCAGAAGGGCTGGTGGGACGGCTTCAGTTCCGACGTCGCCGCCTCGCTGATCGACTGGATCTGGCTGGAGAGCCGGGCGGCCGAGATCTACTCGTTCCAGGTCGGCGTGCTGCCCGGCCTCTTGCAGACCCGCGACTACGCGGAGGCGCTCATCCGCGCAGCGCACGTCGACGTGGGTGAAGAGCAGATCGCCCGCTTCGTCGAGCTGCGGATGACCCGACAGCAGCGGCTGGACGGGGATGATCCGGTCCGGCTATGCGCCATCATCGAAGAGGGCGCCCTGCGGCGGCTGGTCGGCGGCCCTGAGGTGATGCTGGCGCAGCTCGCCCACCTACGCGAAGTCGCCCGCCATCGACACGTCGAGATCCTGGTTCTGCCCGCTGACGCGGGCGCGCATGCCAGCCCGAATGGTGCCTTCGACGTGTTCCGGATGCGTCCGCCTTACCCGTTCGCGGGCTGCATCTCCACCCCCGCCGGAACTCTCGTGGTGGAAGGTGACAAGGCCGAGGCGCTGCTCCAGAAGTACGATCGGTTGCGCGGCGTGGCACTGCAGGAGAAGGCCACACTCGCGTTCCTAGCCGATATGGAAGCGCGTCTGGAGTGAGCAAACATGGCGCAACACGACGCAGCGCGGGCCGTCGCGCTGTCCGAGGTGGCCTGGAACGTCAGCAGCAGAAGCGGCAACGGCGACGGAAACTGTGTGGAGGCCGGGCCGGTGCTGGACGGCAGTGGTCGGGTCGCCGTCCGGGACAGCAAGGACCGCGATGGCGCCGTACTCGTCTATGCTGGCCCCGGCTGGACCAGCTTCCTCACCGCGCTCAAGCACGACGGCCTCACGCCGACCGCTTGAGCGCGACCCGGCCCTCCGGCGATCGCGGCGCCGACCGCGTGGCTGGCGGGGACGCCGCGCGCACGGCGGAGGGGATCGGGGAGTGGGATGCCGAAATCTCGGCGGTCAGCGAGTTCGCGGAGTGCTACAGCCACGACTATCTGCGGCACGACGCGCATCTGCGGCACATGGACCTGCTCGCGAGGGCGGGTCGGCTCGAAGAGCTGGCCGCGCGGGGTACAACGGACGTCCACGCGCGACGCCGGCTGGATCGGTTCCTCTACGAGCAGGACCGCGACGGCGACCTGCGGCACCGCGCCCGGCACGGAGACAGGTACGCCCTGTACATGCTCGTGCGCCTGCTCCGCGAGCGAGGCGACCAGTCTGCTGCCCGGCAGGCGGTAGTCGATATCGATGCGACGGACACCTACGCATCGGAGCTGGCAGAGCAGCCCTGATCAGACCGTCCAGATCAGACAGAACGGCTTGCCGGCCGGATCGGCGTAGACGCGCCAGTCCGGGCCGGCGCCGTCCAGTCGGGTGGCACCGATGTCGAGAGCGGCCCGCTCCGCCGCGTCCACGTCCACGTCCTGGACGATCACGTCGAGGTGGATCTGCTGCGGGTACGCCGGATCCGGCCAGCGTGGCGCGGTGTACTGCTCCACCTGCTGGAACATCACCGGCTGCGCGCCGTCCTCGCCGATCATGGCGATCCCGTCCGCCTCGTACGTCACGGGCTTGCCGAGCAGCTCCGCGTAGAAGTGGCTCAACGCCTTCGCGTCGGGGCAGTCGAGCATGACGGCCATCAGGGTGGTTCGCGGATCGTCCGGGTTGACGCACAGGTCGAACGGGTGGCCGGCCGGGTCGGCCAGCGTGTGCCACCGTTCGTTGCGGCGAAGCAGGGTGGCGCCGAGCTGCTGGGCGTGTTCCGCCGCCGCATCGATGTCCGGTACCCGGAAGTCGAGGTGGGCCTGCTGCGGACGGTCCTGGTCCGGCCAGTGCGGCGCTATGTGGTCGGTGGCCTGTTGCAGGCCGATCCGCCAGCCGTCACCGGAGTTGAGCGCGATCCAGTCGTCGTCGGCGCCGTGGGGCTCGCGCCGCCAACCGGCGAGCTGCTCGTAGAACGTGGCCAGGAGGTCGATGTCCGGGGCGTCCAGCGTCACGGCCCGCAGTGAGCCGATCGCCCGCAGGTACGGTTCGGAGGTCATGCCCCGATCCTGCCGACCCTGAGGCCAAACCGCCACGCGACACCGGCGTCGACGGTCGGTTCTGAGCGGGTTGCCGGAGGTTACGCACCTGGCGCGGCGGTGCCACCCGAGCTTGCTTCGGACTTCGTGTAGAGGACCTCGCGCGCCTGTTCCGCGGCCCGGAGGATGCTGTCGCTGATGAAGCCGCTGAACCGGGCGATGTTCTCCAGACGGGTGGCGGCCGGACTGTCGCGGCCGAGGACGGTCACTCCCTGCCGCGCGATCTCGGCGACCTGGGCGATGCCACGGGCGCTGGCGATCGTCGACTGGTACCAGACGTCGTCGTCGACGAAGTAGCGCTCGCGACGGCGTTCGTCGCGTTCCCGGCGGATGAGGCCCTGAACTTCGAGGAACGCGATCGCCTTGGAGACGGACGCCGGGCTGACCTGGAGGTGCTGGACGAGTTCGGACGCGGTGAGGCTGCCCGCGTCGGCGGTGAAGAGGCAGGTCAGCACCCGAGCCATCATCTTGGGCAGGCCCTGTTGCATCAGGAGGGTGGTGAACGCCTCCTCGTACTCGCGCATGGCCTCGTCGTCGCGCCCCCGGCCGTGGGTCGGCGCCCCCTGCCCTCGGGGCGCGCTGTGCCTGCGCCGGTGGGCGCGGCGTTCGGTGGCGCGGTGGGCCAGGTCGGCGCGGTAGGCGGTGGGGCCCCCGTTGCGCATCACCTCACGCGTGATCGTCGAGGTGGGGCGGTCGAGACGTCGGGCGATCTCCGCGTAGGCAAGGCCGTCGGCCAGTCCCAGCGCGATCTGCTGACGTTCCTGCTGGATGAGTCTGCCTCCCGGCACCGAGAACTCCCTTCGCGCTTTCCTGGTGCCGCCAGCGTAGCGTTCACCCACAGCCAATGCAACGGGCAAACCCTTGGTCATTGCGTTAGCTCCATGCTCGTTGCAACGAAAACCTTAGCTTGACCTGCATAACTAGCAGTTGGGCGCAACGATGTCGTTGCTGAATCCTCGAACGCAACGTAGCGTTTCTCATGTCAGAAACAATGAGCACACGAGGAGAACATGATGCAGAAGTTCGACACCCCCACCACGATCTCCGCCGTCCTGGAGATCCCCGCCGGCCGCATCCAGGTCATCGCCGCCGATCGGGCCGACACCACCGTCGAGGTCCTGCCGGCCGACGCTGGCAAGGGCCGCGACGTGAAGGCGGCCGAGCAGACCAAGGTCGAGTTCAGCGACGGCGTCCTGCGGATCAAGACACCGGACGGGAAGAGCCAGATCCTCGGCGCGTCCGGATCCATCGAGGTGACCGTCCAACTGCCCACCGGTTCCGGAATCGACGTGAAGGCGGCCGCCGCCGAGTTCCGGGGCGTCGGACGGCTCGGCGACGTCGCCTGCGAGGGCGCGTACGGTGCGGTCAAGATCGACGAGGCCGCGAGCGTACGCATGACCGCCTACGGTGACGTCGCGATCGGCCGCCTTACCGGCCCCGCGGAGATCAGTACCCAGAAGGGCAACATCAACATCACCGAGGCCGCCTCCGGCACGGTCGTCCTGCGTACCCAGATGGGCGACGTGACGGTCGGCGCGGCCCACGGAGTCTCCGCCTCCCTGGACGCCGGCACCAGCCACGGCCGGATCCACAACACGCTGATGAACACCGAAGGCGCCGCGGCCGGCCTGAACATCCAGGCGACCACCGACTACGGCGACATCACCGCCCGCAGCCTGTAGAGAACCGGACGACAGCGAGTCAGGCCCAGGGGCCGGCGCTCCACGTGCGGCGCCTGGAGAAGTCGTACAGAACGTCTCACGTGCTGGTGGTCGCCGGCCCGCTCGCGGCGGCCACCCCCCGACCAGGAGGACCACATGACGAGGAAAAGCATGTCCCCGACCGATTCGACGTGGACCGGCATGGTGCCGGTTGACGACACGGCCCTGGCTCTCACCGACACCGGCGGTCCCGGTACCCCCGTGGTCTACCTCAACGGCCAGTTCGCCACCCAGGGGTACTGGCGGCGGGTCATCGCTGAGCTGGGGACGGGGTGGCGGCACATCACCTACGACGAGCGTGCTCGCGGCAAATCCAAGCGCTCGACGGACTATTCCTTCGAGGCCGCCGTCCGGGATGTCGATGCCGTTCTCGCCGCCAGGGGGGTGGACCGGGCACTGGTGGTGGGCTGGTCCTACGGAGCGTTCGTCGCGGCCCACTGGGCCAGCCGGAATCCGGACCGTACCGTGGGCGCGGTCCTGGTCGACGGCGCGCAGCCGTACGACTGGCTCGACGAGGCCATGGAGCAGCGGATCCGGAAGACGTTCAAGCGGATGAACTGGTTCATGCCGCTGCTGCGCCCGACGGGCCTGACCCCACGGATGAATGCCGAACAGATGGCGAACAGCAACATCGAGCTCGGCATGCTCGCCCGCGAGCGCGAGTTGGGCCCCGTGCTGGACAACATCACCGTCCCGGCGCGGTACGTGGTCGCGTCGGGGACGTCCCTCGGAAGCAAGGGCGACGAGCAGGAACGCATCCGCGCCAGCCTCGACGCGGTGGCCGCCCGCAACCCGAACATCAGAATCAGCGCGAAGGTCGGCAGCAACCACGACGCGATCCTGAAGAAGGACTTCCCGGCCATCGCCAAGGCCGTACGCGACGTCGCCGCGCTCGACCGCGGCGCGCACTGAGGGTGAGGTGTTAGGAGGGGGCCCTTCTTCTACAGAAAACGATAAGAAGGGGCCCTTCCTTACATCCTCAGCGCGCGTTCGGTGTGGTGCGCCGCGATCTCCAGCATGAAGGCGCTGTCGGGAAAGTCGCCGTCGAGCAGGCGCAGCGGGCCGGCGATCAGCGACAGGTGCTGGGCGAGCTGGTAGAACCGCATCCGCCGCTCGTCGAGTTCGTCGGCGGGGTGGAGCAGGCCGTAGTGCTCGCCGAAGCGCATCCGCAGGAACACGTGCTCCCACTCGACGTCGAAGAACATCGTGCCCTCGATGTCGATGAGCACCGGTTCCCCGTCGCCGTCCACCAGTACGTGATCGGGTCCGAGTTCACCGTGGATCAACCCGTACGTCGGGCGCGGAGCGATCGTTCCCGCCAACTGCTGAGCGATCCCGGTCAGTCGGTCCCGGTCGCGTGCGATGCGCTCGTCGCGGCCGGCCGCCTCGGCGAGATCGGACAACGCCCGGTCCAGCACCAGCCGTACCGGTGAACGCTGTTCGGGCGCCGGATCGGAAAGCCGTGCGACGGCGCCGACCTTGCCGAGCCGGGTTTCCCGCTGCTGGTGCATTGCGGCGAGGACCTCGCCCAGCCGGGCGACCGTACGTGCGGCGGTCATCGGCTCGGCCGCCAGCCGCTGTTCCAGGTTCGGCCCCGGAAGATCCTCGACCAACGCGACGTCCGCCGGGTACCAGGTCCGGCTCCGGTCGAGCAACACCACTTCCGGGGTACGCACCCCGGCGGCGGAGAGCGCGGTCCTGGCGGCTTCGAACAACTCGATGCCCGAGGCGTCCGAGAACGGGTCATCGAGCGGGTCGACGTCGGTGCGGCGCCCCGCCGGCCAGAAGTTCTCCTCGGGGCTCCAGACGTAGGCGACCACCGTTGACCGGTCGTCGAGGGTCAGCCGGTAGACGCCCTTCTTCGTACCGCCCCGCAGGCGTGCCACGGTGTCGATCCGCCGGCTGGAGCCGAATCCGGCCCGTACGACGGCCGCCAACCGCTCCTGGTCGGCGAACTCCCGACGCATCCCGCTCCCTCCGCTCGCACGACCCCGAGGTGTTAAGCCCGAGGTGTTAAGAAGGGGCCCTTCCTCTACAGCAAACGATAAGCGGGGGCCCTTCCTTACACCTGAGGCAAACTTTGCGCGGGCTGTGGCGTCTGTTGGTGGGGAGGTGTGGTGTGGGTGGGACGTCCGAGCGGGAGTTCACCGCGTTTGTCCATGAACGGGGCGATGTGCTGTTGCGCGTCGCCCAGGCGCTCGCCGGTGACCGGTACGCCGCCGAAGACCTGCTCCAGAGCGCCCTCGCCAAGGCGTACGCCCGGTGGCCACGGATCCGGGGCGACGCCGAGCCGTACGTCCGGCAGATCCTCTACCACGACCAGGTCTCGGCCTGGCGGCGACGCGGTCGGCGCCCGGAGGTGCCACACGCCGAGGTGCCGGAGCCACCGGCCGCCGGCACCCAGCACGACCACGAGACGGCGGTCCGGATGATGCTCCGGGACGCGTTGCTGATGCTGCCGCCCCGGCAACGGGCCGTACTGGTGCTCCGATATCTGGAGGACCAGACGGTGGAGCAGACCGCAACCGCGCTGGGTTGCCGGCCGGGCACGGTGGCGAGCCAGGCGTCGCGGGCGTTGACGAAGCTGCGCGAGTTGGTGCCGGAGTTCGCCGAGCTGACCGACCGGGAGGAGGCGGTCCGATGAACAGGAACAGCGCGGAGGGGCTGCTGCGTGGGGCCGTACACGATCTGGCGGGCGACCCGCACCAGCCGCCGGACCTGGTTACGGTCGCGGTGAGCCGGGGTCGGCGAATTCGCCGACGCCGTCAGGCGGGCGCGGTCGCCGCCGCGTTCGTCGCCGTCGCGGCGATCGCGGCGCCGTACGTCCTGCTGCGGCCCGACCCGGAACCTCCGGCGTACCCGATCGGCGGCCAGCCGGCGGCTACCGTCACCGCCGATCCGGTCCCGACCGCGAGCCCGGTGCCTGAGTCGACGCAGTGGCGGAACTGGGAGGCGGCTCCGCTGGAGCTGCCCGGCGGATGGATCGTGGTCGGTGCGACCACCACCGGCAGCCCGGTCAGCAACTGGGCGTACGACCGCGCCCGTGGCCGCTACGTCGACACCGCCAAGGACTTCTCCTCGGTCTGGGCCGCGCCACGGGGCAGGCTGGCGGCGGTACGTCAGGAAAGCCGGCCCGACGAGACCGGACTGCTCGACATCCCCACCGGCAGGGTCCGGTGGATCCGAACCGGCGACCAGATCCTCACTCCACAGTGGTCGACGGACGGCACCAGGCTGTTGATGACCCTGATGGAGAAGGACACCGGGACCTTCTCGTTCGGTGTGCTGACCGTCGCCGACGACTCGTTCCACAGGTATCCGGTGCGGTCCGACAAGTACATGTGCACGGACCTGTGCCGCTTCACCTGGGGGCCGAACGGCAAGGAGGTGGTGTTGCCGATGACCGATCCGACCGCTCCCCGCTCGGAGTCCGCACCGCACCTACGGCGAGGGTTGCAACTCTTCTCCGCCCTCGACGGCACGCCCACCCGGTTCGTGCCCGTCCGAGGCGACGTCTCCGGACCGTCGGCCTGGTCCCCGGACGGTCGTATGGTGGTGGTCAAGGGGCAGAAGTCGGCGCAGCTCGTCGTTGTCGCCAAGGGGACGGTCGTAGACGAGATGCCGTCGGCCGACGTCACCTGGATCAGCAGCGACCGGCTGCTCTATGGGGACCGGGTTCTCAACCCCGGAAGTTCGCGCGATGTCGTGGCGGTGCTGGTCGATCCCAAGGGCACCGAGGTCGATCGGGCCGTCCTGCCGGGGGAACTCGCGGGAACCGACATCCTGGTCGCACCACGGTGATTGGCACGTAACGATCCGGTACGTACACCGTCGGACCTTTAAGTTTTCTACCCATTCGGTATCGCGAGCGGTTACTGTCGCACGGACGTCCGGCCGGGGTGGGTGTGCGGTGACCAGGCCCCGATCCGCTACCCACCGGCCGGCGTCCGAGCTTCCCTCGTGGAGTTGCCACTGTCAGCTACCTTTCAGGTCGTGGCAACGGGGACTCTGATCTTCCTCATCATCGGCGCTTCCGGCGTTGCGCTGCTCCTGCTCGCCCTGCTCGGCACGGAACTCGCCCACATCGGCAACCCGGACATCGACGGTCCCGTCAGCCTGGAGGCGATCGCCGGATTCGCCGCCGTTCTCGGCTTCGGCGGGGCCATCGCCTGTGAACTGCTGGACGCCCGTAGCTTCGGTCAGCTCGCCGCGGCCGGTGGGATCGGCGCGTTGGCGGCGGTGCCCGCCGGCTGGCTCGCGACGAGGCTGTCCCGGGCCGCCCGCAACATGCACACCGACGCCACCCCCACCCGCAACGACCTGGTCGGGTCGCTGGGGGTGGTGGTCAGCCCCATCCCGAACGGCGGCTACGGCGAGGTGCGGGTACGCGTCGGCGGCCAGCCGGTGAAGCTCAACGCCAAGGCGGAGCGCCCGATCGCGATCGGCGCCCAGATCTTCGTCGTCGAGGCGTTGAGCGAGACCAGCGTCCTGGTCGAGACCTACTGACCCCTACCGGTCCCCGCCGTTCCACCTCCGTCACCACGCCCACCCCAGATCCGAAATGGACGGTGTCATGCTGATTCTCGTCGCCATCGGCGGAGCAGTGCTCTTCGTTCTCATCCTCATCATGTTCGTGCTGTCCCGGATCAAGGTCGCCGGTCCGAACGAGGCGTTCATCGTCACCGGCCGCAAGGGGCGTACCACGCAGACGGCCGACGGCACCCGGTCCACCGACATGTCGGGGCAGAAGGTCGTGCTCGGGGCGTCGGTCTTCGTGCTGCCGGTGGTGCAGAAGTTGCAGTCGCTCGACCTGTCCAGCCGGCGCATCGACGTCAGCATCAAGGGCGCCGTCAGCAAGCAGGGCATCCGGGCCGAACTGCACGGCGTCGCGATCGTCAAGGTCGGCGGGACCGAGGACGCGATCCGGGCCGCCGCGCAGCGGTTCCTGCACCAGCAGAACGAGATCGAGAGTTTCACCCGCGAGGTGCTGGCCGGTGCGCTGCGCTCGATCGTCGGCCGGCTGACCGTCGAGGAGATCATCCGGGACCGGGCGGCGTTCGCCAGCGCGGTCGCCGAGGAGGCCGAGCACTCCATGACCAACCAGGGTCTGGTGCTCGACACCTTCCAGCTACAGGACATCCTGGCCGAGGGCTCCTACCTCCAGGACCTGGGTCGGCCGGAGGCGGCCCGGGTCCTCAAGGACGCGGCCATCGCCGAGGCGCGGGCCCGCCAGGGGGCCGAGACGGAGCGGCTGCTGGCCGAGGAGGCCATCGCCGAGGCGAACCGGAACCTGGCGTTGAAGCAGGCCGGCATCCAGGCCGAGATCGACGCGGCGAAGGCCAAGTCGGCCGCCGCCGGCCCGCTCGCGCAGGCCGAGCGGGACCAGGCGATCCTCTCCGAGCAGCAGAAGGTCGCCGAGCGCAACGCCGAACTCAAGCAGCGGCAGCTCGACACGGAGGTCCGCAAGCCGGCGGACGCCGCGCGGTACAAGGTGGAGCAGGAGGCCGAGGCGGCCCGCAACGCGGCGGTGCTGCACGCCGACGCCCAGCGGCAGTCGACCATCGCCGCCGCCCAGGCCGTCGCCGAGCAGTCCCGGCTGACCGGTGAGGGCGAGCGGGCCCGCCGGGCGGCGCTGGCCGAGGCCAACGCGATCGAGGGTGCCAAGGAGGGTGAGGCGGAGCAGCGGCGTCGTACCGCCATCGCCGACGCCGTCGAGCGGGAGGGTCAGGCCGAGGCCGCGGCGATCCTGGCCAAGGGTCAGGCCGAGGCCGAGGCGATGTCCCGCAAGGCCGAGGCGTTCGCGACGTACGGCGAGGCGGCCGTGCTCGACCTGCTGGTCAAGGTACTGCCGAAGGTGGTCGAGGCGGCGAGCGCACCGGTGAGCGCGATCGACAAGATCACGGTGATCTCCACCGACGGCGCCTCGTCGCTGACCAAGTCGGTCGCGTCCAACGTCGCCCAGGGCCTGCAGCTCGGCAGCGACCTGACCGGTGTCGACCTCACCGGCCGGCTCGCCCGGCTCGGCGCGGCGCGGATCGGCGACGAGCAGGTCGTCGACGGCACGCTGACCAACGGCGGCAAGTCGGTCGAACCGAAGAACTGACCGCCCTTCCGACCTCTGCGGCGGCCTGGTACCGGATTCGTAGTCCGGGTGCCGGGCCGCCGCTCGTTCAGCTCGAACCGGAGCGCCTCGTTACTGGAGGTTCAACCGGAACGGCACGTCGGGGCAGCGTTCACAGACGAAGATGCGCAGCGCCCCCCAGCGTCCGACGCTCACCCCGGTCGACTCCTGCCGGAGCGCCCGCGACGACGCCTCGTCGGACTGCCGCTCCTCGACCGGCTGCCACCGGTCCCGGTTGTGGGCGTCGCCCTCCGTCGAGTCGATGACCAGGGCGAGGGTGGTGGGACCGGCGCACTGCGGGCAGGGGGTCGGCGCGAGGTCGGTGACGCTCCAGTTGGCGTATCCGCCGACCTTCCAGCCGGGCACCATGAATGTGCCGACATAGTCGGGACCTTCGTCGTCATCGTCGCCGTCGCCGCCGCCGCCGTCGTCGCCGTCGTCGTCGCCCTCCCAGGCGTCCACCCGCTCGACCAGGTCGGCCGGCAACTCCTCGGGGTACGGATACTCGACGACCTGCTCCGGATGCAGCCGGCACGGCTTCGGCAGGTAGCCCTTCCGACCGGCGTCGCCCCGGGGCGGATCGGCGAGAAGTTCGCTGACCTCCGCCTCCCTGCGCCAGTACAGCCGCACGGTCGGGCCCCACAGCCCGTCCTGCGCGTGGTCGAACGGACACCACAGCACCTGCAACAGATCCGCGCCGCCGGGCCGGGGCAGGTCCGGAACGTCCTCGGCCCGCAACTGCGCCAGCGCGACCATCGGGTTGGGCCGGGGATGGGGCCGGGGGCGGTACCGGTAGCCGACCACCGGTCCGTTGTTCATCGACCCCCAGCCGGTGTACCCGGGCCCGACCAGGCGCGCGATCTCGTCGTACAGCTCCGCCTCCTCCTCGGTCAGTTCGTTCTGCCGGGTGCGCCGGGTCTCGGCCGCCCGGAGCCGGTCCAGCAGATCGAGTGGAATCGGCACCTCCTCCCGGGCCTGGGGAGGAACCTCGCAGGTCGGCCAGGGCTCGTCCGCCGGCCAGCGCAGTGGCCCGCCGACGTGGCTCTGCGACGCGTCGACCGACGCCGGTCGGGGATGCAGCCGGGTGGTGGTCCGGCCGAGCTTCTCCAGCCCGGGAAAGCGGGCCAGCAGATCCGTCGGCGGTGGTGGGGTGGTCAGCACGTCGTTCGGTTCTCCTGACGGGCGGTCTTCTGCTCAGCCTGACCGGACGTACGACGTGGTGTAGACCAGAGACTTCTGCGTCAACGAGTTACCGGCACAGGCGTAGCTGGACGGTTCGGTGGAGGCGGTGAAATCCTGCCACGGTCCCGGGGTACCGTCGCCGACCCGGAGCCGGACGTCGGCATCGGACCGTACGTCCCGCAGCTCGATCCGGTCCCCGGCGAGTACGTAGCGGTAGCTGACCGTACCCCGCAGTTCCAGGACGACGTCCTGCCCCGCGTAGTCGCTCCGGTAGACCGTGCCGGTGCCGTAGTCGGCGATCCCGGTCCCCCCGGCGCCGAGGGCGAGCCCGGAGCCGGCCCCGCCGGTGAAGCTCAACCGGCCGACGCCGGGTACGTCCACCTGCTCGGTGTGGGTGGTCACCCGCCAGGTGCCGACCAGACAGTCGGCACCGCCCGGCCCGGCGGCCACGGTCGCGGTGGACGAGCCGGTGGAGGGACCCGATCCGGTGGGCGGCGACGCTCCGGTGCCGTCCGGGCCGCCGTCCGCACCGTTGCGGAGCACGAGTACGACCACGATCGCGACGACCAACCCGACCAGGGTCGACGCCAACGCCACCATCGGCACCAGAAAGGACCGGCTGCCCGGCCTACCCGAGACCGTCACGGTCACCTCCCCGGCCGTTGCCCGCCAACGGGAACGGTAGCGGAGATCCAGGGTGATCGTTACCCGGTGATGCCCTCGTCGCGGGCCCAGCGCAACAGTTCGGCCTCGGCCTCGTCCCGGGTCAGCGGCCCACGTTCGAGGCGCTGCTCCTTCAGGTGCCGCCAGGCCTGACCGACGAGCGGCCCCGGCGGTACGCCGAGCAGTTCCATGATCGCGTTGCCGTCGAGGTCGGGGCGTACCCGGGCCAGGTCCTCCTCCGCCGCCAGCCGGGTGATCCGGTCCTCCAGAGCGCCGTAGTCGGCGGCCAGCGCGGCGGCCTTGCGGCGATTCCGGGTGGTGCAGTCGGACCGGGTCAACTTGTGCAGCCGGGGCAGCAGGTCACCGGCGTCGGTCACGTACCGCCGGACCGCGGAGTCGGTCCACTCGCCCCGGCCGTACCCGTAGAACCGCAGGTGCAGCCCGACCAGCCCGACCACCTGGCCGATCACGTCCTTGGGATAGCGCAGCGCCTTCATCCGCTGCTTGGTGAGCCGGGCCCCGACCACCTCGTGGTGGTGGAAGCTGACCCGACCGTCCGGGCCGACCGCCTTGGTCGCCGGCTTGCCCACGTCGTGCATGAGCGCCGCCATCCGCAGCACGAAGTCGCAGCCGTCCTGCTCCAGCCCGACGGCGTTGCTCACCACGATCAGGGTGTGCTCGTAGACGTCCTTGTGCTGGGCGTGCTCGTCGATCTCCAGCTTCAGGCCGGACAACTCGGGCAGGAACCGGTCGGCCAGGCCGGTGTCGACCAGCAACCGCAACCCGGTGATCGGGTCGGCGCCGCAGAGCAGCTTGGTGAACTCGTCCCGGATCCGCTCGGCGGTGATCCGGTCCAGGTCCGTCGCCATGGCCCGCATCGCGGCCCGGACCGGCGGATGCACGGCGAACCGGAGCTGCGCGGCGAACCGGGCGGCCCGGAGCATCCGCAGCGGGTCGTCGCCGAACGACTGCTCGGGGGTGCCCGGAGTCCGGATCACCCGGTCGGCGAGGTCGTCGAGCCCGCCGTGCGGGTCGGTGAACTCGTGACCGGGCAGGCTGACCGCCATCGCGTTGATGGTGAAGTCCCGCCGCCGCAGGTCGTCGGCGAGGCTGGTGCCGTACTCGACGACCGGGTTCCGGCTCACCTGGTCGTACGACTCGGCCCGGTAGGTCGTGACCTCCAGGCGCAGTCCGTCACGCTGCGCGCCGATCGTGCCGAACTCGCGCCCGGTCTCCCAGGTCGCCTCGGCCCAACCCTTCAGCAGCCGCAGCGTCTCGTCCGGATGTGCGTCGGTAGCGAAGTCAAGGTCCTCGCCGAGCCGGCCGAGCAACGCGTCCCGGACCGAACCGCCGACAAGATGCAGTTCGTGACCGGCGGAGGCGAACCTGCGGCCCAGCTCGTCGGCGACGGGGGACACCCGCAGCAGCTCGGCGACGGCGTTGCGCTGGGCGGTGGTCAACCGGGTCATTCGGGGCGCCGATCCTGGGGACTCCACCCCGGGAACGGTGGACGCCGGGCCGTCCGGACCGGGCAGCGGGGTCGACTCCGGTCCGCCGTGCCGGGAACCGGTCGGAGCGGACGTGCCGGGACCCGGCGACCTGGTGCGCGACGGCGCGGACCGGTCAGCGTTCGGGGCGGATGTTTCGGACATGGGATCGCCAGCGTAGCGGGCCGGCCGCCGCCCGGTGGCGGGGGGCACACCGGGCGGAAGCGACGCGGCCCGGCGACGCCGTGACCGGGTTGACTAAGGTTCCAACAGTGCCGGCGGGTGCCCTGCCCGCCGTACCCCTTGGGAGGCTGACATGGCTGGCGGGCTGTACCGCAGCGCGAATGCCATGCCGGAGGGAGTCCCGCCGCCCCCGGACGGGGCGATGCTGATCTCGACCACCCCGGCCATCGAGGGCACCAACCCGCCGCCCGAGCCGGGCGGCAGCGCCGCGGGCAACAGCGCGATCATGGCGGCCGGCAGCCTGGTGAGCCGGGGTACGGGCTTCCTCCGGCAACTGATGATCACCGCGACCCTGGGTACGTTCGCGGTCGGCAACGCGTACACCACCGCGCAGATCATCCCCGGAATGGTCTACGAGTTCCTGCTCGGCGGCATCCTGACCAGCGTGCTGGTGCCGATGCTGGTACGCCGCCGCAAGGCCGATCCGGACGGTGGTCAGGCGTACACCCAACGACTGCTCAGCCTGGCGGTGCTCACCCTCGGTGGCGCCGTGCTGCTGGCGCTGCTCGCCGCACCGTGGCTGACCGTGATCTACGCCGGCCGGCAGAACAGCGACTACCAGGACCTGGTCACCAGCCTGTCCTACCTGCTGTTGCCGATCCTGTTCTTCTCCGGGGTCAGCGCCCTGCTCACCGCGATCCTCAACACCCGGGGGCACTTCGCCGCCCCGATGTGGGCGCCGATCCTGAACAACCTGGTGGTGATCGCCACCTGCGGCCTCTACATCGCCCTCTACGGCGCCACCCTGGTGCAGCCGGGACAGATGAGTGCCGGCCGGATCCTGGTGCTCGGCGGGGGCACCCTGCTCGGGATCGCGGTCCAGACCGCCGGGCTGCTGCCGGCCCTGCGCAAGGTCGGCTTCCGCTGGCGTTGGCGGTTCGACTTCCGGGCGCTCGGGCTGCGCGAACTGGGCCGGCTCGGCGGCTGGATGTTCTGCTACGTCGCGGTCAACTCGTTCGGCCTGATCGTGCTCTTCAACCTGCTGAACGAGGTGAAGGGCAAGTCCGCCGGGCCGCTGGTCTACAACAACGTCTTCCTGCTGCTGATGATGGCGCACGGCATCATCGCGGTCTCGATCATCACCGCGCTGCTGCCGAGAATGAGCGCCGTCGCCGCCGACGGCCGGTACGGGGACATGGCAGCCGATCTCAGCCGGGGCACCCGGACCGTGACGGCGGTGCTCGCACCGATCGCGGTCTGCTACGCGGTGCTCGCCGACCCGATCGCGATGGCCCTGTTCGACTACGGGGCCGCCCGGGGCGAGTCCGGCTCAACGGCGCCGGTGCTGCTGGTCGCCGCGCTGGCCCTGATCCCGTTCGCGGTCAGCCAACTCTTCACCTTCGCGTTCTGGGCGATGCCCGACACCCGGATGCCGGCACTGATCAACGTGCCGGTGGTGGCGGTACGGGTGCTGCTCCAGGTGATCGTCTTCGCCGCCCTCTCCACCTCGTTCCTGGCCGCCGGGATGATGATCGGGAACGCCGTCTCGTACATCGCGGCGGCGGCGATCTCCGCCTGGTTCCTGCGCCCCCGGATCGGCCAGATCGGAATCGCCTCGATCCTGCGGACGTTCGGCCGGGTCGTGATCGCCGCCCTCGGCGCGGCCCTGGTCGGGCTGCTCGTGGTGGCGTTGCTGCCGGGCGAGGCCGCGTCGAACCGGGGGTTGGCGTTCGTGGAGATCGCGGTCGGCGGTGTGGTGATCGGGGGAACGTACCTCGGGCTCGCGCTGCTGCTGCGGATCCGCGAGATAACGGACGTGGTCACCATGGTCCGGCGCCGACTCGGCCGCTGAAAGGGGTCGGTCGGGCTGTTGGGCGTACCTGGGGAAGCGGTTGTGGATAACTCGTCCTATCTGGGCCGTAGCAAGGTGAATCGCCTGTGGATAACGCGGGGTCAGGATGGACTCACCCGGCGTCAACCTGTTGTCGACAGGCCCGGATACCCTCGGTCCGTTCGATCCGGCATACTTCCGGCGCGCGGGGGAAGGTGCCGGGTGCACGGCGGAACTCCGGACGACAAGGGTGCCGGAACTGACGGCGGGCCGGCACACCGACCCGGTAGCAAACTGTTGAAATCAACCTATAGATTGCTAAACGCACGAGCCATCAGGTGGACCACAGCGGGCGATCCGGCGCGCTTCCCGACACTTCCGGCAACTGGTCGGCCCACGGCCGGAAGATGACGTGTCGGGGATCAGTCAGACCCAGGTAAGGTCGCTCCTGACGGGTGCGGCTAGCGCCTAGGCTAGGAGAGCCGGTGGCCGTCCGATTCCTTCGAAGGCGGAGCGGGAAAGCCAGATGCCTAGCAGCACGGGTCCATCGATCGACACGATCACCGAGGGAGGACGGGTGACCCAGGTCGGCGAAGGTCAGGAGGCGGACGAGGTAGCTCCGTCTGTGATGACCTTCGGTGCGCCCGCCGTCGGTGAGATCCTGGCCGAGCGGTACGAACTTGCGGACCACATCAACGACGACAGCGCCGGCCGCCAGGTGTGGCGCGGCGTGGACGTGATCCTGCGCCGGCCGGTGGCCGTCGTACTGCGCTATCCCGGCGGCGACTCCGCGAAGGAGATGCTCCAGGCTGCCGTGGCGGCCAGCCGGGTGATCCACCCCAACCTCGTCGGCGTCTACGACGCGATCGACGAGGAGGACCGGGCGTACGTCGTCCGCGAGTGGGTGGACGGACACTCGCTACGCGAACTGGTCGCCGACGGCGTCCTCGACCCGACCCGGGCCACCAGCATCGCCCACGCCATCGCCGGTGCGATCGCGGCCATCCACGCCACCGGGATGGTGCACGGCAACCTGCACCCCGGCACCGTGATGGTCGGCGACGACGGTCGGGTGGTACTGGCCGACGCCCGCACCGACGGCGCGGACACCCCCGAGACCGACGTACGCGCGGTCGGCGGCGTCCTCTACTACGCGCTCACCGGCCACTGGCCGCACGCCGAGGCGTCGCTGACAAGTGGATCCGGCCGACGGGCCCGCACCGCCCTGCCGGACGCCGTACGCGACGCCAGCGGCACCATCGCGGCGCCCCGACAGGTCCGCGCCGGCGTACCCGCGTACCTCGACGACCTCACCATGGACCTGCTCGACTCCCAGCTTCCGGTGCCGTCCTCCGACGTACTGGCCGCCGAGTTGAGCCGGCTGGACGCCGCCGCCGGGGAGCAGTACCTCGACAGCGGCCCGCTGCGCTTCACCTCCGGCGACGATGCCGGCCCCGACCTGCCGGCGACCGGTGGCCGGAGGATGCTGATCGGCGTGGCCGCGCTGCTGGTGGTCGCGCTGGTCGGCCTGCTGCTCGGCATCAACGCGCTGGTCGGCGGAGACCCGGCGGACGACCAGACAGGCTCGAGCCCGACCCCCGGCACCACCACCCAGCCCGCCGCCGCAGGCGATCCGGATCCGCCGACCACGAAGCCGCAGAAGGTCGCCATCAAGGCCGACCAGGTGCGGATCATCGACCCGGACGGCACCCCCAGCGAGCTGGACGGCGCGGAGAAGGTGGTCGACGGCGACCCCAACGAGGCGTGGGAGACCGAGTCCTACAAGCGCAGCTCGAAGTTCGGTAACAACAAGGCCGGCATGGGGGTCCTGATCGATCTCGGCGAGCCCCGGGCGGTCACCAGCGTGCAGGTCCAGCTCTCCGACCGTGGCGCCGCAGCCGAGCTGCGATCGGGAACCCAGGACTTTGCGAAGACCAGCGCCGGCGACAAGCAGCTCGTCGCGGCGTACAAGCTGGTCGGCAACCCGATCGAGGCGGACGGTTCCGGGTCCACCATGACGTTCAGCTCGTTCGAGCCGGACCAGACGTACCGCTACCTGCTGCTCTGGATCACCGAGCTGCCGGAGGTCGACCCCGGCCAGTTCAGGGTCGGCGTGCAGGAGATCACGGTCCAGAGTCGGTGACCGGGCGGTCACCCCGGCCGCGCGTGCGCCGTTCGGCTATCGTGCGGCCATGACCGGTGCGTTGGGTTCCGACGCCGCCGGCCCGACCAGCTCGCCGTCCGCCGATCCGTGGCCGTCGATCGAGTCGGTCCGGCCGGCAGGTCAGGCCGTCGACAATCTCGACGGCGCCGATCCGGCCGGCCGACCCGGCATCCCCGCGCCGCACGACCTTCCGGCGTCGCCGCCGCGCGACCTGCCGATCCAGGCGGACGGTTCGAAACATCCGGACGGCGCGGCACAGCCGTCCGGCACAGCGCAGCCGTCCGATGCCGCGCAGCCCGCCGATGCCGCGCAGCCGGACGACGCGGAACGCAGTGACGCCGAACTGCTCCAGGCTCATGTGGCCGGTGACCGGGACGCGTTCGCGACCCTGTTCCACCGGCATCGGGACCGGCTCTGGGCGGTGGCACTGCGCACCAGCGCCGATCGTGAGGAAGCCGCGGACGCCCTCCAGGACGCCCTGCTCTCCGCACACCGGGCGGCGGCGCGGTTCCGTGGCGAGGCCGCCGTAACCACCTGGCTGCACCGGATCGTCGTCAACGCCTGTCTGGACCGGATCCGGCGGCGCCAGGCCCATCCCACCGTGCCACTGCCGGACAGCACGCGGCCGACCGGCACCAGCCGCTGGACCGGCGGTGTCGAACCGGCCGCGCCGGCCACCGATCACGACACCACTCTCGTCGTACGGCAGGCGCTCGCGGAACTGCCCATGGAACAGCGGGCCGCCCTCGTCCTGGTAGACCTGCAGGGCTATCCGGTCGCCGAGGTCGCGGAGATCCTCGGAGTCGCCGAGGGCACCGTGAAGAGTCGCTGCGCGCGTGGCCGGGCCCGGCTCGCCGTACTCCTCGGTCATCTGCGCTCGGACGGAGCCGGCCGGAGCCCGGAGTCGGGAGGCGGTCCCCAGCCCGGCTCCGAGGTGCCGTCGGTCACCGGCGGGAACCTCGGACCCGGCAACCGCGTCCGATCAGGGTCGAGCCGGCTCGGGGCGGACAGGCGGCGGGTGCAGGACCAGAGCCACGGCCTGCGCGACCAGGACCAGGAGGAATCGTGACCGGGGGCCCGTTCGGCGAGGTCGATCTCGACCTGCTGGCCGACTATGTCGGTGGCGCGCTGGACGGCACGCCGGAGGAGGCGGAACTCGCCCGGTTGATCGACGAGGACCAGGCGTGGGCGGACGCGTACGCGACGCTGACCGTCGGCGTCGACGCGGTACGGCTCGACCTGGCCGGCTGGGCCACGGAGCCCGTCTCGATGCCGCCCGTGGTGGCCGAACGGCTCGTCTCGGCGATCACCCGGGCGTCGCGGTCCGACGACGCCGGACCAGCCGCCGTACCCGATTCCCCGGCCGGTGCGACCGCCGCCTCGACCGATTCCACCGACGATCCGGACGCAACCGACGACCCGGCCACAACCGACGACCCGGCCACAACCGAGGACGTGGACGCAACCGAGGACGTGGACGCAACCGGGCACCTCGTCCGCCGGCCCCGGCGCTCCGGCGGGCCGGGCCGGGCCGGTGGTACCGCACCGTCCCACGGGCCCCGAGGGCCCGGCCGGCGGAGGCAATGGGTGCGACGGATGGCGGGACCGATCCTGATCGCCGCCGTCGTGGCCGGATTCGCCGGGTTCGGGGTCAGTCGTCTCGTCACCAGCAGCGCCGAGGACTCCGCGGCGGGTACCGCGCCGAGTTCGGCCGACAGCGGCGCGGAGCAGGTCCAGACGCTCGGCTCCGGGCCGCCCCGGGCGGTGACCGAACCGTCCGCCGAGCGGGTGCTGACCACGGGGACCGACTACACCCCCACCTCGCTCCCGGACACCGCCTCCGCCCTGACCAGGCAGAACACTTCGAGCCAACGGGCCGACGTACCCGACCGGGTCACCGAATCGCCCGGAACGTTCATGGGCGGGGCGACGGCGACCCCCACGACCTCGCGGAACGTCTCGGGGCTGGAGCGACTGGCCGACCGGACCGTGCTGGCTGCCTGTCTGGACGCGGTGGCGGCGACACACGCGCAGGGACCGATCGCGGTCGAGTTGGTCGACTACGCCACGTTCCAGGGCCGGGCCGCTCTGGTCGTCGTCTTCACCGACCGGTCGGGTGCCCGCTGGGCCTGGGCCACCGGGCCGAACTGCGGAACGTCGGCCTCTGGCGCCGACGTCGCATATCAGACCCGGGTAGGCTGAAACAACGCCTCATCGGCACTTTCGTCGACGCAGTGACATGACCCACCGGATGACCGGCTCGGGAATCCTCGGTTCGTACGATGACGTTCAGGCTTGCAGGTGCCGGTGCGGTTCATGGCCGGCGCTCGGACCGCCGTCGGCGCCAGGCGCCGGTGGCGCAGAGACATACATCGGGAGACGGCAGTGGACGAGGTCCGCAACCTGATCATCATCGGCTCTGGGCCGGCCGGCTACACGGCTGCGGTCTACGCCGCGCGCGCTAACCTGAAACCGCTGGTCATCGAGGGCGTGCAGTCCGGCGGTGCCCTGATGACCACCACCGAGGTGGAGAACTTCCCCGGCTTCGCGGACGGCATCATGGGTCCGGAGTTGATGGACTCGATGCGCAAGCAGGCCGAGCGGTTCGGGGCCGAGTTCCTCACCGACGACGTCACCCGGGTCGAACTGGCCGACACGGGCGTTCCCGGCTCCGGCGCGGTGAGCACGGCGTACGTCGGCGAGACGGCGTACCGGGCGAAGGCGATCATCCTGAGCACCGGTTCCGCGTGGCGTCCGCTGGGCGTGCCGGGCGAGCAGGAGTACCTCGGGCACGGTGTGTCCTCCTGTGCGACGTGTGACGGGTTCTTCTTCCGCGGTCAGGAGATCGTGGTGGTCGGCGGCGGCGACTCGGCGATGGAGGAAGCGACGTTCCTCACCAAGTTCGCCAGCAAGGTGACGATCATCCACCGCCGCGACGAGTTCCGGGCGAGCAAGATCATGGCCGACCGCGCCCTGGCCAACGACAAGATCCAGGTCGAGTGGAACAGCGTTGTCGAAGAGGTGCTCGGCGACGACGGCAAGGTCTCCGGGGTTCGGCTGCGCAACGCGCACACCGGCGAGGCCAAGACGCTGGACGTCGCCGGGGTGTTCGTGGCGATCGGTCACGACCCGCGCAGCGAGCTCTTCCGGGGCCAGGTGGAACTGGACGGGGACGGCTATGTGAAGGTCGAGGCCCCGACCACCCGGACGAACGTGCCGGGCGTCTTCGCGGCCGGTGACCTCGTCGACCACACCTACCGCCAGGCGATCACCGCAGCGGGGACCGGATGCGCCGCCGCGCTCGACGCGGAGCGGTTCCTCGCGACGTTGGAAGAAGACTGAACTCACCGCAGTGAGCAATACCCGAGGAGGGTCTAGTGGGAGCAACAAGCGCCGTCACCGACGCCAACTTCGCCAGTGACGTGCTGCAGTCCGAAACGCCGGTGCTGGTGGACTTCTGGGCCGAGTGGTGCGGACCGTGCCGCAAGGTCGACATGATGCTGGAGGAGATCGCCAGCGAGCTGGGGGACAAGGTCCGGATCGTCAAGCTCAACATCGACGAGAACCCCGAGACCGCCCGGGCCTACCGGGTGCTCTCCGTGCCGACCCTCACCATGTTCAAGGGCGGCGAGCCGGTCCAGTCCGTCGCCGGCGCCCGCCCCAAGGGTGACCTGATCAAGCTCATCGAAACGGCGATGTAAGGCCGCTGAACCGGCCTACGTTCCGCGCCCGCATCCGAGCCTCGGATGCGGGCGCTTCCGTTCCCGGCGGCTCCCCTGGTGGGCATTTCCGCAGCTCGGCAACGGTGTAGCCGGCCTCACGTACGGTCAACGCCGGGCGGGGAACAAGGTGCCACGGTACGCTCCGGAAGCGTTCCTTCTCGGATGGGTGATCGGCAGCATTGGTCGAGCCCCTTGTCGACCGGCCGCCGATTCCGGCGGGGGAGCGCCAGCCGTCTACCGGACCGGTCGGCAGCATCGGCCCGGCCCTGCCCCTAGGCGGGCAACCAGCCACCGACACGCAGAGGGAGGTCGTCCGTGCGTCCGATCCGACGTGGTGACCGCGGTCCCGCGGTGACCGAGATCCGCGCCGTCCTGGTCGGTCTGAGCCTGCTTCCCGCCGGTGGCCCGCCCGGGGCCGACGAGTTCGAGGCGGAGACCGAACGCGCGGTCCGGACCTTCCAACAGGACCGTGGCCTCAGTGTCGACGGGCAGGTCGGCCCGGAGACCTGGCGGGCCCTGGACGCCGCCCGCTGGCGGCTCGGCGCCCGCACGCTCTACCAGGCGATTCCCGATCCGCTCATCGGCGAGGACGTCCGGACGCTTCAGGAGCGCCTGCTGGAGATGGGATACGACGTCGGGCGGGCGGACGGCGTCTACGGCGCCCGTACGTCCCGCGCGGTCGCCCAGTTCCAACGCGAGGTCGGCCTGGGGCCGGATGGTGCCTGCGGGCCGCAGACCATGAACGCGCTGCGACGCCTGGGGCGGAAGGTGGTTGGTGGCCGCCCCCAGTGGCTACGCGAGTCCGACGCGTTCCGGCAGTCCGGCCCGAACCTGGTCGGCAAGGTGATCGTGATCGACCCGGGACACGATCCCTTCGACCCGGGATTCGTCGTCCAGGACGGTCCGCTGCGCTGGACCGAGGCGGATCTCGCCTACGACCTCGCCGCCCGGCTCGAGGGCCGGCTCGCCGCCGCCGGAATGCGGGTCCACCTCACCCGGGGCCCCGCCCCCGCCGCGCCGCTGACCGACCTGACCCGGGCCGACCTGGCGAACGAACTCGGCGGGGACCTGCTGATCTCGCTGCACATCGACGGGCACGCCAATCCGGAGGCGGACGGCGTCGCGACCTACCACTACGGCACGTCCAACGGAGTGACCTCGACCGTCGGGGAACGGCTCGCGGGCCTGGTCCAGCGGGAGATCGTGGCCCGGACCGGCCTGCGCGACTGCCACATCCACGCGAAGACCTGGGAACTGCTCCGGCTGACCCGGATGCCGGCCGTCCGGGTCGACGTCGGCTACCTCACCTCGCCCGACGATCTGGCCCGGCTGACCGACCCCCGGTTCCGGGACGGGGTCGTGGACGCCGTCGTCGCGGCGGTACAGCGGATGTACTTCCCGGTCGAGGAGGACGTGCCCACCGGCTCGATCGACGTCAGCGAGTTGCGTGCGGTGGTCGCCGCCGGCGCCTCCCTCGACTGACCGGGTACCTGGCGTCCTCCGTCCAGCGCGATGCCGGCCGGCGGGGTCAGCCGGCGGCCGTACGGGTGGCCGGCCGTACGGGGCGGAGCAGTCCCTCGGGGCTCATCGAGCCGAGCAGCTTCTCCAGCGCGTACTCGACGTCGGACTTCCAGGACAGCGCCGTCCGCAGCTCCAGCCGCAGCCGGGGATAGCGCGGATGGGGACGTACCGTCTTGAACCCGACGGAAAGGAAGTAGTCGGCCGGGGCGACACAACCGCCCGCCCCCTCACCGGCGTCACCGAACTTCGCGTCGCCAAAGGCCTCGATCGCCTTGATCCCCCGCTTGGTGAGGTCCCGCGCGACGCCCTGGACGAGCATCCGGCCCAGTCCGCCCCCCGCGAAGGCGGTGACGATGTGGGCCGTGGTCAGCAGCGCGGCGTCGGCGGAGACCGGTGAGGTCGGAAACGCCATCGACCGAGGAACGTAGGCCGGCGGGGCATACATCACGAATCCGGCGGGCATACCGTCGACGTATGCCAGCTTTCCGCAGGAACCCCACTCGAGCAGGGTCTGCGATACCCAGGCCTCCTTCTCCAGGCCGGGATCACCCGCCTCGCGGGCTCGCCCGGCCGCCACCGGATCCAGCTCCCAGTACACGCACTGGCGGCAGGGCCGGGGCAGGTCTTCAAGTGTGTCCAGGGTCAGACTGACCAGACGTCGCGACATCGGCGCATCCCCAAAAAATCCTACTCGGGGGTCCAAAGGCCGCAAACATCACCATCTCCGGTCCCTACCCCCAACGAGCGATCGTACGCCGGAACCTTGCGACTCGGGAGGGGATCGGGGCAGCGATGCCCGGACCGCCCGGTCAGACGCCGCCACGGGCAGCTCAACCGGTCCGACATATGGACCAACCGCTTGGGGCGAGGGCCAGATACGGTCAATCGGATTACGATCGACCGACGAGCGCCGACCGGCGGAGTTGCCGGCCGCCGCCCGACCCGTCCCCGGCACACCGGGGCTCCGGAGGGCGGACACGTGGCGGATGCGGCGATCGAGGTGCCGTTCGCGCCCTGCCGGGGATGCGGCCGGTAGCCGACCCGGCCAAGATGACCACGATGGAGGCGACCGGACCGGAGGCATCGACCGGCCCCGCGTCGCAGGTCAGAATGACGAGCGCAGCGAGGAGAGGGCATGACCGGCACGACGCTCGACGACTACACGGATCGCTATGCCCGGCGGGTACGCGGCATGACAGCGTCGGAGATTCGCGCGCTGTTCGCCGTGGCCAGCCGGCCGGAGGTCGTCTCGCTCGCCGGAGGTGCACCGTACATCGCCGCACTGCCGCTCGACGCGGTCGGCGAGATGCTCAACCAGCTCGCCGCCGAGCAGGGGACCACGACCCTGCAGTACGGCATCGGTCAGGGCACGCTCGAACTGCGTGAACGGATCTGCGAGGTGATGGCGCTCTCCGGCATCGACGTCGGCTGCGGCGCCTCCCCCGAGGACGTGGTGGTCACCGTCGGCGGCCAGCAGGCGCTGGACCTGATCGCCCGGCTGTTCCTCGATCCCGGCGACGTCGTCCTGGCCGAGGGGCCGACCTACGTCGGCGCGCTCGGCGTCTTCCAGAGCGCACAGGCGCAGGTGGTGCACGTACCGATGGACGCCGACGGCCTGATCCCCGAGGCGCTGGAACTGGCCATCGCCGAGGTCGCCCGGTCGGGTCGACGGGCCAAGTTCCTCTACACCATCCCGACCTTCCAGAACCCGGCCGGCGTGACGCTGACCGAGGAGCGACGGGAGCGGGTACTCGACATCTGCGAACGCGCCGGCCTGCTGGTGGTCGAGGACGACCCGTACGGCCAGCTCGGGTTCGACTACGAGGCGCCGGCTCCGCTGCGGGCGCGCCGCCGGGACGGTGTGTTCTACCTCAGCACCTTCTCCAAGACCTTCGCCCCGGGGCTGCGGGTGGGCTGGATCCTGGCCCCGCACGCCGTACGGGACAAGCTGGTCATCGCCAGCGAGGCGCAGATCCTCTGCCCGAGTGCCTTCGCCCAGGCCGCTGTCACCACCTACCTGTCCACGATGCCCTGGCGCCAGCAACTCAAGATCTACCGTGAGGTGTACCGGGAGCGCCGCGACGCGCTGCTCGCCGCGCTCGCCGACTACATGCCGGCCGGGACCAGCTGGACGGAGCCGGGTGGCGGACTCTTCGTCTGGGCGACGCTGCCGGAGGGCCTCGACGCCAAGGCCATGGTGCCGCGGGCCATCGCGGCCCGGGTCGCCTACGTGCCCGGGACCGGCTTCTACGCCGACGGCACCGGCACCGGGCACATGCGGCTGAACTTCTCCTTCCCTCCGCCGGAGCGGATCCGCGAGGGTGTCCGCCGGTTGGCGACGGTGATGGAGCAGGAGACCGCCATGCGCGAGGTGTTCGGCACGGTCGTCGGGCCGACCCGGAGCCGTCGGGGGCAGGCCGGCGCGGACGTACCGGGTCCCGACTTGGCATGATCTCCGGCATGGGTACGAACTCCCCCGCCGATCCGTCCCGCGCCGCAGACTGGCCGCTTCCGCTACCTCGGGAGGCAACCGCCGAACTGCGTGTCCTCGTGCTCGCCGGAGGACTGTCGTACGAACGGGACGTGTCGTTGAAGTCCGGTCGACGGGTACTCGACGCGCTCCGTTCGGCGGGGGTGGAGGCGGATCTGCGGGACGCCGATGTCGCCCTGCTTCCGCTCCTGCGAGACGACCCGCCGGACGCGGTCGTGATCGCCCTGCACGGCTCGACCGGCGAGGACGGCTCGCTCCGGGGTGTGCTCGACCTCTGCGACGTGCCGTACGTCGGTTGCGACGCCCGCTCGTCCCGACTGGCCTGGGACAAGCCGTCCGCGAAGGCGGTGCTCCGGGAGGCGGGAATACCGACGCCCGACTGGGTGGCTCTGCCGCACGACCGGTTCTCCGAACTCGGGGCGGTGGCCGTACTGGATCGGATCGTCGACCGGCTCGGACTGCCCCTCATGATCAAGCCCACCCAGGGTGGCTCCGGCCTCGGTGCCGCGGTCGTCCGGGACCCGGCCGCGCTACCGGCGGCAATGGTGGGCTGCTTCGCCTACGACAGCACGGCGCTCGTCGAGCGCTACGTTCCCGGCATGGACGTGGCGGTCTCGGTGGTGGACCTGGGCACCGGACCACAGGCGCTACCGGCCGTCGAGATCGTTCCCCGGAACGGGGTGTACGACTACGCGGCCCGGTACACCGCCGGCCTGACCACCTGGCACGCCCCGGCGCGACTGTCGGACGTCGCGGCGGCCAGGGTCGCCCAGACCGCGCTCGCGGCCCACTCCGCGCTCGGGCTCCGGGACCTGTCCCGGGTAGACCTGATCGTCGACGAGGCCGAACGGCCCCACGTGCTGGAAGTGAACGTCTCGCCCGGAATGACGGAGACCTCGCTGCTGCCGCTCGCCGTCACGGCCGCCGGACTCGACTTCGGCGAGCTGCTGCGCACGCTGGTGGCGCGCGCGTCCCAGCGCCGGGGCCTCGGCCAGTCCTGACCGTGGCTGCCCCCGGTCCGCTCGGCTGCCACACACCTTCGGTGGGGCCCGTCGTCGAAGGCCTGGCGGCACACCGGGCCGTCCTACCGCTCAGGGACCCGCTGACGCTCCTACGACCCGCCGGGTACCTCTCAGTACGCCCGGGTCGCCGGATCGCCGGAGGATTCGCGTTCAGGGGCGGGCCGGGCCGGTTCCTCCGGCGGCTCCGCCGGAGGCGCGGCCGACTGCGCGGCGAGCG
The DNA here is from genome assembly GCF_015690345.1 of Plantactinospora alkalitolerans. Lineage (GTDB taxonomy): Bacteria > Actinomycetota > Actinomycetes > Mycobacteriales > Micromonosporaceae > Plantactinospora > Plantactinospora alkalitolerans. Next base: position 3,616 of record NZ_JADPUN010000144.1, on the reverse strand, counting down.
CCACGGCGGGATCGTCACCTGACAGCGCGGCCTCCCGCCCCGAGGCGGCCTGCTGGGTCAGGTTCGACGGCGCCTGCCACTGGATGCGGGGCGGCTCGGCCAGTGGACGTCCACCGAACTCGGCGAGCCAGGCCGCGACCATCGCCAGATTCTCCCGCCACTGCGACTCGGGTATCGCCGGCAGGATGTCGTCCCAGAGGGACAGGAACGTGCCCCGCAACTGGAGCCGCCCGTACGGCCGGGCGAGAAACCACAGGTGCAGGTGTTCGGCACCGTCACCCCAACGGTTGACGTGCACCCGGGCCACCCCGTCGAGTGAGCGGACCGCCCGTTCCAGCCGTACCGTCATCACGCCGAGTTCGGCGGCGAGAAGGTTGGGCAGGTCGCCCAGATCCAGATGAGAACGGGACTCGAGGATCAGCACCATCGGCAGGCCGGTGGGCCGGTCCATGGCACGCACCCGCCAACGCTCACTGACCCAGATGTAGGCATCGTCGGGAGCGTTGCAGGAATGACACTCACCGGAGCCTTCGCCTTTGCGCGGAGGTTCGACCGCGACCGGCTCGTCGAGTTGCTTGACCCGGAAGTCGCCCTCGAAGGGAAAGGAGGGCCACCTGGTGAAGTCCGGTACGGCAGGAGGGGTGTGGGACACGAGGCTGACCCTAACCGAGTTTCAGACCGCTGTCCCTACCTGTTTCGGCTGCCGGCGATCGGGATTCCGGAGACCTCGTCGGACGGCGGAAGTTGGCGACACGACCGGCGCCGGAGAGGGCGTCCGCGGTCCCGAAACAGCACGATCGGCGTCAGTTGGGCTCGGTTGTCCACAGGCGTGGACCCCGTTCCACGCGCGGTTTCACGTGAAACGGGGTCAGCCTGTGGACAACGCCTGTGGATTACCGCGGATCGGAAACCGGGGCCGCGCGGCAGGGCGGAACGATCCATCGACACGATGCTCGCGAGCGGCTCCCGGCGACGTTCTCGTCCGGACCCGTCCGGCACACCGGCAGCGTCCGGCCCACCGGTTCGACGCGCTGGTTTCACGTGAAACGGGACACCGCCCAGCCCCGTCGTGGGCCCGGCGGGGCCAGCCCGCCCGGCAGGGCCTCCCGCCCGGCAGGGACGAGGGCCGGCGGGGACGAGGGCCGGCGGCTTCGGCCCGGGACGGTGTGTACCTCAGCCGGGCCGGAGAAACGGATGGCCACGATCCCGTGTGTGGGAGATCGTGGCCATCCAAGGCATCGGCCCGGCGGCTCCGGGAACCTGGCGAACCCGGCCCCCTCTCGGGGAAGGGGTTCCGTCAGGACCCTCCCGGTCGCACCGACGGCGCCGTGATCAGTCCAGGTCGTCGTTCTGGGCGTCGGCTTCCGCCATACCGATGACACCGACGATCCGCTCAAGGTCGTCGACCGTGGCGAACTCGATCGTGATCTTGCCTTTGTTCCGACCGATGTCAACCTTGACTCTGGTGTCGAACCGATCCGACAGCCGATCCGCCAGATCGGTCAGGCCCGGAGCGTGCACCTTGGCCCGCCGCTTCGCCGGACTGGGTCGGGTGGGGGAGATCTCGGCCATCTTCACGACCTCCTCCGTCGCCCGTACGGAGAGCCCTTCGGCCACGATCCGGCGCGCCAGGTCCTCCTGCGCCGTCGAATCCTCCAAACCCAACAGGGCGCGGGCATGACCGGCGGAGAGCACCCCGGCGGCCACCCGCTTCTGCACCTCGGGCGGAAGATTCAGCAGCCGGATGGTGTTCGAGATCTGCGGGCGGCTCCGGCCGATCCGTCGGGCCAGCTCGTCGTGCGTCGCGCCGAACTCCTCCAGGAGCTGCTGGTACGCCGCCGCCTCCTCCAGTGGATTCAGGTTGGCGCGGTGGATGTTCTCCAGCAGCGCGTCCCGGAGCATCGCGTCGTCCCGGGTGTCCCGGACGATGGCCGGAATCGACTCCCGGCCGACCGCCTGCGCCGCCCGCCAGCGCCGCTCGCCCATGACAAGCTCGAACTGGTCGTCCGGAAGCTGTCGTACGACGATCGGTTGGAGGAATCCGACCTCCTGGATCGACAGCTTCAGTTCCTCGAGGGCGTCCTCGTCGAAGATCTGCCGGGGCTGCTTGGGGTTCGGCACGATCGAGTCCAGCGGGATCTCGGCGAACCGAGCTCCCGGAACGGGAGCGAGTTCCGGTCCCGACGGCTGCGCCGGAGCCGCAGGCGTCGGCGCCACCCAGGTGCTCTCACCGGCCGGCGGCGCCGCAGGCTCCGGCCGGGCGGTTGGCGGCTCGGCCGTCACCACTGAAGAGACTGGCTCCGCCGTGGTGGGGATCAGCGCGCCCAGACCTCGACCGAGCCCGCCCCGCGGACGGTTCTTCATGCCACGCCTCCCGACGAATCAACCGAGCTACACATTGCGGCCAACAGACTCTTTGACCCCTCGCATCGCGATCTCCTGGGCGGCCTCGAAGTAACTCGTTGCGCCCCGCGATCCGGGATCGTAGGTCATGACGGACTGGCCGTAGCTCGGAGCCTCCGATACCCGCACGTTCCGCGGAATCACGGACTGCAGGACCTTGTCGCCGAAGTGGTTCCGGACGTCCTGCTCCACCGCATCCGCCAGGCGGGTGCGCCGGTCGTACATAGTGAGCAGGATGGTCGAGACCTCAAGCGTGGGGTTCAGGTGCTGCCGTACCAGGTTGATGTTGTTGATCAGCTGGTTGAGACCCTCCAGCGCGTAGTACTCGCACTGGATGGGGATCAGTACCTCCTGCGCGGCGCAGAGGGCGTTGACCGTGAGCAGCCCGAGGGACGGCGGGCAGTCGATGAACACGTAGTCGAATTCGGCAGGATGGCCGGCGATGGCCCGGGCCAACCGCGACTCCCGCGCCACCACCGACACGAGTTCGATCTCCGCGCCCGCCAGGTCGATGGTGGCGGGTACGCACCAGAGGTCAGGAATCCCCTCGACGCCCTGCGCCACCTCGGCCAGCGGGACGTTGTCGATCAGGCAGTCGTAGACGTCCGGAACACCGGCATGATGGGGCACGTTCAGGCCGGTGGAGGCGTTCCCCTGCGGATCGAGGTCCACGACGAGGACACGATTTCCGTGCAGCGCCAGGGCCACGGCCAGGTTGACCGTCGTGGTGGTCTTGCCGACCCCTCCCTTCTGGTTCGCAACACACATGATCCGTGGCCGGTCCGGACGCGGCATCGTCACCTCGCCGCTCGGGTTCAGGATTTGCACAGCGCGCATTGCCTCCATTGCCAACGGGGGATCGTCCTGGTCACGCGACGGCGTTTCACGTGAAACGTACGCGTCGGGCACGGCTTCCTCGGTCAGGGCTTGCGGTACGCCGGCCGGCGGGTCGGCGGTCGGAGCACGTTCCGCGATCGTCTGGACATCGGCACGCCGTCCGTCCGTAGGGATCGCCGCCGCGCCGGCTGGAGCCGACGACCGCGGCTCGACGTGCTCGGCCACCGGCTGTGGCGGGGCTAGTGGTTCCGTGGGCGTCGGCTCCGGAACTCCCGCCGATCCCCGAGCCGACTCTGCGGCCCGCCGACGCGGCGGACGCGGCGGCTCCGGGGCTCGGTCCCCGGGCCGGGGCGGCTCCGGGGCGCGGTCCCGGGGG